>CAJXVA010000661.1 GCA_913061055.1 uncultured Pseudomonadota bacterium
CGGCAGCGTCAGATGTGTATAAGAGACAGCCATCGCGGAAGGGAAAGAACCCATCGGAGGCCAGCACGCTACCCTGGGCCCGAGCGGCTGCCCGGGAGACCGCGCCACGAGCCGCCTCGACCCGGGAGGTCTGCCCCCCTCCAATGCCCACCGTCGCGCCGTCTTTGGCCAGCACGATCGCGTTGCTGCGCACGTGCTTCGCCACGCGCCATGCGACCTCGAGCGAGGCCATTTCGGCAGCGCTCGGAGCTCGCTGTGTGGCCACCTTGGCATCCGACGGCGCGACGCCGAGCCGGTCTTCCCGCTGCACGAGGAGGCCGCCAAACACCGTGCGCACCTTGAGCGGCGGGACGGGGCCGCCGGCATCGAACATCCCGGGGAGCTCGAGTACACGCAGGTTCTTCTTCGCCTTGAGCACCTCCAACGCCTCGCCTGAGAAGGCCGGCGCGATGACAACTTCGATGAAGGTCTCGACGACCTTGGCGGCCGTCGCAGCATCCATCGCTTCTGTCAGGGACACGATGCCCCCGAACGCACTCTCGGCGTCGGCCTCTCGCGCGGCTTCGTAGACCTCCGCGAGGGTCTGTGACCCGTGGGCGATCGCCGCTCCGCACGGCGTAGCGTGTTTGAACACCGCCGCCGCGCGGCCCAGAGGCTGCAAGTCGCGGATGATGTCGATCGCTGCGTCGACATCCAAGAGGTTGTTGTACGACAGCGCCTTGCCTTGATGCACGCGCGCGTCGGCGATGCCGGGCCGGGTGTCCACCCCTGGCGTCGCGATGAATGCGGCGGACTGGTGCGGGTTCTCGCCGTAGCGCAGCTGGCCTTGCACCGGGCGCGGGCCGTCGGTCTCGTCGACCGCCGGCTGCTCCCCTCCGACGAAGACCATGCTCGGCACGCCAGCGGCGTCCATGGCCGTGCCTGCATCGTCATGCCGTGCGAGGTACTGGGCGATCGCGGCGTCGTAGGCCGCGGTGTGACCAAATGCCTTGCGACTCAGTGCCCGCCGAACCGAGTCGGGCACGGTCCCCTCGTGCTCCCCGAGGGCTGCGCCGAGCAGCGCGTAGTCATCCGGGTCCACGACCACCGTGACCCGTGGCCAGTTCTTCGCCGAGGCGCGCACCATGGTGGGCCCGCCAATGTCGATGTTTTCGATCGCCGTCTCGAACGTGCAATCAGGCTTCGCGATGACCTGGGTGAACGGGTAGAGGTTCACCACGACCAGGTCGATGGGCGGGATGTCGTGCTCTGCAGCCTCGGCGGTGTGCTCGGGCGTCGGCAGAGCCAGGATGCCGCCATGAATCTTCGGGTGGAGCGTCTTGACACGTCCGCCCAGCACCTCCGGAGACCCGGTGTAGTCGCTGACTTTGACCGCCGCGACACCGAGCTCGCTCAGCGCCTTGTACGTGCCACCGGTCGAGAGCACCTCGACTTTGTGTGCGACCAGGACCTCGGCCAGGGTTGCGAGATTGCGCTTGTCGGAGACGCTAACGAGGGCTCGACGGATCCGGGTGGCCACGGCGCTGGAAATACGCCCTGACCCCCGGGAAGGTCAACCTCGCGCGACTGGCCACCACGACCGACGTCGCCGCATGCCCAGACGCGGAAGCATTGTCGCTTCCATGTCACAGTCCGGGCACAGGACGTACACGTCGGGCGCGTGCAGCCGACTACTCGGCCGAACGAGCCAGGTACCCGAGCAGCTCGTCGCCGCCGGCTTCCTTGAGCTTCATCAGGCCGCGGACCTCGACCTGGCGAATCCGCTCGCGGGTGAGGTTGAGAATCTCGCCAACCTCTTCGAGCGTGATGCCGCCTTGCTCGGCCACGTCCAGCGCGCAGCTGTTGCCGAGCTCCCAGACTTCGCGGTCGGGGAAGTTCACCTTGATGCTTCCCGTCGCCGGGTTCACGTCGATGTAGAGGTGGTACTTGCACGAGACGTACGGGCACGGGCGCGCGACGTTCGAACACTCGCCACGGGCGCTTGGACGCCAGTAGCTACGCTCGGGGTAGAGCAGCGCACCAATGCGGAGCTCTTCCTTGGTCAGGCGCTTCATCGCGATCGTCTTGGCGCGGCTGCGCCGGACGATCGGCCTCGGATCACCGCTGGGCACGGCGTCGTCGTGGATTTCGGTTTCGGGAGGGGTCGCGGTCGGTTCGTACTTGAGCATGAGAGAGTCCTGATGCGAGGCCGGGGAGCAGACCTCGGGCACAGAAAGAGGTTGAGAAGGAGCAGGAGTGGGTCCACGGCGGACCCGGGGAATTCTTCAGAGCAGCTCGGTGGGGCTGGCTGCCCCTCCGCCACGCGGCCGGCTCGCTTGAGCCGAGGAGACGAGCAGCTTTTCGAGGCGCAAGACGCCCTCGAGCAGTTTTTCGGCGGTGTCGCGAACCGTGGAGAGTTCGCCGCCAAGACGCGTCCGTAGACGGTTGGGGGGTTGTTCTCCGACCTTCTGCTCGAACAGTTTGAGCAGCTCGGAGAGCGCTTCATCGAGCGTCTCGATGTTGTCCTTGAAGGTCAGGAAGCGGGACTGGATCTCTTCGATCGTGTACCGCTCCGCCATCAACCGTTTGATCGTGTTGATGCGACGGACCGCGCGAGTCGGGTACACCCCGCGGCTACCGAGGTTCTTGCCTTTGCGTCCAACGCGGCGCGAGCGAGGGACGAGGCCGAGCTGCACGTACTTGCGCAACGTCGCTTCGCTGAACTTGATCTGCGCGCCAGAGAACGCACCGACCAACTCGGCGGAGGTCAGTCCGTCTGGATGGGCCGCTTCAATTTCGCGGACCTGCGTCTCGGTCAGAGCGAGGGACATCGACGTGGGGGGGAGCGGAGGAGAGAGAGCGCCGGCGTGGCGCGGAGGAGAGCAGAGGGGGGGTGAATGGGGAGCCTCCCATTCGCGAAGTCGCACGAGCGTAGTCCTGTGACGACCTCTTCTTTACTGTATTCCATTCAATGTAATTGAGGAAGCACTTTCCACTGCGTAGGCTCAACTTTTTATCATATTACCGCTGTCACAAGTTTCAGTATGAGCACCTGACACATGGACGTACGTGCGGTTCGGTTCGAGAATTCGCGAACGCGAACGCAGCCGTGCACGGGGGCTCAATGGCCTCTAAACCCCCGAATTCGTATCTGCAGCGGTGCGCTCTTGCGCGCTTGCACTCCGCGGCCGGTGTCAGAGCGGGACGCGGCTCCGATGCAAGCTTTCGCGCGAGCCGGGTCGGACCGGCGCCTCGATTGCGATTCGCGTGACGCGAAAGTGGTTCGAGCGAGGCTTGCTACCCTGCGCGCTCCGGTCGTCTCTCACCTGCGACCGTCGCGCTCTCGTGCCGGACCCCGACCCGAATTCCACCGCAGCTTCGAATCCCCGTCAGCGCATCCTGACGATGCTGACCCTGATCATCGCCGGCGAGGCGACGTTCGGGCTCCCGTTCATCGTCATTCGCGTCTTCCGCCCGACCCTGCTGGATGTCTTCGGCATCACCAACCTCCAGCTCGGCTCGGCGTTCGCGCTGTACGGCCTGCTCGCGATGGCCGCGTACTTGCCCGGAGGCCCCCTGGCCGACCGGTACTCGGCGCGGAAGCTGATGACCATCGCGTTGCTAGGAACCGCGATTGGCGGCGTGGTCTACTACCAGATCCCCTCCGCGGGGACGCTGACGCTGTTGTTCGGCTATTGGGGCATCACCACGATCCTGCTGTTCTGGTCCCCCCTCATCCGGGCGACACGGAGCTGGGGCGGCGCCGATGCCCAGGGGCGCGCGTTTGGCATCCTCGACGGGGGCCGAGGCCTGTTCGCGGCGGTCCTCGGCTCGGCGACGGTTGCCCTGTTCTCGGCGCTGATGCCCGACGACATCGCGAATGCCACCCTCGAAGAGCGCGCTGCCGCGCTCCAGGCGGTCATCGCCACGTTCACCATCTTTACGGTGCTTGCGGCCGCGTTGGTCTGGTTCATCCTGCCGGACACCTCCCGCCAAGAGTCCGGCCCCCGCGGCTCGACGAGCGAGGTCTGGGCCAACGTGATGAAGGTGGCCCGCAACCGTGCGGTGTGGCTGCAGATGCTGATCGTGCTGACCGCGTACTGCGGATACAAGGCTCTCGACGACTACAGCCTGTACGCCCGGGATGCGTTTGGCTTCGACGATGTGCAGGCCGCTCAGGTCGGCACGATCGCCTTGTGGGTTCGCCCGGTGGCCCCGATCGTGGCCGGTCTCATCGGCGACCGGGTTGGCGTCTCACGCACGGTCCTGGTCTGCTTTGGAATCTCCACGTTTGCCTTCGCCGCCATGGGTGTGGGCATGGCCGAGTTCGGACTTCCGACCATGTTGTTCCTCATGGTCGTCAGCAGCGCGACGGTCGTGTTTGGACTGCGGGGCTTGTACTTCGCCCTGTTTCGCGCCGCGAAGGTCGAGCCTGCGCTCACCGGGACCGCGGCCGGCATCATTTCGGTGCTCGGCTACACCCCCGACATCTTCATCGGGCCCCTCAACGGCGTCCTCACCGACTCCTACTCCGGAGGCGCTGGCCACGAGTACTTCTACGCCACCGTGGCATCGTTCATGGCGATCGGCTGGCTCTGCGCGTGGCTGTTCCAGCGCGAGGCGGCGCGGAGCTGAGCTCAGCGCCTACTCGAGCCGCGCGCCGGACGACGTGATGCGAATCGTCGACTTGCCGCCAGCCTTGAGTGTGACCGGCTTGCTCTGCACGAACGGTTGCTCCCGACTGGGGCGCCACATGATCGAGTGCGTGCCGATGCCGAGCTCGACCCGGCGCATCGGCTCGAGCACCAGCTCCCGTCCACCGTCGATCTTCACGTAGGCGACGGTCAACGGCTTCTTGAGCTTGAGCGACACCTTCATCTTGGGCACCGCCTTGGACGGCAGCGGCTTTGCAGGCTTGGAGGAGCCCCCCTTGCCCGACTTGTTGCCCTTCGAACGGTTTCGCCGAGAAGACTTCGGTGAGGGGTCAGGTGCGGGCTCAGGTTCGGCCGATTCGGGGTCGTCCGAGGGAGGCTCGAGCTCGGAGCTGTCTCTTATACACATCTCCGAGCCCACGAGACCTCTCTACATCTCG
>CAJXVA010000662.1 GCA_913061055.1 uncultured Pseudomonadota bacterium
GCGAGCCCACGGCAGCTGGGCACGCTCGATCGTGTCCACGGTGTCGGTCCAGGTCCCGTCGCCATCGCTGAGCAGCAGATGGTTGGCGCCGATGTTCGAGAACGCGAGGTCGACGAAGCCGTCGTCGTTGAGGTCCCCGAACGCCAACCCCATACCGTTGACGCCAGGCAGGGCCAGGCCCGTGCTCGCTCCAACCTCGGTGAAACGCCAGTCCCCGTTCTCTCCGGGACCGTCGTTGCGCCAGTGCGCGTTGGGCATGCCAATGTCGCCGCCGACATCGTCGTTGATCACGATCAGGTCGAGGTCGCCGTCACGGTCGGTGTCGATCCAGCTGGCGGAGAAACCCACCGAGTCGAGGACCGGAGAGGTGAGCCACTGCGTCCGTTCGACGAACACGCCCTCGACGTTCTCGAACAGGTGGTCGCGGGCCCGAACCTCGGCATCGGCCTGCGGAAAACAGAACGCGTGGTTCACCTCGTACAGGTCGAGGTCCCCATCACCGTCGTAGTCGCCGAACGCCGCGCCCATGGTCCGCTGGCTGTCGACCACGAGACCCCGCGCATCGGCGACCTCCTCGAACCGCGCTTCGCCGGACTCGGCGAGACGGTTGAGAAACATGCGGTTCTCGCCGCGTCGACCGACGTACAGGTCCGCATCTCCGTCACCTTCCAGGTCGACGAAGGTCGCCATCGCAACCGCGTCGATGCCCCCCAGGCCGACCGCCGCGCTCACCTCCTCGAACTGCAGTCCGGACGCGGAGATGGTGCCGCGATAGAAATGACTGGCGGAGCCCACGTTCCCAAGAAACACGTCCATCGTGCCGTCCGCGTCGTAGTCACCCCACGCCAGGCCGGTGTGGCTCTCGGCGCATTCGGGCGGGCTTCCCTGTGCGTTGTGGATGAAGCGCAGTCCGACATCTTCGGCCACATCCTCCAGCCACGGTGCTTGGACTTCGATGTCCCGGGTATCGGCGAACTCGGGCGTGTCCCGGAACGCGGCGCGCAGCTGGTTCGGGCCCAGGGGTGCGTCGTCCGGGACGTGAAACAGCCCGGTCGGCGACTCCGTCATCAAGAATCGCTCCGGGTCCAGTTCCGCGTCGCCCAGTGAGATCGTCAGTTGATTGAGCGGCTCGTCGGTTGAGACGTAGACCAGCGCTCCGGGGGTGATGGCAGCGGGCGCGTCGAGGATGGTCGGAGAGGGGCCATCTGTATGTGTGCCGGACACCGTGGTGCCCGACTCGCCCGTGCTCGTGCCCGAAGGGTCTAAGGACGAGGGCGCAGGATCGGCACAGCCGGCCGGTCCGACCAGGACCAGCGCCGCCCAGCACCATGCGCAGCTTCGTGTCACGGCGCCCAGGATACGTCGTACTGCATGGGGGCACCGCCGGCGTCCGTGATCACGATCGCCTCATCGGATCCGTCGCCGTCCAGGTCGCCGACCGCCACCGTCCGGGAGGCGCCTCCGACGAACGGAGACTGAGAGAAACACGTGACGCCCCAGTCCGCGTCGCCAGGCATGACCGCCAGCCCTCCTCCTCCAACGGCCAGCACGTCATCGAGGCCGTTGCCGTCGAGGTCCCCGATCGCGTACGACTCGTAGTCGAAATACAGGACCCGTTCCTCCGGCGTGTCTCCACCGATCGAGACTTCGAGCCGGGTCCAGTCCTTGTACAGGCTGGCCCAAAGGATGTCCGAGCGCTCCGAACCGGCGAGAGATCCTACGGCCATCTGGCGGCTGATACCGGCCCGTGCGCCTCCGTCCAGCGGTGTGCTCGAGTTGTTCGCGAGGTCGTGGATGCCGGCTCCGAACTGGCTTTCCCACACGATTCCGTCCGAGCCATCGCCGAACGCGAAGGGCTCAATGGCAAGGACGCCTTTGGTCGGGAGTTCAAGGGGCGAAAGCTGGAGGAGTCGCTCGGGAGACCCTTCGATGATCAGGACGACGCCAAGCGCATCCAACACCGCCAAGGAAGGCAGGCCCTCTGCGTTGCGCAGGGTGTGTACCGACGCGAACGGTTGCGCGCTGCCGGCTGTCACCGTCTGCGCGGTTTCGGTGCCGTAGCCATAGGTTACGCGCAGGCCTTGGTCGTCGAGGACGATGAGGTCGATCTGTGCGTCGCCGTCGAGGTCGGCAGACGCCGCGGCCCGTACCGGACCCTCGCTCGACAGCGCAACGGCCTCACCGCCGGAGGGAATCAGCCAGCCATCGATGTCCGTCCCGACGACGAGGTCTTCGCCGAGGGTGTCGGGATCGAGGTCAACGAACGCCAACGCTTCGATCGCATTGCCGGTCGGGATCTGCACGGGGGTGCCGACCAGTGTTGCCGGGTCTCCGCAGTCGGGAAGGGTTTGCACTGGGTTGCAGTAGCCGTAGCCCTCGCAGATCTCACCGGTCGCACAGTCGTCGTCGTCGTAGCAGTCGTAGCCGGGTTGGCAGTGCCCGTAGACGCAGTAGCAACCGTAGTCGTCGTAGTCGCAGCTGTAGTCTTCGATGCACTGGCCCTCGGCGCCGCAGTAGAAGCCGTCCGGGCACTCGTTCCCGTTGTCACATCCACCCGCGGTGGGGTCGGTGGGGTCGGTGGGGTCGGTGTCCGTGGGCGTCGAGGGGTCGATGATCGTATCGCTCGAGCTCTCGGTCTCAGCGCCGTCGGTGTCGCCCTCGATCCCGACTGCGGGCCCGCACGCCGCCGCACCCAGTCCGAGCGCCGCGACGAAAGAGGTCTTCCCGAGGTTCCACAGTTGCGTGTTGAGTTCTTGCATCGCCAAGCCAATCGCCAGCCACCACGCTGAGCGTCCTGCCGAAATGCAAGGCGCGCGCCACGAGCGAAGCCTCCGGATCTTGGCTCAGCCCTGACCCACGACCGCGACAGCGGTGTCGGAGGCGGTGGCGCAAATGTCCGGCCGCGTGTTCTGCGCGGCGGGTCAGGTCTCGGTCACCGTTTCCACGACGGAGACGAGAGATGCGAAGACGACGACGATCATGGCGATGCTCATGGCGGGGAGGGGCGGCTAGGGCAACTGCCGCCGCGGGGTCCTATTCCCCAGCCACCCCGTTGGGTTGAGAAAGATCGAACCGGAACAATCCGCGTTGATCACCGGTACACTCCGGACGCTTCGCCATGGCTGGATCTCTCGCCTGCATTCTCTCCTACGGACTCACCTGCACCCCGGCCACGGTCGAGATCGCGGAGCCACCGCCACCGACGCCGCTGGAGCCCGCCGCGGGGGCCGACCCCGAGCCCAAACCGGCCTCGGAATCCGCCACCCCACCCAAGGGCGAGGCCTCCAAACGCCTCGTGCAGGTCCGGAGCTTCTATGACGGGACCTCGAACCTGCAGGCTTCGTTCACCCAGACCTACAGCAACAGCGTTTACGGCACGAAGAAGGTCTCCAAGGGGGTCTTGAAGGCTGTGAAGCCGGGCAAGATGGTGTGGGACTACTCCGCATCCGACACGCCTGACATCTACGTCGACGGCAGCCGCGTGTGGTCGGTCGAGCGCGACACGAAGCAGGTCGCGACGCGGGACATCGGCAAGTCCGACATCGCCGGCGTCGAGAAATTCCTCTTTGGAGGCAAGCAGCTGACCGAGGACTTCTTGGTGAAGCTTGCCGACGCCAAGCTTCAGAAGCGCTACGCGACCAAGGCTGGGCAGACCGCAATCCGGATGCGGCCCAAGAAGAAGAACCCGCACTACAAGGAGATCATCTTGGTGATCGACGACGCCACGGGTCGGGTCCAGGCGTTCGCGCTTTGGAACCAGGACGGGAGTACGAACCTGTTCCAGTTGTCGAAGATCGTCCGTAACGGTGGTCTGACCGCCAAAGACGTCAAGTTCGTGAAGCCCGCCGGCTACACGCTGATCGAAGGCTGAGCGAGTTCGCGCGGCGTGTGTGATTCCGCCGTGTGGTGATGACACTGGGGCGCGTTGAACACTCCAGGGCGGTGCTGCTACCTTTCGCGGCATCGACGGGCCGCCGCTTGGTTGGCCCGCAGCGCGCGAGCGCATCTACTGAACACTGAGGTTGTCGACATCATGATGGATCAAACTCTGAAATTGCTTGGCCTGGGTCTTTGCGTGGCGGTTGCCGCTGGTTGCCCTGCTGAAGATGACCCCGACGCGACGGGCACCGAGTCCTCTGCCGACTCGTCCGGGCCGACGGGCGACCCCACCACCGACACGCCGTCGACCACCGACACGCCGACCACGACCGACACGCCAACGACGGGCGAGCCAACGACGGGTGAGCCGACCACCACGGACCCCGACACCACCGACACCGACCCCACCGAAGGTGGCGCGTGCCCCGGTGTTCCGGAGTCTGGCTTCGCAGCAGACGAGCCTTGCCGTCTCAACGACGAGTGTGAGTCCGGCGTGTGCCTCTTGTTCCAAGACGTCCCGGCTGACGAAGGGGCGGTTTGCGGCGCCGTGATGCCCGACTGCAGCACCCGCGTCACCGGAACCGTGTACGACTTCCTCTCTCGCGCAGCCCTGGGCGGCGAAGAGGTCCGGATCGTGAAAGCGCTGGATGCCCTGACGATGCCCGCAACCGCAGAGCCTGTGGCCAGCGGTACGGCGAACGGTGACGGCGAAGTCGACTTCGTGTCCGACGGCCCGATCTCCTCGCCGATCGCGATCATCGCGACGGTGGGCGGAACCGACGACTACTTCCTCACCGCGACCGGCGTCGCTGGAGATGACGGCGGCTACGCGCCTGGCACCGGGCTGCACGAGTTCTTCGCAGTTCCCAACACGTCGCTCGACGCATGGAACACCGCTCTGGATGGTGTCGCGGACGCCAAGTTGCTCCCCGTCGGCGTGGCAGGCGGAATCGTTGGCTTCGTGCGCGACGAGAATGGTGACCCCGTCGCCGGTGCAACGGTCGCCCCGGACACCGACGGCTCCGGCGCAACCATCTACTACCCGCAGGCAGACGATTCCGTCGTCGACACGATGACCGACGAAACCGGTCTGTTCATCGCCGTTGGCGGCGCGGCCACCGGCGAGGACTACGTCGCCACCTCCGGTGGAATGTCGGGCAGCGGCACGGCCGGCACAGCAGCCAACGTGT
>CAJXVA010000663.1 GCA_913061055.1 uncultured Pseudomonadota bacterium
CGCTCGACGTCCAACTCACGTTCGCAGGGAGCCACGTGCTTCGCTTGCAGATCGAGCAGGGCGCCGTGGCCGACGTGTTTGCCTCCGCCGACCCCCTGCAGATGGCCGCGTTGCAGGACGCCGGACGGTTGGATTCCGACACCGTCTTCGCGCGCAACGAACTCGTCGTGGTCGTGCCTTCGGATAATCCCGCGGGAATCGATCGCTTTGAAGACTTGTCGAACGCGACGCGGATCGTGCTGGGCTCGGCCGCCGTCCCGGCAGGGCGCTACGCGGACGCGGTCCTGGAGCGGAGCGAGAAGGAATTCGCGGCCGGCGTGCAAGCCCACATCGTCTCGCGAGAGAACAACGTCCGCCTGGTGCGCGCCAAGGTGGAGCTGGGCGAGGCCGATGCGGCGCTCGTCTACCGGACAGACGCCGTCCATGCGCGCGGTATCCGGTCGGTTCGCATTCCGCCCGATGTCGCCGTGCCGGTCGAGCTTCCGATCGGCGTGCTGTCCGATGCTCCTCATCTCGAGGCGGGGCGGCGGTTTTTCGATCACGTGCTGTCGGCTCCGGGCCAAGCCGTCCTCGCCGAGCACGGCTTCAAGACGGAGGCTCGATGAACTCTCCGCGGCGCGCGTGGCCCAGGCGGGTGATGCCGATCGCTGGCGGCCTGTTGGGCGCGGCACTGGTGGGGTTGTTGGTCATCCCCTTGTTCGCGCTGGTGGTCTCCGTGGCCCCCGGCGAGTTCGTGTCCGGCCTGAGTCACCCGCTGTTCGGACGCGCGCTGCGGCTGAGCTTGCAGACCACCGCGGTCAGCCTCGCGCTCACGGTTGTGTTGGGCACACCGCTTTCGTGGTGGCTGGCCGCGTCATCCTCCAAGGGCGCGCGCATCGTGTCGGTCTTGGTCGAAGCTCCGATCGTGATTCCTCCGGCGGTCGTCGGTGTTGCACTCCTGCAGACGTTCGGGGCGCAGGGCATCTTCGGCCCGGCGCTCCTGGGGCTCGGTGTCCGCATTCCATTCACCGAGGCCGCGGTGGTGCTGGCCCAGGTCGTGGTGTCGGCTCCCTTCTTCGTGCAGGCGGCCACGTCTGCATTTCGCGAGGTCGACCGGGATACGATCGCGGTCGCGCGCACCCTGGGAGCCACGCCCGCCGGAGCTTTCCTCCGCGTGGCCCTGCCGATCGCGATGCCGGGGCTCCTCGGGGGGGCATCTCTGGCCTGGGCGCGCTCGCTCGGTGAGTTCGGCGCAACGCTGCTGTTCGCGGGCAACATGCCGGGCACCACCCAGACCCTCCCGCTCGCGATCTTCACCGCGTTGGAGTCGGACGTTCGGCTCGCGGTGGTCTTCTCGCTGTTCCTCGCGGGCATGGGCATGGTGTTGCTCGCGGGACTCCGCAGGCTGTCGACACTCCGTCGCACCCAGAGGCCGCGATGACCTCCTGGACCGCCGCGATGCTCGCGACCCACGGTGGGTTCGAGCTCGACGTCGAACTGTCCGGGGGAGACGGCGTCCTGGCGCTGGTGGGGCCCAACGGGAGCGGCAAGACCAGCTTCCTGAGACTGCTCGCAGGCGTGGCCAAGCCCTCGGCCGTCGAACTCGTGGTGTCCGGAACGACGCTCGCCAGCTCCACCCGGGGGATCGACGTCCCAGCCGAAGAGCGCCGCATCGGGTACCTCCCGCAGGGCTACGGGCTCTTTCCCCATCTGGGGGTGCTCGACAACGTCGGATTCGGACTCGCGTCGGGTCCCGTGCGGATGCCGCTGGCGCAGCGTCACCAAAAGGCGCGGGCGCTGCTCGAGCAGCTCGGTTGTGCATCGCTTGCGGACCGGCGCGTGCAGGGCCTCTCTGGGGGCGAGCAGCAACGTGTGGCACTGGCGCGAGCCCTCGTACTCGAGCCCAATCTGCTGCTGCTCGACGAGCCCTTGGCTGCGCTGGATGCCACCACCCGCCGCGCGGTCCGGCGCTTTCTCACCGATCGCTTGAAGGCCTTCGGGCGGCCCGCCATCGTCGTCACCCACGACGTGCGGGACGTCGAAGCCCTCGGAGCCCGAGTCGCCGTCCTGGAGCGGGGCAAGCTGGTCCAGGTCGGGGATCTGGCGGCGCTACGGGAGCAGCCGGGCTCCGACTTCGTCTCCGAGTTTCTTGGACTCTGAGTCCGGGGCCTTGGCTATCGCGCCGACCAAGACCTGGTACAACCGGGCCCCGCGCATGTCCGAGGAAACGACAGCTCGAGAGCCTCAGGGGCACACCACACCGGATCGCATCGCGCTTGCGACGGTGCTTGTCGGCACCGTGGTGTTGTTCGGCCTCACGTTGTGTCCGACGGTCTACTGGTACGACAGCGCGGAGTTTTCGGCCCACGCGGTGACGCTGGGAGTGCCGCACCCGCCAGGGTATCCGCTGTACACAATGGTCGCGCACCTGTTCACCTGGCTGCCCGGGGAGCCGGCGCTGGGGGTGAATCGGATGAGCCTCGTGTTTGGCGTGGGCGCCGTCGCGATCCTGTACGCACTGGTTCGCCGACTCGGCGGGAGCATCGCAGCAGCGGTCGTCGGTGCTGCGACGTTGGCGACGGCCCGGACGTTTTGGGCCAACGCCGTGGTGGCCGAGGTCTACACCCCAGGGTTGGTCATGACACTGGGCACGCTGCTGCTCCTCGTTCGCGCGCACCAGGACCGGTGGCGCCGCGGTGTGGTCCTCGCCGGCCTGGTGGGCGGCTTGGGCGTCGGCATGCACATGTCGATCACGACCTTTGGCATCGGCTACGCGTGGATGGTGTGGACGTTCGATCTCCCCGAGCGACTTCGCCCAGGCATGCTCATCCAGCGGCTGCGTTCACGGATTTCGCTGTCGCTCCTGAGCGCGACCGCGGCCGCAAGCGGTTTGCTGGTGTTCATGTACATCCCGCTGCGGAAGTTCGAGAACTGGGACGCCCGTGATTGGACGATCTTCCGGAAAAACTCCACCGGCGGGTCGTTCAAGCGCAAGTTTCTCAAGGACTACGACTTCGAGCGGCGCCTCGATCTCGTCTGGGATATCTGGCTCGACAACCTCCTGGTCATCGGGGTCGTGTTGGCGGTCGTCGGACTGGTGGTGCTGCTCGTGCGGAAGCCGAAGAGTGGCATCGGTCTCGTCCTGGCCGCGGCGGGAAACCTGTGGTGGTTCTTCAACTACCGGGTCCCCGACCTCGATGTGTTCTTCCTTCCGGCGATTGCGATCGGCTGCGTCGGCGTGGGGTTGGCGGCAGATGCTGTGACGCAGCCGCTTCGGCGGATTCACCCCCGCCTCGAACTCTCCGCCTGGCTGGTTGTCGCATTGCCGCTGTCGCTGATTCCGAGGAACTACGACACCGTCGACCTCAGTCGGAGCACCGACGCCTCGGAGTACGGCAACGCGGCGTGTGATGTGGTCCAGGGGGAGGCCCGGGTGATCAACTACAGCTCTCCGACCGAGTGGCGCTACTACTCGGTGTTCATCTACATGCAGGCGACGGCGCCGCGCTGCGCCGAGGCGACCGTCTGGAAGAAGCCGCGCACGGCGGCGGTCGACCGGGTGCTCCGAACCGGCGGTACGATCTACACGTTCCGCCCCGTCCGGACCCTGAGTTCGCGCTTCAAGGTGACCGAGGCGGGTCCGCTGTGGCGAGTCGAGCTTCGCAGGCCCAGCAAAGGGGTCCGGCGCCCCACTCGCTCCGCCCCCGTGCATCCGTGACCAGAATGCTGCGCTGTGTCACGTACCTCGCCGCTGAGGACGGGGAGGCGGGGCTTCCGCGCTCGCTGTTCGCCGACATCGTCGTCGGGCTGGAGCAGAGGCTTTCGCGCCCCGTCACACTACAGGTCGCTCGGTGTGGATCCGGACCTCGGGTCGCAGCCGACGACGCCTTCGCAGCCGGGGAGGCGGACCTGGGCTGGGTGTGTGCGCCATCGATGCTCTGGCTTCACGCTCAGGGCTCGGTGGACCTCGTCCCCGCCTCGATGGTGCCCGACGATCCCCGATGCGAGGGACGTCCGCACTATTGGTGTGAAGTGATCGTGCGCGCGGACCATGGGGCAGGGCGGCTCGAAGAGCTTGGTGGGCAGGTCGCGGCGTTCAACGACCGTGCGTCGCTGTCGGGGTTCGGGTCATTGCTGGGCCGGGTGCAAGACCTCGGTGGCGAGGCCTACTTTGGACGATGGCTGGAAACGGGGTCGCATGCCCGGTCGGTCCGTGCGGTGCGAGCCGGGGACGCCGACGTCGCGGTCGTGGACGCGAACATTTGGCGGACGATGCCGAAACAGGGACTGCGCGTTCTCGAGAGCCTCGGCCCGTTTCCGATCCAGCCGATGGTCGTGCGCCGCGGTGCGCTCGATCCTCACAGGGTCGCTGCGGCGCTGCAATCGTGGCAGCCGCCGGCTCAAAGCATGGTTTTGGGCTTCGCACCGGTGAGTCTGGGCGAGATCCGCAGCGGTGTTCCTTGGGCGGCGATGCAGTCGGTGTGGCGTTCCGCGGACCAGGGCTGAGCCCTTGGGCGCGCGTCGCTGACGTTTTCCGACCCGGGTTGAAACACCCCGGCTTCGCTGGCAACACCCTTCATCGGAGGGCACTGCCCGGAGACCATGCGTTCGCGGTACACCGAAGACATGACGTTGGACGAACCGCTGGGGTCGAAGCGACCCGAGGACGGTGACGACCGGCGTCGGACAGAGTCGGCCGTGTTGGGGCGGTTGTTTGGGGAGCAATCGGAGTCGCCGGGTCGGTTTCGGCGGATTCGGTTCTTGGGTCGCGGCTCGATGGGCAGCGTCGAACTCGCCGAAGACACGATGCTCGACCGCGAGGTTGCGCTCAAACGACTCGTCCCGGACCGGGCGCAAGATGCTCGGGCCCGAGAGCGAATCCAACGCGAGGCGCGAAGCTTGGCGCAGGTCGAGCACCCCGCGGTCGTCGGGATTCACGACGTCCTCGAAGAGGGGGAGGGGTTGACCCTGGTCATGGAGTACGTCCCAGGACCGACGTTGCGCGAGTGGTTGAAGCAGCCCCGGTCCCGGTCGAACATCTGTCTCTTATACACATCTCCGAGCCCACGAGACCTCTCTACATCTCGT
>CAJXVA010000664.1 GCA_913061055.1 uncultured Pseudomonadota bacterium
GATCTACACTAGATCGCTCGTCGGCAGCGTCAGATGTGTATAAGAGACAGGCAGAGGACGCGGATATCGAAGCGCAGTACGCCCGGAAGACCGACCGAGCCGCGATGACCCGAACCGCCGCTATGATCTGCGGCGTCGTTGCAACCGCTGCCGTCACCGCCGGCGTCGTGCGATTGGTCCTCGTTGGCCGTCCCCGAAAACCGAAGAACGCCGCAGCCTGGATTCCCGGGCGCGGCGTTCGGTTCTGAGCGGTCGTCTGGCAGTCAGGCAGATCCGAGGATACTTGCCTCGAGAGGATCCGTGGGCAACGGGAAGCGAGCCTGCAGATCCGCGGAGACCTCGGAGAGCTTCCGCAACTCGGCATGCACATGTGCCGGCGTGAGCGTGACTCCGTCCTCGGAGAGCTCGAGCGTCTTGGGATCGACCCGCATTGCGTACTGCTGGTCGTCGGTTGCCCCGACCGTACGGTTGCCCTCGATGCCCTGCCCCATCAGCATCATGCTGGTGACGGGCCAGTGGTCCTTGCCGTTTGCACCGTTGTAGCTGTTGGTCCGACCGAAGTCCGAGCCCACAGACAACACGATCCGGTCCGCGACCCCCAGGCGTTCGGCCTCGTCCCAGAACTCCATGATGGCGCCCAAGAAGCTGGCTCGCGCGCTGTCCTGGCGCGCGTCGTTGTTGTCGTGCGTGTCGAACCCACCCATGCTGAACGTCGCCGACACCGCAATGCCGGCCGCATAGGCCGCCAGCGCGACCTGCATCTGCTGGCGAATGCCAGTGCTGGCGAGTGCCTCGGGCAGGTACTCGGCGAGGAGCTCGAGCTCGCTGGAGCCCAGGCGAGCGGTCGACAGGTCTTCGGCCGCCTTGGCGACCCGCGGCAGGTGCTGCTCCTGGGCCATGCGGTCGAGCCGGGACCCTCGCCACTGCGAGATCATGTCGAGCGCGGGCTCGGTTTGATAGGTCGACAGGTCCTCGAGGTTGGCCGGGTTGACGCGATCGGGGAACGAGAGATCGGCGAGCACGCTGCTGTTGGACACTCGGCTGCGCGCGACGACGCCTTCCGCCGCGCTTTGCGAGGCCTCGGCAACATAGGCGAGCGGCAGCTCGGGACCATGGGTGCCCGCGGCGAGTGCTGCCCAATGCGGATGCGTCTCGTCCTGCTTGCCGGTGTTGACGTAGCGACGTCCAACGGCGTGGTTGTTGGTCGTCAGATCCAGACCGTTGACGATCAGGAGCTTGTCGGCGAAGCGTTCGAAGAAGGCCGCGTTGTCGCCCACGTTGGCGTAACGAATGCCCCCCAGCGAGACGATGCCACTGTCGTCGTAGCCGCGGTGAAGGTTGGTATGCGGGTCGCAGAACCCGGTCGGGTCCCATCCACCATCGGCGGCGAAGGACACGAAGAACGGTCCGTCGTACGTCCCTGCCTGAGGGGACGGAGCCGAGCCCAAGCCCGCCATCGCTCCACGTCCAAGGCCCGTAGCACACAGGCCTGCGCCTGCCATCCAAGAGAAGAAGTTGCGTCGTTTCATCGTCGTTCTCCGTTGCGTGGGGCTATTCGTAGATGAACTGGAAGTCGCCGAGCATGGCGGACACGACGGCCATCCAGGCACGTGCGGTGTAGTCCGAGTCGTCCATGATCGGTACCTCGAGCGGGTTACCGGTTTGGGGATGGGTCGTGCGCTGGCATGGGGCGATGAGCGTTGCGGGGTACTCGCCCGCCGCCATCCCCGAGAGTCCGTCGGCGTGCACGTTCTCGAACAGGAACAACGTGTCCTGGAAGCGCGGATCGTCGGCGGTGATCCTCTCTCCGAGGATCCGCTCGTGCAGGTACAGGATGTTGGCCTCGATGGCCGCGTCGTCGATACCCGGGATTGCGGTCATTTCCACGTGCGGGAACAACAGCCGCTCATCGGCGGCGAGGGCGAAGTCCGCGGCCGTCACCTGACATGCCATCTCGTTGGACATCCGACTGATGATGTTCGACATCACCCCGTTGACCTGCTCGTAAGGCTGCACGACGCTGTCGGAGTTCGTCCCGCCAAACATCAAGTGCATGGGGCGTCCGCGGGTCAGCAGTGCACTACCCCCGGCATCGAGCCAGGTGTAGCCCGTGACTGCGGCGAGCTTTCGGTGGAACTGCTCCGGCGAGGACATTCGAATGCCCCCCAGTGGCGCAAGTTCGGCTTGGCGAAGCTCGTCCAACCCACCCTCGACGTTCTTGGCCCGGAAGTAGCCGCTGTCGACCAAGAGCGTGACCAAAGCGACGTAGTCGTAGCCCTCGTCGATGAACGCGTCTGCGATGTCCGAGAACACGCGGTCTTGCACATGGAACGCGTTGAGTTCCGCAGCGTAGACGGGCGAGCCGGGGTCGGTAGGCTCGCGAAGAACCTCTTGGCCGGTGAGGCCGTAGAAGACCATGTCGACCATGGCCCGCGAGAAACGAACGTCGCCCGCGATGCGCTCGCCCAGCCACTGCAGGCTGTGCGGGTAGTCCTCCGCGGGCATCACCTCTTCACCAAGGCCCGGCGCGAGCATGTCCTGGTACCAGGCCTCCTGCGGGCGGAAGCGCCCGATTCCGTTCCAGTTGAGGAAGGCGCCGGCCACCGGATCCATGATCTCGTGGCAGCTGGTGCACTGAGGGTTGTTGAGGGTCGGGTTGTGCTCGGCGACCGCATCGGTCGCGATAGGCCGCGCACCCAAGCTCATCACGTCGGTGGCCAAGAAGAACTCGAGCGTCTTCTGAGCGCGTTGTCGGTTGCGGTTGGTGTCGGTGGTCGGGTAGCGCCCCAGATAAGCCGGCGTCGTGAGCACGCCTGCGTGGGGGAAGTCCTCCACGGCGAACATCTTCCAGTCGCTTTGGTCCTCGAGGTCCACAAACGTCGTGGTGTCGAGGCCGTAGACCTGCGCGAGGTAGGGGTTCGCGACCGTGTAGGGCGCATCGACGATCTCGGTCATCGGTCGGCCATTGCGAACGATGTATCGGATGAGCTCCAGCGGCTCCCGGGCGAGGGCCGTGTTGCTCCGGCTGCGGGCCTGGTTGCGAAGCGTCTCGTCCGCGATGGCGTCGAACCAGTTTTTGGCCGGCCAATCGTCGGCGGAGAGCAAGTCCAGGGCCTTGGTGCCGCCGACGAACTTCTCCGTCAGCAGCGTCTTGTCGAACATCTCGAGCAGGCGAGCGGTGAACCCGGCGTCCTGTTGGACGATGGCTGCGATGATCGGCTCCATCGCCTCGTGCCCCGCCTCGTCCACGAGAGACACTTCGAGGTCGGTCGGCAGTCGCGAAGCCATCGCAAACGTGACCCGGCGAAGGGTCTCGTAGGCTTCCATGAGTTCGACGCCCTGGAAGTACTCGAACACGTCGGCGTCGTCGGCACACACGGTGGGGCCTTCTTCGAGCTGCGCGAGAAGCTCCTTCAGTGCCTCGTACTCTTCGCCGTCGGCGAGAAGCTGCGGGCCCCCGCCGTGCGCATCGTCGCCGCGCGCTTTGACCAGCAGCAGCGATTCCCCATCCAACTGCAGCCGAGAGATGTGGCGAACCGCCGCGATGTTCGCCTCTGCGTGTCCGGGCACATCGTTGCCTCGCAGGACGAGGTCCGTGTACTTCGCCTGTCCAAGCGGGTTGTGGCACGCGAAACACTGGCTGGACATGAACGGCGCCCACACTTCCTCGCGGAAGTACGCCTTCGTCTCCTGGCACGTCCCGGGTCCATCGAGGTTCAATCCCCCGCTGGACTCGCCATCGTCCCCAGACTCCTCGCCGTCATCGATATCGATGCCGCCGCTGGTCCCATCAGCATCGGTCACCTCGACCGACTCGTAACAACCAGGCAGCGCCACCAGGGTCGCCGCGGTGAGTACCGCTCGAAGCATGCGTCCGTTCACTGACCGTCTCCTTGCATCCAGACGTCCAGTCACCGCACCCCGCCGTCTTGTCTCAGCGCGGACTCACTTTTTTTCCATCGAGGGATCGGCAGGGGGGAAAACGTTTGAATCCCAGGGGTTTGAGAACCTGTCGTTGGCCGCAGGTGGGCGGCAAGGGCAGCCCCTGACCGCAGCTCCTACGAAATTCCAAAGAGAGTCTGATCCACATGGGCGACCGGAGACTCTCTAAGAATGTGGAACAGCTTGCGCTTCTTTTTGCCGGGCTCGTCGTTGTGGTCGGACTTTGGGTCCAGCGAAGGCGAGCGATGGCGCAGGTGATGGAGGAGGGGGAGAACGAGGCCCCCATCGCCCAGTGCACGGTCCCGGGCGCCGAGAGCCTCTACGACGAGCTCCGGTGGCTTCGGCAGCAACTCGAGGCCGACCGCGATCCCGCTGCGTTCAAGGATGGAACCACCATCGGGGCCGGCCTTGGTGTCGGCGGCTCGGCCTCCGTGGGGATCCACGTCTCGACCGGGACCACCGACACGGCAGGCTCCGACCAACGACGGGCCCATGCGGTCCAGCTGCGCCACGCCTTGTCGATCCTCCCGCTCGAGGCTCGGAAGACCCTGAGCGCCCGAGGCATCGAACCTCAGCTGTCGTCACTCCCCGAGCGCGCCGAACAACCGATGGACCACAACGACGCGATTCGGATGGCCGGTGAGGTTCGTCGGTTCGAGTTGGTGCTGACCCAGGCGTCTTGACCGAGGCCTGCGCACCGCCGAAGTCCTGTTCTACCGCTGCTCGCCTGCTTCAGCGTGCTCATTCTCACGATTTTTCGACCGGACGCGGATGTGCAAACACCGTGGTTCCCACGCGGCTCCACCTGGGCTACGGTCCGGCCCTCATGGCGTTCGAGTACTCGCCCGGAATCTATAAGACGACGCAATACCTGCCCGGACACGAGGCCCAGATCGCTCCCGACCTGCTCGTGCTCATCCGGACCGACGGCGAGTTCGCTCCCGCTTCGGTGCTGTTGCCCGTCAATAACGTCAACAACCAATGGCGCTTCCAGATGCCGGGCGTGAAAATTCCCAGCACCTCGCTTGGCTGGGGCGAATCCCTGGTGAAGCTGAAGCACGAAGGGTTCTACCGGCTTCGCAAAGAGTTCACCTTTGGTGACTCGGGCAAGTGG
>CAJXVA010000665.1 GCA_913061055.1 uncultured Pseudomonadota bacterium
GATCTACACTAGATCGCTCGTCGGCAGCGTCAGATGTGTATAAGAGACAGTGCTGTGCTTGAGCGCGGCACGAAACGCACGCTTGGCTTCGTCGGTCCGGCCTCGGGCGAGCGCCATGGCCCCCAGCCCGTTCTCGACCCGCGCGCGGATGACGGGGCTGTCACCGGGCAGCGTTGTGGCCAGAAAAGCGAAGCGGCGCTCGGCCTCGTCGAACTTCTTTTGCTTTGTTCCGACCAGGAACAGGAGCTCGGCCGCCATCTGCTTCATCAAGTCCGCGTCGGCGGACTCGGTCGCGAGACGGAGGCCTTCTTCATGGGCGAGCCGGGCTTCAGGGAAATTGCCCAGAAGCGTCTGAATGAGGCCCTGCTCGTGGGACAGAGCGACCCGAGCTGGGATGTACGCCGCGTCGCCCAAGGCGGCCTGGGCCTCGTTGAGTGTGGTCGCGGCAGGACCGAAGAGCCCCGCGCGTCGTTGCGCTCGGGCTTCGGCCACCAGCGCGTCGGTCTGGGCAACAGCGTCCTCGTCCTCAGAGGTTGGCGCCTCGAGCTGTGATTCGAGGGCGGTGAGGTCCGCACAAGGAGCCAGAGGCGGGAGACTGTCGACCACGGTGTGGGCGTTCTTCGCCACCGAGACGTCCGGGACCTGGAGCACCGCGCTCGTCGCCGCGAGCTCGCGGCGCGCACGATCCAAGCAGGCCATGCGTCGGTCGAGCATGTCCTCGGACTGCTCGCCACGCACGGTGGAGGCTTCGCAGGCCTCGCGGTGCATGATCGTCCAGCCGTCGGCGTAGGCGTCCAGCGCTTCGAGTGACCGCTTCGAGACGTCCGCGGCGTAGGACACGTCGAGGCCCTCCAGTGCTGTGCGAGTCGCGTCTCGGGTCGCCGAGTCCCACGCTCCGCTCAGCTGCTCACGTGCGCCGCTGCACGGAGCTGGGCTGGATTGGCTGGCCCAAAACAGCCCGCCGGCGCCAAGGACAGCAGCGCCGGCCCAGATGCGCTGCCGGCTGCGGGTTCGTTCCGGTCCGAGGCGGTCGAGAAGGGTCGCGACGCTGGGCCACCGTCGTTTCGGGTCGACGGCGAGTCCGCGAGCGAGCGCGTCGCCGATCCGCCCTGGAACCCCGAGCGTTCGAGTGGACGGAGGACCTTCGAGTTTGAGCTGTTCGAGCTGTACGCCCTGGAATGGAGGCGCGGAGGCGAGTGCTTCCCACAGTGCGACGCAGAAGGCGTACTGATCGGCCGCGGGCGTAATCTCCTCGCCCGCGTGCTGCTCGGGGGCCATGTATCGCGGGGTCCCCACGACGAATCCATCCTGGCTTAGCGACTGGCTCTCCTCCCAGTCTGCGAGGGAGTCATCATGGCGTTCGTCTTGTGGTCGGTCGTCGTCGCGAGACTCGGAGCCCGGCCCCGAGATCAGCTTTGCCAAACCGAAGTCGGTGACCTTGATCGAGCCGTCGTCGCCGACGAGCACGTTCGCGGGCTTGAAGTCGCGGTGGAGCACCCCCGCGGCGTGCGCGGCCGCCAAGCCTCGACCGGCGCGCACAAACTGTTCGACGATGCGCTGCCAGGGGTGCTCCCCTTGTTGCAACCATCGCCGAAGCGTGACCCCAGCGACGTACTCCATCACGAAGCGGACCCGCTTGCCTTCCACCACATCCACATCGTGGACCGCCACGATGTGGGGGCTGGAGAGCTTGGCCATCGTACGGGCCTCTGCCACGAGTCGACCGGTCAGGTCTTGCCCAAGCCCGAGGGCGTCTGGGTGCACCTCCTTGATCGCGACTTCTCGCTGGAGCCGCGGGTCGTAGGCGCGAAAGACCCGTCCCATGCTTCCCCGACCAAGCTCACCGATTGCCACGTAGCGGCCGGTGACCTCGATCGGAGCCGGGGCGGTGCTCGGCGGGACGGGACTCGAGACGACGGACGTGGCGAGATCGTCGACCGTTGCGTCGCTCTCGTTCGAACCGCCCCGGGCCACCACTGGAGAACGGTAGCGGACTTTGGACCACGCCCGAACCTCGTTCCGGGGCGCTTCTTCCCGGGGGGACCCTGAGCGCATCCCTGCAGGTGGGGCGGAGTGTGCAAGAAGCGACGTCGAGTACCCGGGAGTCGGAAAGAAGCGATACGCTTTGGGGCCTAGATGCGAGCCCCCCCTACGAGGATTATCCCGGGTCGTGGCCACGCGGTTGTCGCTTCGGTGGTCGCGCTGGCGCTGTCCCTCGCACCGGCTGTCAGCGAAGCGGGGCCCACGTCGGTCCGGCTACAGGAATCGTCGATGCCAGAGACGATCCCTGCCGCCGACCGAGAGCGATTGGAAGCGGCGTTGCAAGATGGGCTCGCACAGGCTGGGCTCGCCGTGTCCAGCGATGCGGATGCTGGTGCGGTGCGGATGCGGGTCGAGCGGGCCGAGGCCGACTACGTCGTGACGCTCGAACTGGTGGATGCCCAAGGCGACGTGAGTGCAGACTCGCGGGTCGAGTGCGAGCTGTGTGGCGTGGCGGAGCTGAGCGAGACGATCATTGCGGCCGCCTCTCGCCTCCGGCAGCGGCTGGACCTGCAGGAGAATGCGGCGACGTTGTCGGTCGTGACGCGGCCCGCCCAAGCGACCGTGCTCGTCGATGGTCAGGAGGCCGGACAGACGCCTCTGGAGACCCCCGTTGTGGCGGGGGAGCATGAAGTCGTCGTCGAGAAAGACGGGTACCGTCCGATTGTCACGTCGTTCGAGGCGACCGGCGGGGCCCGGTCTAGCTTCGACTACGGCCTGCGCCGAGAGCTGTATCGGACTGCGATCCCTTGGACGCTGATCGGCACCGGTGCACTCTCCGTGGCCGGAGGCGCCACCTTGATCGCGGTCCATGGCAACCCGATCCGAAGTGGCTGCAACGCCGACGCCACGGGGGACTGCGAGTTCATTCGTCGGACCCGGCCGGGGGGCGCTGCCGCCGTGGCGGTCGGGGCTGGCCTGCTCGTGTCCGGAGTGATTCTGGCCATCGTTTGGCGAGAGCGTAGGGGCTCGCGTCGGACCGCATGGAGCCGTACGCAGGGGGGCCGACTTTGACGGTCACGGACGGAACGATCGACGAAGACATGGTCTCCATTGGCTCGCTCGTCGAGCTCGAGAGCCAGGAACAGCCGCTACCAACCGTTCGCTTGGAGCCGGGCATGGTGCTGCCAGGAACCCGCTATCGGATCGACCGATGGCTCGGCGAGGGCGGGGTGGGGGTGGTCTTCGAATGCAGCCATGTGGAGCTGCACCGCAAGGCCGCGCTCAAGGTCCTCAAGGGAGCGCTTTCGAAACGAACGGCAACCCTGTTCCGTGAAGAGGCCGTCGCCGCCGCAAAAGCGCACCTGCGTCGAGACGGAGATACGAGCCATCCGCATGGGAGTCCATACATCGTCGATGTGTTCGATTTCGGTGAGCTTCCCGATGGCCGGCTGTGGATCGCGATGGAGATGCTCGATGGCATCAGTCTCTCCACTGCGCTCAAGAATGACGGCCAGCCGATCGCGTTGGATGTTCCGAGGGCCGTCGGAGTTCTCCGCCAGGTTTGCAAGGGGCTGGGCGCGGCCCACCGCGCCGGCGTCGTCCACCGGGATGTGAAGCCGGCGAACGTCATGTTGGTGCGGGACCGCGGACGGGAGGACCGGGTGAAGCTGGTCGACTTCGGTGTGGCTGCAACACCCGACACCGAGGAGCGCAGAACCATGGTCGTCGGCACGCCGCCGTACATGGCCCCCGAGCAGATCGTCGGCGAGGAGTTCGATCACCGGCTCGATGTCTACGCTTTTGGATGTCTTGCGTACCGGGTGCTCACTGGTCAGGTGCCGTTTCGCGGTGGCAGCGTCTTTGAGACCTTCCGCGCTCACCGGGAGTCCGCTCCTCGCCCGCCATCCCAGGTGAATCCAGCCGTTCCCGGCTCCTTCGATGCGGTGGTGCTGAAGTGCCTCGAAAAAGATCCTGAGCGCCGATACGCGGACATGGACCTGGTCGAGGCGGCGCTTTGTTCCGCTCAGCTCGACGCTGGCCTCGCGACGCCCTGGGACGACCTCCCGCTACCGGACGTCGGTACAGAGATGCGGGATCGGATCCGTGCCGTCATCCCCGTTGCCGCGGCGCCCTCGACTCCCGGCCGATGGATCTGGCCGACGCTCGCGGTCGGGGCGCTCGCTGCGGTTGCCGCGCTCTTCTGGACTCAGCGCGGCCCGACCGAGACGCCGGCGGCGACCGCCAACGCCGGACCTGACGATGCGGTCCAAAGCCTGGTCGATCTGGCCCGGAAGGCCGCGGCCGGGGCCCATTGGATCTATCCGGATCCCGAAGCGGCTTCGATTCCCACGGCGTACTCGCATGTCCTGTCCCTCGAAGACCTGGAGTCGGGTTCGGGTCAGGAGGCGGCGACGATGCTTCGTGCCGAGTTTGCACATGCACTCAACCGGCTGGGTGATCGCTACTGGGCTCATCCCGACGGGAAGGCCTTCGCGTTGGACTACTACGTGCAGGCTGCCCTCTTCGAGCCGAGCTCCGCGAACCCCCGCGCTGTCATGACGCCCGGGGAGCGAATGCTGCTGACGGAGAAGGCGGCCTCCTTGGAGTTCTCCGAGGCCGATCTGCGGGCATCACAACCTCTGGCCGCGCTGGCGGAGTCCGACGCCGGAGTTCGCGACCAAAAACTGCTGGAGGTCCTCGACGATGACGGCTCGCGGTCTGAGACGAGTTCGATCAAGCTCGCGAACCTCCTGCAACCCGAGGCGAAGGCGAGGCGAGCCCGCACGGAGACCGGTCCGGTGGTGGACGAAGAACCCGAGGTGCCCCAGCCGGTCGCGACGAGCGGCGGGCGTGATGTCCCGGCCCTGGTGAAGGCGGGGCACCGCGCTCTGGCGGTCGCGAACCGCGGGAAAGCGGAACGCTTGTTTCACCAGGCACTGGCGAGCGACAACGACAACGCATCGGCCTTGTATGGGCTTGGCGTTGTGCAGTTCGACCGCGGAGCGTACGGGAAGGCGACTGTCTCTTATACACATCTGACGCTGCCGACGAGCGATCTAGTGT
>CAJXVA010000666.1 GCA_913061055.1 uncultured Pseudomonadota bacterium
GCGGGGTCTCGGCGCCCAACTGCCTCGACTGCCACATGCCTCGGACGACGTACGGTTTGCTTGGGGCGATCCGCAGCCACACGATCACCAGTCCCTCGGTCGAGGCGACGCTGACGACCGGGCGACCGCTCGCGTGCAATCTGTGCCACCTCGACCAGACACTGACGTGGTCCGCGGTGGCACTGGAGCGCGACTATTCGATGACTTGCCCCCCGGAGGTCTGCGCGATCGACTGTTCGGAATCGAGCGTCGCAGCGGGGGAGCCGGGATGCGTACCCGCGATCGCGGAGTGGCTGCTCGCCGGAGACGCAGGGCAACGAGCACTCGCCGCCTGGCATATGGGGTGGGGCCCGGCGCGTGCTGGCACGACCGCGCCATGGGCCGAAGTACTGTTGGATGGCCTCGTACAGGGGGACCCGTACCCGGCGGTGCGATTGGTGGCGGAGCGGGCGCGAAGCGCACTGGGAGCGAGCGGACCGGAGCCCGCCTGGGCTGCTTCGGTGCGATCCCGCCGCGATGACCGCGAGGTTCGCCTTGCGGAATGAGGTGCGCAGCGCTTTGCCGATCACCGAAAACAGCCTGCAGATAGCCGCGAATGAGCGTTCCGGAGCGGCCTAAAGTTTTTTACAATGGGCCCGGAAAGCGGGACGTGAGGTGTGTCTTACGTGTCGCATCGTGTGCGGAAGGGGGCCTGGGGAGAGGCGTCAACACCTCGGCCGCACATGTGCATGTTCGAGAGGCGGAACGGGCCTGCTCGGACTTTGGCGGAAGGCCAAAGCAGGGGAGTCGATATGACCAACAAAGCACTCAGGTTTTCGATCGCGTTCGCCATGACGGTGGCTGCGTCCGCGTGTGGTGGCGACCCGGCGGGGGCCGGCGACACCGACACGGATTCGCTCTCGTCGGGAGATTCTTCCAACCCCAGCGGAGATGACCCCACCGACTCCGAGGATGCATCCTCGGGCGGCGAGGAGTCCGGCAGCGACGAGTCTGGTGGCGACACCGACGACCCGCCGATCACCGACTGTGAAGACGCGACGTTCGAGAACGTGATCGATGAGGCGATGTGCGAGCACGTGCAGGGCCTCGGGGTCCATCCCGAGCCGTCCGACCAAGTCGAGATGTGCCGTCGCCTCTACATCGACCTTCTTGGCATCTCCCCCACCTCG
This sequence comes from uncultured Pseudomonadota bacterium, assembly GCA_913061055.1. Lineage (GTDB taxonomy): Bacteria > Myxococcota_A > Polyangia > Nannocystales > Nannocystaceae > CAJXVA01. The sequence continues at coordinate 1,170 of CAJXVA010000666.1, forward strand.
GTCGACTACGAGGTGGACTGCAAGAACCGGACGGTCGATGAGATCGTCGACGACTTCATGGCGCGTCCGGAGTACGTCGTCATCAGCCAGCGCATGTGGGCCGACGTGTTCCACATGAACAGCGAGCTGACCTACCACGCGTACATCGCAGACCTCGACGCGATGGTCGGTCAGGTCTACGCGGTCAACCCAGCCGACCAGATCACGTTGGACTCCTTCGCCCTCGAGGCTGTCACCCACCCCGCATTCCTGGGTCGGTGGGACGGACTCGACCTGGTCGGGTTCAACTTCCTCAGCCACTTCGGTCGCGATGCCAGCGGCGCGGAGCGGCTCGACCTGTTCCCACTGTTCCGCATGTGGGAAGAGCGGCCGTTCACCGACCCGGTGCAGGGTCCAACGAACCGCGTCGTGCTCAACACGAACAACTGCGTGAACTCGGCCCTGTGTAGCTCGGACTACTGGGAAGCCGGCGACCAGGTTGTCGTCGCGCAGCCCGACCCCGGAGCCGTCGACCCCGAGATGAACGTCATCGACGTCGACATGCTGACGCCCGCGCAGTGGGACCAGGTCCGTATCCCCGGGCAGCGCATCGCCACCAGCGGTGAGTTCTACGAGGCGTACATCGACCGCACGATGGACCGCTACCTTGGGTACGACCTCGGCACGATGGTCCCCGCGGCCCGCCAAGCGCTCGTGGATCTCCTCGAGGCGAACAACGGCAACGCTCGGGTCGTCGACCGGGAGATCCTCACCGCACTCGTCTACACGGCGACCAACGTCTACGAAGAGGACGACAAGCCCGACCCCGCCGATTGGGACCCTGCGTTCTGGCACGGACCCACCAAGCAGATGGATGCCGAAGCTTGGCTTCGCTCGACCCAGCGTCTCGTTGGACAGGTCCCGGGCTCGTGCGACCACCGCTACCCCGAAGTCCTCGGTACGCAGCCGCACAACTACCCCACGACCGACGGGACCACGCCCGACTACGCGTTCCGTGACACGGCTCGCCTGCTCGGGGGCTGCCCGGACCGAGACTCCTCGTTCCGCGAAACCCGAGCCGGTCTCATCGCTGCGCTCACCCAGGCCACGCTCACCCGTGACCTCTGCATCTCGGCCACGGCGGACTCGCCCATCTTCCCGGACCAGTTCATCGAAGACCCCAACGACGAAGACGAGGCGTCGCTGTCTGCAGCGGCCAACCAAATCTACGCCGCGGCGCTCATCCGACCCATCCCTGAGACCGCCAGTGAGGCGCTCGCGGAAGGCGTCGATGGCTGTCGAGACGACTCAACCTGCAACCCGGCGCAGTTCGCCGAACACACCTGCCGACTGGTCATCAAATCGTCGGACTTCTTGTTCTACTAGGGACTCGAGACTCGGAAGGACATACAGACGATGACGAGAATCAAAGCCAATCGGCGTAACTTCCTGAAGATGGGTCTCGGCGGCACGGCAGCGGCTGTGGCGGCTCCCTACTTCTTCTCGCCCAACCGGGCCCGCGCAAACTTCGACTACGGCGACAAAGACAACCACCTCATCATCCTGAACTTGGATGGGGGAGCGCGGACCGTACCGATGTTCAACGCTTCGGTGGCGAGTCGATACAACCCCTACAACGAGCACGCCTCGGCGGCGGCTTGGAGTGTGGGCGGCGTGTTCGCCAACGCTGCGATCCCGTTTGATGTGGCCAGTGGCCTGACCGGTTCGCTTCCGTCCATCACGGACATCGCCACCGACATGGCCGTGTCCGTCGCGATGGACCACACCCCGGACGCCGCGTCCGGTGAGGGCAGCCACACCGTGGCCCGCAACTGGATCGCCAGCGGCTACAACGCGGGCGGCCCCGGCATCATGAGTCACATCATGAAGCTGCATAAGTACTACGGCTCCGAAGTCGCCAAGTTCGGCAGCTTCCCGCCCGTGGTCATCGGCGGCGGCGATGCCACCACGCCGTTCGCCCGTCCCGCGGGGGACAGTGAGCCGCTCAAGACGACGAGCTTTGCCGAGTTCGCTTCGCAGTCCGGCGACGGCGATGCCGGCGAGCAGCAACCCGACTGGGCACGGGCGTTCGAGTCCGGTCTCGACAACCACATGCGGAACACGCACAGCGCCTCCGATCGCACGACGATGTCTCGTCTCGCGCTCGGCAAGGACGCAGTCGAGCACTTCCGCAACGTGTTCACCGACCCCGCGCTCAAGGTCGAGGCGGAGCCCACCGCAGAGAAGTACGGCTACACCAACGCTCAGCTGGCGGCGATCTTCGGTACCAGCACCTTCGGGCGCAACGCCGCGTTGGCCTCTCGTTTCCTGATGGAAGGCTCCACGGCTATGGTCATCGGGGACAACGGCTGGGACACGCACTCCGGCGAGATGACCCCGTTCACGAACAGCGCGCAGACGTTGGAGCGAGTGCTCTGCGGCTTCAACTACCTGCTCAAGAACCTGCCGCACCCGGCCGGCGGCACGTACTGGGATCGCACGATGGTGTGCACGATCTCCGAGTTCGGTCGAGACAACATGATGGCCGGTGGCTACAACTCCGGCGGTGGCTCCGACCACACCGGAACGCCAGCGATGCGCAACCAAGCCTGGTTCATGATGGGAGGCGCTGCCGCCGGTGGCATGCAGCTGGGCCAGACCAACTCCGAGGACGTCTCACTCGTCGCGGGCTCGCAGGTCTACTCGACTCAGAACTACCTCGCGACCTGGCTCGCGTGGCTCGACATCGACTACGCCGAGGTCTTCCCCGGCGCCGCACCGATCGAAGACTTCTTCGCATAGCGGGTTCGGTGGTGGTCGCGGCGCTTCATCGAAGCGCGAAGACATGAGAGGCGAGGTGGGCCCTGGGCGCACCTCGCCTTTGTCGTTGCCTGTGCTGTAGAATCGGCCCCGGATGATGGGTCGCTACACCTTCGTTGGATTGGTCGCGTTGGGGAGTGTGGCTGTGGGCTGCGAGGCTGGACCGGGCGCCCGCGGAAACTTCGCGAGCGGAGGTTCGGGGGTTGGCAGTGCGGACACCGATGCGGAGACCGAGGCCGAAGACACCGATCCGGGCGACACCGACCCCGGTGGCTCTGGGGGCGTCGACACCGACGCCGGCACCAGCGGCTCTCCCAACAACGACGAGGGGGAGGCATACATCGAGGAAGCGAAGCTGGAGTTCCCGACGTACGAAGAGATTCACGTCAAGGTCATCCAGCGCACCTGCACGCCGTTCCAGAACGTGTGCCACAACAACATGGAGTACCCGGACCTCCGGACTCCGCAGGGCGTCATCGACCGCATCGGTCGCCCGTGCAACCTCAACGAGCTCTACAACGACCCCGAATCGGTCTTCAACGCGTGTGAGCCGGTCGGCGACGTTTTGCGCTTCACCGACGGGAGCAACGTTGGTCATGTCGTGGAGATTGGCGGCATCGTGGTCAACGACGACGGCATGGGTGGCGGTACCGCCACGGTGACGGTGCGCGAGCCGATGCCGGCGGCGATGCTGACCCCGGGTGTTCCGGAGTCGGCCGTGATCGAGCGGTTGGTCGGCGGCGAGATGCAGCCGGTCGGAACCGTGACGGCGGCACTCTCCTACGTACAGGGTGGCAGCCTCATCGATCTGGTGAACACGGCCGAGTTCGTGACGCACGCCCAGGTCCTGGAGGCGGTCACGCCGGGTGATCCCAACGCGGACGGCGTCTACGGCGGGACCAGCGAAGACTCGATGCAGGAGATCAAGCCGGGCGACCCCTGGAACAGCTACCTCCTGCAGCGGCTCCAGGGCAACGTCCCGGGCAGTCCCATGCCGCTGGCAAACCAGCCGCTGACCGCGTCGGAGATCATCGCGATCGCCTGTTGCTGTCTCTTATACACATCTGACGCTGCCG
>CAJXVA010000667.1 GCA_913061055.1 uncultured Pseudomonadota bacterium
ATCTACACTAGATCGCTCGTCGGCAGCGTCAGATGTGTATAAGAGACAGCACGGGTACGGTCAGTGGCGAGAACGGACACGACCACTTCTGCATTGCGGCCAGCGTTGTCCATGCTGTGTGCTGGGCTGCGCTGAGCTCGGCCGGGTGGGCCAGGCGAACCTCGGTCGAGACGTCGACATCCAGCGGTGTGGCGTTCTCATCGCACGCGCCGCCGCCCGTCGTCCCACGAAAGGCGACCCACTTCCCCTCGAGGTTGGCCTGCCAGACGAGCTGGGTCGCGCTTTCGCCGGCCAAAGGATGCGCGATGTACAGCAGCTGCATCAGCCAGTACGGCTGGGTCTGACCCGAACGGAGGAACGCCCGCAGCCGCCGAAACCGCTTGTCGACCGCCCCCGCCGCATCCGTGTCCGAGGTGGGCTCGATGTCCGCCCAGTATCGCTCCCGAAGCCCAGTTAGGCTCCAAAGCTCCTCGTATGGAAGGCCGGCCAACACGCGCATGCGCTCGTTCGGGTCCGCTTGCGTGTCGCGCGGATCGACCGACGGGCTGTTGCGCTCGCAGGCCTCGCGAATCCGGCGAACCGTGTAGTCGTAGGTGCGGTGGAGTTTCTTGGCTCGTTCGCCCTCCTTCGCCGTCTCGACTTCGGGGATGAGCGACGCATCCGGGATGTAGGCGAACAGCTCCAGGCCCTTCTCGCGCTCGCTGGCCTTCTTCGCCGCGAGAAGCTCGCGGGCGAGCGGAACAACCTCCTCCTGCCAGGTCTCGGACATCACACGACAGATCTCTCTAGAGTCCACGGCGCTCTTGATCGAGGAAAGCGACGCCGCAGCGTCTCGAAGCGCATCTGCCGAGAACGGCGTCGCTTGGATCTTTGTCTTCAGGCGGATGACCTCGAGCGCGTCCATCGATCGCAATGATCGTACCGCCCACGGCAGCGGCGTTACAGCCAATCGGTCGTGTCGGCGGGCGCTCGCGTGCGAGCTGAGACCGCTTCTTGGGCGTCGAGCAAATACGACAGCGCTGTCGTATTTGCCGACGCGCCCGGCACGAGGGGTGTGCCGCGCTCGACGAAAGGGATGCTTCGACTGTCGGGGACCGGAGTGCGGAGCTGCGGAGAATTCAGGGGCGGTGGTAGTCTTCGGCCTCAGTGATCGTCGGCCTCGTGGCCACAACGTCGCAAACCGGCCCGGAAGGCCGGACGCCCCGGTATTCGCGGTCGTCGACCAGCGAAGATGGAAGAAGAGCATGAGTGACGAAAGCACGACCGGAGTGACGCGGGGCCCAGGCGCGGAGTCTGATCTGTTGGTCTCGCCCGCACGACTGCGGTTGGCATCCGTCGCAACCGCCATCGCGGCGCTGGCGTTCTTCGGGTTGGCGGTCCGCCGTGCAGTCTGGGTGGGGTCGCCTTGGGTTGCAGGCAGTTTGCAGCTGCGGGTCGCGCCCATCCTGCCGTTGGCGATCTTGGGATGGGCGGTCCTCGCGGTGCGCACCCCCAAGTTGGGCGCCCAGTTGCTCTGCCGCGCCGCGTGGTGGTCCAGCCTCATCGTCGGTGTCCTCGTGTCGCTCAACTACGGCTCGCCACTGGACAAGAGCTGCGGTGCCGTCGTGGCGGTGGGCTGTGCCGTGGCGCTGCTCGCCACCGGAGGGCGGGGACTGGACATTGTGGAACCGGACCACCCCTTCGCGCCGGTTCGATTCCGCGGGCACCTGCTGCTTGCGCTGGTCATGGCGGCCGCGGACGCGCTGACCCTGACGTTCTCCGGGTTGATGCAGCTTCGATTCGGGGCCGCGGGATGGAGCCTTTCGGGCACGCTGAGCTATGCGGGGCCCACCGTGGCCGCCGCGTTCGTGATGGCGCTCGCAGTCTGGGGCGTCTATCGCCTCCGGACTTGGGCGTTGCTGCTCAACCTCGTCGCCAACATCGCAATCGCCTACCTCGCCCTCGAGGGTGCACTGCGGCTATCGCCGACCGTCAGCGTGTCCCTGGCCGCGACGGCAGCGGTGCAGTGCTTCATCCCGGTTCCGATCCTGGCGTCGGCGTTGGGTGACCGCCGCGCGGGACAGCCGTTCATGGCGCCCATGCGGCGCTGGTTGATCCGCGGAGCCGTCGTCCTTCTCGCGGGTTACGCCATCTACAGCGTCCCGAACCCGACCGGGGATGGCTGGGTCGACGGCCCGGGTCGAGCGTTTGTGCGTGGAGGCTACGTCCCGAAGCGGCCCCTGCCGCGGACTCTTCCCCCACCCCTGCGAGACACGGGTCCCCGGGTTCGGCTTGGCGTCACGGAGCAGGACCTTCGCGGGCGGTCGTTCGATGGGGAACCGATGGCCGGCGCAGACTTCTTTGAAACCGACCTGCGCGAGGCGTCCTTCGTCGGCACGGGTTTGAGAGCGGCGGACTTCGGCGCCGCGCGACTCGAAGGCGCGAACTTCCGTGGCGCGCTCCTTTACGACGCGTCCTTCGAAGGCGCATCGCTGGACGGTGCAGACTTCACGGGGGCCCTGTCGCGGTCGATGACGCTGTACGGCACGTCGGGAACGGTCACCTGCCCCAACGCAGAGCCATCGTCTGCGGAAGCAGGATGCGATGGAAAGCTCGGGCAAGAGACGTCTTTCGCCCGGCAGCGGCTCACCGTGGTCCAGGCGACTGAAAAAGACGGCTGCCCAGGTGTGGGTCATGTTTCCGTCACCGGGGTGGGAATGACACCCGAATACCTGCGGGTGTTGGGGCGCCCCTACGTGCGCTTGGCCAGCGGCGGATATCAGTCCACGTTTGGCGCACTCTCCACGGACGCGGAGCGATGGGTTCTCGACTCCCCAACCTGTGGCCGGATCGAATTCGAGGTGGAAGCGAAGCCGATACCTCGCTACGTCGAGGGCCAGTTCGAAGCGGCGGACTACCCGGCACGCATCCACAGCTTCGAGAGATTGGTGCTCTCCGACGTCGACTTCGCCGGCACGTCACTCGCTGGCATGAGGTTCAACCATGCGGAGCTTCGAGAGTCCGGGGCGCTCTTCGTCGGTGCCAACCTGCGAAAGACAGAGTTCACCGGGGCATTGACCACGGCGGAGAACTGGCGAGGGGTCGAGCCCTCTTCGCTCAAGCGCGTCACCTGTCCGGATAGACGAGAGCCGGACCCCGAAAGCGGTTGTCTGGAGCGACGCGGCACCTACGACGGGCCGCTCCCCGGCCCGCTCCTCTCGCGGCCAGCCCATTGTGGAGAACACGGCGCGTTCGCCATGGATGGTGAGTTCCTCGCGTACGACGGCGTACCGTTCGTCCTGCTCCACCAAGGTGGCTTCGTTTCACCAGATCCGAGGTATCACCTCGAGCGGGCGTTCGACGGCACGTGGGAACTCTCGGCTGAAGGGTGCCGCACCGTTTGGGCCGCCTCACGCGACGGCGATGCTCGCTGACCGTGGCTGACCAGGCACGCGAAGTGCTTCGAGTCCGACAGGCCCATCCCCGCGCGGATGCGGAGGACGGGGATCGAACCCGCAAAATCTCTCGGGTCTGAACCGAGCGGCTTTACCAACTTGCCCACCTCCGCGCGTGCGCGCGTGTTCGGACCCACACCGTCAGGCGAGTCCGTGTCTTCAGTTGTCCGCACTCCAGGCCGGGAGTTCTACGTAGGCGCAAGGCCGACTCGTGCAACCAGCAGCGTCGCGCACGGCAGGAGCCGAGTGCGGAGCGGGATGCAAACTGGGACCGGGGTGGCCATCGTCTGCACAACATGATCGCGGTCCTGGAGTCTGTCAAACCGAATCTGACTTGTGGACGACGGACGCAGCACGGGAGCTTCGGCGTGGCTATCCTACGGACGCCGAGATGGAGCGCGCGCAAGAACACAAGACAGACACGGCACCGGTGAGGGCCACCGTGTTCGCGGTCCTTGGCGCTATCGCGCTCGCCCTCGCCGCCCGTCTCACGTTCCCACTCCCGGGCGCCGAACTTCCGCAGAGCGCTCAGACGGTCGCGGTGCTGCTCGTGGGGGCAGCGTTGGGCATGCGCCGGGGTGTCCTCGCCGTGGTGCTCTACGTGCTCGCCGGTGCGTTGGGCGTTCCGGTGTTTGCCGACGGCGCAAGCGGTCTCGAGACAGTTCTTGGGCCTTCGGGCGGCTACCTGTTCGGGTTCGGGTGCGCGGCTGGGTGGGTGGGACACTTCGCCGACCAACAACGATTGGCCCGGCCGTGGTGGGCAGCCCTGAGCGTGATGCTCGGCGCGCACGGATTGATCCTGCTCTTCGGTGGCCTTGGAATCGCGGCGCGACTCGGCGCCGTGCAGGCGTGGTCTGTCGGGGTCGCCCCCTTCCTCATCGGCGGGGCCGTGAAGTCCGTCCTCGCGGCACTGCTCGTCGTCGCGGTTCGCGACCGCTGGCCATGACCTCCCTTCTCCCGGGACAGCACTCGGCCCCCGCTCCGCACAAATACGGCGTCCAGGACTCGAACCTGGATCTTGGGCTTCGAACACCCGTGTCCTATCCAATTGGACGAACGCCGCAACGATGCGACGCCTGGGATTCGAACCCAGATTTCGAGGTTCGCACCCTCGTGTCCTGTCCGTTGAACGAACGCCGCAATGGTTCGACGTGTTCGGTTGTGTCCCCGCGTCCGTCGCTACGCCAAGTCACCGTCGGGCCGGACGGTGCGCGTGGGCGTTGGACGCAACAGGCTGGCCACAGACGAACCAAACGAACCCTGCAGCCCGCAACCCACCGTGGGATCGCTGCTCGCCGAGGCGACGTCGTTGTTCGAAACGGTCACAGTGCGAAGTGGTTAGCGCCGACCTCGGATGCTGTCAAACAAGAATCAGGACGCGCAGTCCCCATCAGCCACTCACCGCAACCGGCCGGGCGAACCGTACCCGCAGCTCTTCATCGTCCAACGCGCGTGCGATCGCTTGAGCGCGCCGACGAGGTTCGTCGCCTTCCCCGGGTCCCAACGCGGCGGCGAGGAGATTCAGGGCCATCGCGCGCAAGCGCAGAGAGCCACAGTCGCCCGCCACCGAGACGCTCCTGCGCGCATGCTCGACGGCGCTGTCCCGCTG
>CAJXVA010000668.1 GCA_913061055.1 uncultured Pseudomonadota bacterium
AGGTCTCGTGGGCTCGGAGATGTGTATAAGAGACAGGCTCTGGCGTGTCTGCCGGCTTCTCTTTCTCCGCGGGTTCTTTCTTCGAAGGCGGCGCGTCGGCTTTGGGTGGGTTCCCGCAGGCGGAAAGGGTGAAGGCAGCCAACACAACACAGAAGCGGCGGAGCACTCGCGCATGGTAGCGGACGTTCGACGATCCACTTGCGCGAGGACTGATGGGTCGGGGCAAGGGTGTACTGCGAGATGGCGAGCACGCAGCTACAGTTCACCCGTCATGCCGTCTCAGCACCGTGTTCTCCTGGCCGCAGCCATCGCGCTTGGCCTTGCCGGCTGCGCAGGTCATTCGCCGATCCCCGGGAAGCCACCCACCGACCAACCCCCGCCGGGGAAGCCACCCACCGATCAGCCCCCGCCGGGGAAGCCACCCACCGATCAGCCACCGCCGGGGAAGCCGCCCACCCGAAGCTGACCAGCGGCACCGTGCCGCTGCCGACCGAATGCGAACGGACGGCTTGCGTCCACTGGTTCGTTCCAGGGTGTCCCTGCCGTACGATCGCGTTCGGAAATATCAGGACGCGGTGATAGGTTTCCGATCCGCCCGTGTCTGTGAATCCCTACTCGTCCCCAATCTCCGATGGCCCACCTCGCGCTCGACACGGGCACGAGGGCGACGACGTCGTCACGCCGCGCATCATGATGGCCATGAGCCAAACCCGCCCGTGGGTCACGTTCTTGGCGGTGCTCGGATTCATCGGGGCCGGGATCATGGTGCTGGGTGGACTGGCGATGGTGTTCGCGGCTCCGGCCGGCATGCCCGGAGGGGCGCTCCTTGGGCTCATCTACATCATTCCCGCCGTGCTCTACGCCGTGGGCTCCAACATCCTGTATCGCTATCGGGCGTCGATCGCCTCGCTTCAAGCGGGCTATGGAGTCGAGGCGCTAGAGAACGCGCTCGAGCACCAGAAATCATTCTGGCGTTTCACGGGCCTGACATCCGCGGTTGTGCTGGGCATCTACATGCTTGGCATCGTGGTGGCCGTCATCGTCGCGGCGATGTGAACTGGCTCTGCGAGCCGCTCGTCAACGTCGCGATGCGTCCCGTCCGGGCCTCGGCATTCCCTGCTACGGTGCCTGCCGTGCCCGCGCTGTTCTCGTCATCGGAAGGGAGCATCCTCATGGATGAACAACACTTCCCGATGGTTCTACAGCGGTGGGAGGGAGCGGCCACGGTCGAGGTCGTGCGCGACCATTTCGACTATTCGATGCCGTTGTTGGAGCGCGCTCGCCGGGAGAACGTCGCAATCTCCGTGGTGCTGGACGCGACCAATGGTGCTCGCCCGACGTCGGTCGTGCGCAAGGTGATTGCCGAGCGCGCGGACGCACTCGCGGCGCAGTGGCCCGAACTCCTCCGGCCCACGCGCGTCGTCATCCAGAGTGCGCCGTTGCGAGGCGTCATCACGGCCCTGGGCTGGCTCTCCCGGGGCGCGCTTCAACTCGCGTCGTACCCGAGCCGTGTCTCCGCGATTCGGGCTGGGATCGCTCACCTGGAGGCAGTGGGTTCCCCGGTCCCCGAGGCCTTGGATCCCAACACGTACGAGTTCCCTGCCGTGGATTGAGTTCTGAGGTGCTCCGCGAGAGCGGTCCCTCGCCTGCTACCCTCCGCGCATGAGCGAGGAACGCAACGTGCTGGGGAATCCGCTGCACCCCTGCGGAACCGACCCCATGACAGGCTTCTTTCGCGACGGTGCCTGTCGAACCTGTGCCGAAGACCGAGGCGTGCACACGGTGTGCGCCCGGGTCACCGAGGACTTTCTCGCGTTCTCCAAGAGCAACGGCAACGACCTCTCGACCCCCGTCCCGCAGTTTGGGTTCCCCGGGTTGAAGCCCGGGGATCGGTGGTGCTTGTGCGCGGCCCGATGGAAGTTCGCGCTTGATGCAGGCATGGCGCCGCCGGTCGTGCTCGAGTCGACCCACGAGGCCACGCTGGAGGTCGTGTCGTTGGAGGAGCTGCGCGAGCATGCGATTCCGGCCCTTCGGGTCGTCAAGGCCTGACGGGTTCGCAAAGCGGCCCGTTTGGATTCGTGCATTCGATTCGTGTGCCGCGGTATCGTCGATGGGTGACTCCCTGGCGCATCGCGTTGGTTGCTTCGTTCTTGCTTGGCTGTGCGGCGGACTCGACCGGGGCTGAGACTGACACCGATGGGGAAACGCAGACCGATGCGGAGGGGGGAGGCTCGGCAGAAGAAGGTGGGACGACGGACCCGCCGCCGCCTCTGATGGCTTCGTGCGACGCTCCGTCCCCGCCGACACTGGATGCGCCAACCGACGTCGCGACCGCGGATGAGCTCCGGGCGGCGGTTGCAGCGGGCGGCGAGATTCGTCTGACCGCAGACATCACCACCGACGCACCCTTCCCCTCAACGCAGCCAGTCGTGGTCGACGGGGCGGGCCACACGATCAGCGGCGGAGGCTCGACACATCTGTTCGTCGCCGAGGATGCCGACCTCACCGTCATGAACATGACCCTGCGTGATGCGGTGAACCGGGTCTCGGACGATGAGCACTTCAGTCGGCGCAGTGGAGCCGCGGTGATGATGCGTGGCAACGGTGCGGGCACGCTGTCCGTGTATGGCGTCAATTTCGAGGACAACACCATCGGGGACACTGGCCCCGGCGACCTACGAGGCGGTGCCCTGTATGCCTTTGCTGTGCCCGACGTGGTGATCGTGGACTCGCAGTTCACGGGAAACGCCGGTAGCAACGGGGGCGCGATCGGTGGCCTGGGCAGCAGCTTCTCGATCGTGAACACCTCGTTCGTCGACAATGAAACCACTGGGCAAGGGGGCACAGGAGCCCTCGAAGGCCGCGGCGGCGCGATCTCGTTGGACGCACTCTCGCAGAACGAGCAGACGGCGTACCTCGAGGTGTGTGGGTCGTTCTTCGAGAGCAATCGGGCCAAGCATGCCGGGGGCGCTCTCGCACTGGTGACGCACCAATGGCAGGGCGCGACCGTGGTCATCGACCAGACGACGTTCCGCAACAACAGCACCAACGACTCAGCGGGTGGAAGCGGCGGCGCGATCTACCTGCAGGATGATGAGAACTACCCGCGTGAGGGGGACGCCAACCGGGCGCTCATCTCGGGCAGCACCTTCGAGGGTAACGAGACCCTGGGGGGTGGCGGCGGCCTGTGGTTCTTGACCGAGTCGGGCAGGCTCGAGCTCCACAACAACACGTTCTTCGAAAACCGCACCACGGCCAGCATGGGCATGGGTGGTGCCGTGGCGTTGGTCGGTGGGCCCACGGAGGTCACACACTGCACCTTTGCCGACAACCACGCGCAGTTCCATGGCGGTGGTATCCAGGCGGCCCAAGATGCGCTTGTCACCGTGACGAACTCATTGTTTGCAAACAACACCTCCGACCGCGACGGTGGGTGGGCGTGGTTTCATGCGAACCGCGAGCTGGGGGACGGGGGCGGCAACATCCAGTGGCTCGATGCCGCGCTCGAGATCGACAGCAACTCCAACAAGCTCGTCTCGCCCGGGGCGAGCATTGCGGACCCGCAGCTCATGTCCCTGGAGGACAATGGAGGAGCTACACACACCATGGCCCTCCCCTCGGGTAGTCCGGCGGTCGATGCGGGGGTCGAAGGCGCCCTGCCCAACGACCAACGGGGGGAGCCACGCAGTGGCGCTCCGGACGTCGGAGCCTACGAAGTACAGTAGGTTTCTGGCGATCACCCCTAGGTCGTGAAACCCTGAAGTCATGGTTCGTGGCTTACTCGGGATTTCGTGTTTGATGGCGGCTGGGGGATGTGTCGCGCTCAACTCGGGATTCGAGGACAGCGGCAGTGGAACCGGGGGTGTGGGGTCATCCGACACGGGACAGAAGACCGCGGGGGAGAGTGACACGAACCCGTCAGCCGGCGAGGCTGCTTCGGCGGTGACCACCGTGACGGAGGGAGAGTCGAGCGGCAGCGGGACGTTGGACTCCACCGACTCGACGGACCCAAGCGGACCCACGGACAGCGACTCCGGACACTCGGGCGGAAGCTCTGGCGCCGACTCCGGCACGACGTCCCCCGGCGAGTCGAGCGAGTCCGGCGAGGTTGACTGCACGCCCTTGTCGAGCGTGGTCGTGGCTGACGACGCGTTCTTGCGGACCTGCGTGGAGGGGAACTGCTTCAACCGCAACTACGGGCAGACGGACGTCGGCACGTTGGCCGACGGAGTTGACTCGAGTGCTCTGCTGCTGCGCGTCCCGAATCCGGCCAATGCTGCCGATGAGATCGAGGTCACGGTGTATGTCGGCGTCGAACCCGACTTCGCGGGGCTTGCATTCACTCTGACCGCATTCCCGATCAATCCGCCGTGCGCGTGGAGCGAAGGTCCGCACGACGCCGATGTGCTGGAAGCCGGGGAGGCTGGCGTTACCTATCAGGCCTGCAACGGAGACCCTGGCGGTAGCGTTCCGTGGGCCGGGGACGCGTGGAGCCACGTCGACCTCGCATGGAACCTGGGCGAGTACGTGTTCGAAAAAGGAGACACTGAAGGGGGGGAGGTCTTCGCGGTCACGATCCTGCTGGATCGGCTGGGCGCCGGTCCTACACCCGAGGCGATTCTGATCTCCGCGGACATCCCCAACTTCAATGACGTCTTCGTCTTCACCTCCGAAGACAAGATCGACCCACCTGTTGTCGACGTGTTTTCCCCGTGCCGCTGAGACTCCGCTAGCCGCCGAGCTTTTCGCGCGCCCGTTCGAGCCGCCATTTCGCGCGCTCGTCTCCGAGGCGCGAGGCGGCCGCGTATGCGCCCTCAGCCTTCACGTATTTGTGGGTGCGGTAGTAGGCGTCGCCAAGTCTCAGTTGATGGGTCGCGTTGCGGGGTGCGAGCGCGGCGGCTCGTTTTCCGTGTCGGACCGCCCGGGCGTAGTCGCCCGCGCTGAAGGCCAGGTCGCGTAGTCCCGCGTGGGCTGAGACGTTCCGGGAGTCCTCGGCGAGCGCTCGTTCTGTCTCTTATACACATCTG
>CAJXVA010000669.1 GCA_913061055.1 uncultured Pseudomonadota bacterium
ATACGAGATGTAGAGAGGTCTCTGGGCTCGGAGATGTGTATAAGAGACAGTCTATCGACGCTACCGCTGCGACCATGGCCACGAGTGGATCGTTCAAGCCCGAACCGGGGAGCCTGAGTCACTCGACGACTCCCGGTGTCCCGAGGGACATCAGGCCGTCACCTGCAACGAAGAGGTTCCCACTGATGAGGTGCAAGTCCTTCTTCGACCAGCGTCACGTGTGGTGGATTCGGTCAAGCGACAGGTCTGGCTTTCAGGCCGATTCTTCGTAGTGCTGCTTGATCGCGAGGATAAGGAAGTTGCGGCCTCCGCGGAGCACTACTCCTGGGAGAAAGCGGTCGAAGTCGGTCGGCTGTTCAAGGGAAAGGACTTGGCCACAGCGGTGCGGTGGTGGGGGAAGATGGCGCCCTAGCGGTGGCCGGGATCCCCGTCGGCGTCCGGGTCTCCGTCCGTCGGAATCCCCGTCCGATGCTCGTCCAATAGGTACGGCTACCAATGTGGCCGAACCCACCGGGCCGAAAGGACGTGCGGGTCGCCGAGGCCTGGGCTCGTCCGCTTCCCTCAGTCCACCAACGCCCGGGCTTCCTTCGCCTGGTACTTCTTCCCGTCGATCAAATACGTCGGCGTATCGATCACCCGAGCCTTCCTCGCAGCCTTCGCCTCCGCCGCCGCCCACTCCCACGTCTCGTCGCTGTCGATGCAGACATCGAATGCGTCCACGTCCATCCCCAACTCTTCCGCCGCAGGCCGAGCGGAGACGAAGCCCTTGCCGGCCACGTGCGCGAACAGCCAGCTGTCCATCTCCCAGAACTTCCCCTGCTTCCCAGCACAATGCGCCGCGCGCATGCTGGAGCAGATCTGCGGCTTGTGAATCGTGCACTTGTTCCGCGGCTGATGCCGCCGCACGATCTTGATCGAGGCCCCGTCGACCAGCTTCATCTTCATCAGGTTGGAGCTGATCGCACAGTGCGGGCAGTGGTAGTCGACGAACTCGTGCAGCACGAACTCGGGCTGCTGTTCACCGATCCACTGGTGGCCGTCCTCATCGACGCCGGTGGGCTTGGGCGGACCATCGGTCCACAGCGCGAAGACCCAATACGACGGGACGAAGATCGCCGCGGCAATCAGAAACGCGGCCGGAATCCCCAGCGCGCCGATCAACGTCTTGCGGTCGAGCGGCTGCGGCTCGGGGATCTTCCACGCGACGATGGCCAACGCGATCGCGACCACGTGCACCGCCTCGCAGAACATGCAGAAGGACCCGACGTGCAGCCACGACTCGAAGAACAGCGCGACCGAAGCGACGGCCGAGAACGCGGCCAGCGGGAACAACAGCCGTGACCGCCGGATGGCGGCCACCAACATCGAGAGGAACCCGAAGAAGCCCCACACGGGCATCGGAACGCCCAGGAAGACCGAGAAACGCGACAGCGCCACCTGACCGCAGTCCAAGGTGGCGCCGACCGTACAAAAGCTATCGGCTGTCACATCGATGTACGTCTTGACGTGGACGTACTCGAGGACAGCCGAAAGAAGAAGACCGGTCGCGGCCAGCGCGATGGCGATGGTACGACCGGTCTTGGGACTCATGAGATGAGTCTAGCTGACGAATCAGCCGCCTATGCTGAGCATTTCGGCGCTGAATGCAGCCTGCGCCGAGATGGTGCCGGCGGCGTTGGTGCCGAGGTCAGCAAGGATCTCGACCGACTCCACCATCGCAGGGATGACGCAGTTGATGCGGCCGATTGGGATGTCCGCGAACAGGTCGCCGCTGGCTCCACCTTCGATGATGCCGTTGAGCTCAGCTTGGATGTTGAGCAGCGGAGCAGCGAGCTGGAAGTTGCCGTTGGCGTCGGCTTCGCCGATCACGCCACGAAGCTGAGCGAATCCTTGAAGGATTGCGGCGCCACGGACCTGAAGCTCGCTGATGCGAGCGCGGAATGCTGCTTGAGCGTTGATGTCGCCAGCAAGCTCGGCGTTGAAGTTGAACGCAAGCTCGAGCGAGGGAGGCGTGCAGGTGAGGTTGGCGCTGCCCGAAGCCGAGGCCGAAGCCTGGCAGTCGGCCGAAGCGTCGCAGTCCACCGAAGCGGACGGAGGCGTTGCGGTGCCTTCGCAGGAACCGGAGCACTCGCCGCCACACTCGCCGCGGCAGGTCGGGGGCTCGCCGTTGCAGTTGAAGTCGGCCGAGGGGGACTCGACGACGCAGGAACCGTTGCACTCGCCTTCGCAAGAGCCGCCGGCGCCCATTTCACAGGTGCCTTGGCACATGCCGTCGCAAGCGCCTTCGAATCCTTCTTGAGTTCCGGCGGAACCCTCGCAGGTGCCGGAGCAGGTGCCGTCGCAAGCTGCGGCGACTTCGAGGGCGCAGGAGCCCTCGCAGGTGCCTTCGCAAGCGAAGCCGCCGCCCATGACGGATGCTTCGCAGCTGACGGCGCCGGAGCACTCAGCCGAGCAACCGCCGCTGCAGGTGCCTTCGCACGAGACCGAAACCTCGCCGGGGCTGGCTTCGACTTCGCAGCCGGCCTGGACTTCGCAGCTGGCCTGCGCGTCGACCGAGAGGCTGATGTCAGCCGAGCAACGGGGGGGGACGTAGTTGAGGCTGATGCCACCCGAGATCGATCCCGAGATTTGGCCGCGGATGTCCGCCATCAGCTCGCCGACGAGGGCGCCGTCGATGGCTGCGTCAGCGGCGATGTCGAAGTCCCATGCCGCGGCAAGGCCACGGATGTTGGCGTCGAAGTCGGCGCTGACGGAGACGAAGGCTCCGTCGAGGTCAGCAACGGCACCGAAGAAGCCGTCGAGTCGGGCACTGCCCGAGATGGAAACTGCACCTTCGGCAACGATACCGCAGGGTCCGCAGGGGCCGTCTTCGCCGCAACCGGTAAGAGCGGTGGATGCGAAGAGAGCGACGGCTCCGAGCGAGATGCTCTTGTTCTTGAAAGTAGTCATGATTGTCCGATTCTCCTGATTCATCGACCGACAAACGTCGGTGGCACCTTGACGACCGGTAACGGCAGGTTGGCCGGGAGGGGGGGTGCGGCGTCCGAAGGCGCCGGGATACTCCCATAGGCCGATCTGAGAGGCAACAGATTGGCCGGTTCGTTTGCGAGTGGTTGGTTGGCCGGTGTGACCTGCACCCCCCGGTCGAAGGTGGGGTGAGGGCCGGGTGTTGGACCCTGCCGGTGAGCGGTTGTTCAAAAGTCGGACCGTTTTTTGCGGGACCCTGTCCGCAGGGTTTGAAAGAGCCCCACTCACAGGAGCAGAGCTCTGGCGTCGGTAGTCGAGCAGAGTGTGAGCCCGGATCCACGAACCCCTGTTTTTGCTAAAGGAGCGACGTAAACGGGGGCTCTGGGTGGGTCACGAAACTGCCGCTGCGCCCAAAACGTCGATGATCAGTGGGCAGTGATCGCTCACACGTTCGAGGTCGAGGTCGGGGTATGCGGGTGTGGATGTGATGGGTGCACACCCGCTGCGGGAGCACTGAAGACCCGGGGCGACTTGCACCGCTGGGGCAGTGGGGGCCGCCCGCTCGGCGAACACATGGTCGAGAACCGACGGCTCGGAGAACCGGTCGAACCGGCTGCCCTCCCAGTAGGCCGTGCACGGCAGGCTCGGCCGAACGCGGTGCAAACCGACCGCGGCGAACTCATCGCACACCGAGGTGATCTCGCTGGCCGGTGAATCCCCGCGGGCGCCGGTTGTATTGAAATCTCCGACCACCAACCGAGGTCGCGGCAGGCCCTCCAGCATCTGCACCAGGGGTCTGCGCTGGGCTTGCCGGATCGGGTGTCCCGACGGCGTGGCTTTGAGGTGGACCACCACGATGCTCCAGCGCTGGCCGCCGAGCAGGAGGGACTGGACCAGGGTCGGCCGCAGACCTGGATTCAGGGCGGTGCAGGGATCGGTGAAGGGCGGGTCGGCCCTGAGGTTGGCTCGCCGGGCGATCACCAACCGCTGGCCGTGCGCGCCCCCGGTCGCGGATGCCTCGAGCGTGTATCCAGGGAGCAGGGGCCCCAGCGCGGCCGGGTTCAACACCTCCTGGAGACAAAACACGTCGGCATCGAACGCGGCGAAGTGATCCGCGAGCCGGGCGAGATCGTGCCCCGGGGCGTGTCTGGAGGTCGGGGTCGTGGCGCCGCTGAAGTTACGGAGGTTCCAGCTGACCACCCGGACCAAGCCCGGCGATGCGGCGTGTCGGCGCCACAACGCGTGGGCGCCAACCGCAGACCAGGTCCCAAGTCCGAGGAGCACTGAACGTCGAGAAACCGCCACCGCCTACCGGGTCGACCGCCGGCGGTCACCGTTGCATCAGCCAGCCTCGAACTCGAAGCGCGTGGCGTCGATGCGGACCTCTCGGGTGGTGGACTCCACCGCGGGACCCTCGTCGCTGCTGTGAAGCTGGACGGCGTAGGTGCCGGACAGCTTGGCGACGTCGGCTGCGGCGGTGACCAGCCCCGAGGCGACGACGATCGATCGTCCTCCGCCCGGCAGCGGTTTGCCGCGTCCACTCTGGCCCAAGACGCTCAGCCCCAACGCATCGTCGAACGGCGCTTCGACGACCACGTCCGCCAGGGACACCGACTGCGGGGTCTGCTCGAGCTCGAGCTCCAATCGAACCCCCCAGCGGCGGCGCTGGGCTCGGCCCGTGATCGTGTCGAACAGGGCCGCAGCATCGAACTCGTAGACGCCATCGGGGTCGAGCCCGCCGAGGCTGAACACCGGGATCGAGAGGTGGTAGGTGACCTTAAACGACTGCGGCGTGGGAGCGGAGTCCGCTTTTCCCACGCCGAAGGCGAGTCTGATGGCGACGACCGTTGGAGGGTCGACCGTCTGGGGCCCCGAAGCAGGATCGATTGCCGCGGTGCTATCGGGCAGACGGGGAACGACGACTCGTGCCATGGCCGGGAGAATACCCAAACCGGCGGCGAGCGTCGCCAGACGTCCTACCGGACTTCCAGACTCTGTCTCTTATACACATCTGACGCTGCCGACGAGCGATCTAGTG
>CAJXVA010000670.1 GCA_913061055.1 uncultured Pseudomonadota bacterium
ACGAGATGTAGAGAGGTCTCGTGGGCTCGGAGATGTGTATAAGAGACAGGGCGGAGGCGGTCGCCTCGACACCACGCGCCAGTCCGAGCAACCCGTCCGCGTCCGAAGCGGCGCCCAGGCCCAGCCCGATCATGTTGTGCACGGCAACGGTGATTGCCGTCGACGCACAGAACGCGCCGAGTTCCTGCAGCACGGCGAGCGCGGCGAGCGTGGAGAGCCCGGCCCCACCGTCGTCTTCGGGCACTCGCATCGCGAGCAAGCCCATCTCCTGGAGCTCTAAGATCCAGTCGCTCGGCAACGCGCGCGCCGACTCCCAGCCACGGACTGCCTCGGACTTCTGCTTGCCGAGATCGCGGACGCTGTCGCGCAGGAGAATGGTGTCTTCGTCGAGTTCAAAGTTCATCGGACGGCCTGTGGTTGGACTCGCGTTCAGGCTTGGTCGGCAAAGCGTCGGGCGATGCCTCGGCTGACCACAATGCGTTGCACCTCGGAGGTGCCCTCGTAGATCATCGTGACTCTCACATCACGGGCGAGTTGCTCGACCTTGGTGGCGGCGTCGTTCCCCAGCTCGCCCAGGACCTCGAGTGCGCGGTTGCACGCCAACACGGCCTTTTCGGAGCAGAACATCTTGGCCATCGAGGCTTCCCGCGAGAAGTCGATCTTGTTTTCTTTGCGCCACGCGGCCTGCAGCGCGAGCAGCCGCCCCGCCTCGAGATCGGTGGCGATGTCCGCCAGACGAAACTGCACCGCCTGAGAGCGGGCGAGTTCGGAGTCCTGTCGAACGTGCGCGACGGCCAGATCGAGCGCGGCCAGCCCAACCCCCAGCGCCTGGGAAGCGATGCCCACTCGGCCGCCGTCGAGCGCCATCATCGCGGCACGGAAACCGCGGTCCGTCTCTCCGAGCAGCGCGTCGTCTCCAACCTCGACGTCCGTGAAGTCCAGCGCCGTCGTCGTGCTGCCGTGCAGGCCCATCTTGTGTTCGGGCTTGCCGGGTTGAACACCGGGGGTGTCGGCCGGCACCAGGAACGTCGAGATGCCTCGCGCCCCAGGAGCGTCCGAGGTCTTGGCCCACACAATGAACAAGCCCGCGTCGGTGCCGGAGGTGATCCACAGCTTGGAGCCGTTGATGATCCAGCCCTTGTCGGTCTTCACCGCCTTGGTCCGCATCCCGCCCGGGTCCGAACCCGCGCCCGCTTCGCTGAGCGCAAAGGCCCCGACGACGTGCTCGAAGTTGCAGAGCTTCGGCACGTGCAGGGCCCGCTGCTCCGGCGTTCCGAACGCCTCGACCACCTCGGCGACCATGTTGTTGACGCACAGGGCGACCGTCGTCGAGGCGCAGGCCTTCGCCATCTCGGTCACCGCGAGGCTGTAGGCGATCGTTCCCGCGCCGAGCCCTCCGAGGTCGGCGCCGACCCCGATGCCCGTCAGTCCACGCTTCGCCGCCTGCGCCAGGCTCTCCCGAGGGAAGCCTCCCTTTTCGTCCCACGCCTGCGCCGCCGGAGCCAACACCGATTCCGCGAACTCCCGCGCAATCCCCTGAACCTCGAGCTGCCGCTCACTCAACGTCACGTCCATCATTCACTCTCCAACCTGCCCGCCACACCACGGCAAGCAACACAACAACGCTCTCCGACACGACCGTCGCGAGAAGGACTCCCGCACGAACCAAGCAAGCGCCCCTTCACGGCCGCCAACGGCGGCACGGCCCGCACCGCGGGCCTCGTTTGGGGTGAAGCGGAGGCGGCTTTGCCGCCGCAGCGAGGGGCCTTTTCGAAAGGCCCCTCTAAAACTAGAACGCTTCGCCGACCGTCCCGCGATACGTGTGCACGAAGTCGATCTCCGGCGGAGGATCGAACTCCCACTCGGTCACGGAGGTCTCGATGCACGCCTTCATCGCAGCGCTGTCGTGCTCTCCTTTGTCCTCACCTTTGGCGGACTGCTCACGGGTCTCGATCTGGAGCACCTTGCCCTGCGAAGTCTTGCCCGCGGTGTTGATCGTGAACTCGACGAGAAATGCCGATCGCATGAACCGCGTCTCGGCTTCACTCATCTCGTCCTCGAGGCAGCGCTCGATGTCCGTGAGGTACACGGTGAGGATGGTGTCGTCGATGTTCTGGAGGATCTCGGGGCTGATGCCCTTGCCCTGGTCGTCGTAGTCCTTGCTGCGATCGGCCGTGATGATGTCCTCCTCGTAGTCGTTGTTGTCGGCGCCGCGATAGCCGGCCGCAACATCGGGGTTGTCGCTGTCCGGTCCTTTTTTGCAGCCCGAGAGCCCGAGGCCAAGGCCCAGGACGATCAACGCTGCGACCTTGGTTGTGTTGCCGTGATTCATGCGGGTTCCTTTGCAGAGTGTAGCGGGGGGATCGATTCTGGGCTCAGCCGCAGGCGATTTTGCCTAGCCTTTCATCAGGCTGGCCGCGATGACCAGGCGCTGAATCTCGCTCGTCCCTTCGTAGATCTCGGTGATTTTTGCGTCACGGAAGGCACGTTCCACCGGGTACTCCGTGACGTATCCGTTGCCGCCATGGACCTGGATCGCGTCCTTGGCGACCTTGTTGGCGGTTTCCGAGGCGTGGAGCTTGGCCATGGCCGACTCCTTGCTGTGACGCCGCCCCTGCATCTTGGCCATGGCAGCGCGCAGTGTCAGCAGGCGCGAAGCCTCGATCTGCGTCTCCATGTCGGCCAGCATGAACGCAACCGCTTGGTGCTCGATGATGCGTTTGCCGAAGGTCCGGCGGTCGCAGGCGTAGGAGGCCGCGGCTTCGAATGCGCCCTGCGCGATGCCCAGGGCCTGCGCTGCGATGCCGATCCGGCCCGCATCCAGGGTCCCCATCGCGACCTTGAAGCCATCGCCTTCCTTGCCCAAGCGCTGGTTCTCGTGAACCCGGTGGCCCTCGAAGAAGATCTGGCAGGAGTGGCTGGCCCTGATGCCCAGCTTGTCATCCTTGGGACCGCGGGTGATGCCCTCGG
This sequence comes from uncultured Pseudomonadota bacterium, assembly GCA_913061055.1. Taxonomy (GTDB): domain Bacteria; phylum Myxococcota_A; class Polyangia; order Nannocystales; family Nannocystaceae; genus CAJXVA01. The sequence continues at coordinate 2,971 of CAJXVA010000670.1, forward strand.
CGTTCATGTCGATGACGAAGGCTGAGATGCCGCGGTGCCCCAGCGATTTGTCGTGCATGCAGATCAGGATCCCGGTGTCCGCCTGGGGTCCGTTGGTGATCCAGTTCTTGACGCCCTCGATGACGTAGTGGTCGCCATCGCGGACGGCCACGGTCTGCTGAGCAGCGGCGTCGGAGCCCGCCTCCGGCTCGCTGAGCATGAAGCACCCGAGCTTCTCGCCCGAGGCCAGCGGCGTGAGCCACTGCTTCTTCTGCTCTTCGGTGGCCCACTTCATCAGCGGCTCACACACCAACGAGTTGTTCACCGACATGATGACCCCCGTCGATGCGCATGCGGCCGAGATGGTCTCCATCGCGAGCACGTACGAGACTGTGTCGAGCTCGCTGCCGCCGTAGTCGACCGGGACCTCGATCCCCATCAGGCCCAGCTCGGCCATCTGCGCCACGAGTTCCTTGGGGTAGCGGGCGTTCTTGTCGAGTTCGTGCGCGATGGGCTTGATCTCGCGCTGCGCAAACTCGCGACACGTGGTCACGAGCGCTTCTTGTTCTTCGGTCAGGGAAAGGTCCATCGCTTCGTCCGTACGGTTACTGGCCCTTGAAGTCGGCAGCCCGCTTCGCCATGAATGCGGCCATGCCCTCTTTTTGATCAGCGCTCGCGAACAGGCTCGCGAATGCGGTCTGCTCCTGCAAGTTCGCGTCGTCGAGCGACTTGTTGGCGCCCTCGTGAATCACTTCCTTGACCTTGGCGATCGCAAGCGGCCCCATGCTCGCGATGGTCGTGGCCGTCTTGACCGCGGTCTCGAGCAGCTGCTCGTTTTCGACGACCTTGTTGACCAGGCCGATCCGAAGGGCCTCCGCCGCGTCGATCATCTCGCCCGTCATGCACAGCTCGAGCGCCCGTGCCATGCCCACGCGGCGGAGCATCCGCTGCGTCCCGCCGAAGCCAGGAATGACCCCGAGCTTGACCTCAGGTTGCCCGAACCGCGCCGTGGTGGACGCGTAGATGAAGTCGCAGGCCAGGGCGAGCTCGCAGCCCCCGCCCAGCGCGAAGCCGTTGACGGCCGCGATGACGGGGATGCCGATCGCGTTGAGTTCTTCGCCCAGCGCATGTCCCTGCCCCGCGAACGCGAGTGCCTCGCCGGGGTTCATGTCGGACATCGATTTGATGTCCGCGCCGGCGACAAACGCCTTCTCACCACCACCGGTGAGGACCAAGCCGCGCACGGAATCGGAGATGGCGGTCTCTTCGACCACCTCGGTGAGCTCCGCGACAACCTGCGCGTTGAGGGCGTTGAGGGCCTTGGGACGGTTGATCGTGATGACGCGAACGGGGCCGCGGTCCTCGACGAGGAGGGTTTCGTAGGTGCTCATGCTCGGATCACTTCTTGCTGTAGTCGTAGAACCCGCGGCCGGTCTTGCGACCGTGCCATCCAGCAGCGACGTGCATGCGCAGCACGTTCGCGGCGCGGTACTTGTCGTCACCGAGCTCCTTGTGGAGCACATCGGCAATGGCCAGGCAGGTGTCGAGCCCAATGAGATCGGCCAGCGCGAGCGGGCCCATCGGGTGGTTGAGGCCCAGCTTGATGCCGGTGTCGATGTCTTCGGCCGTGCCCAGGTTCTCCTGGAGGGCGAAGCAGGCTTCGTTGATCAGCGGGATGAGGATCCGGTTGACGATGAAGCCGGGGCTGTCCAGCGAGGTGACGACCGTCTTGCCCAGCGCCTCGGCCAGGTCCTTGGTCGCTTCGTAGGTGGCATCCGAAGTCGGCAGACCGCGGATCAGCTCGACGAGCTTCATCACCGGCACCGGGTTCATGAAGTGCATGCCCACGACCTTCTCGGGACGCGAGGTCTCCGCGCCGAGCAGCGTGATGCTGATCGAGCTGGTGTTCGACGCGATGATCGCGTCCGGGCCGCAGGCCTCATCGAGGCCCTTCATGAGCTTCTTCTTGAGCTCTGTCTCTTATACACATCTCCGAGCCCACGAGACCTCTCTACATCTCGT
>CAJXVA010000671.1 GCA_913061055.1 uncultured Pseudomonadota bacterium
GTTCCCGTGGTGGGTCGACGACAGGAAACACATCGGCAGGCACGGCCAACTCGGCCTCCGGCGGCGCAACAACCCCCCAGAGCGACTCCGACCACTCCACCACGAAGCCCGCGACCGGAAGCGAGAGCGGAAGTGGAACCGGTACGGGGGAGACCAGCTCCTCCGATAGTGGCGTGACTCGACCGCCATGGACGGATGAATGCGCGTTCTTCGGACCGTTGGAGCCCTGCAGCGCGGTTGCGGGCTCGGTCCAGGGCTTCTCCTGCACTCTCGGATTCACCAACGTGCTCGAGCCTGGGTGCGGGAAGGACTTCGTCTCCCGGATTCAAGTCGTCCTCGACGAAGGGACCTACGTCATCGGCGCCATCGGGTTTCCCGAGGCCGAATACGCGGCGTTCCAATCGGATGCAGAGGTGCTGGATTGCAGCCCGGACAACCCGGTCTTCGAGGTGGACTCGGGGGTGCAAGCCTTCGTGGAACTCGAAGTCTGGTACCCGCTGCCGACCACCTTCCCGCTGAGGCTCCGGCGCGTCGACAGCCTTTGCCAGGTGGCTGACAACTGCTGCGATCCCAGTGGTGCCCCGGCCAGCCTAGCCTGTGACAACGAGGGCCTCCGGGAGTGCGTGCTCGCGGCCGACCCCCTGTGCGATGAAGCCTGGGACTTCATCTGCACCGACCAGGCGATGTTCGTGTGTGGGGGTGACTGCACCTGAGCCTCGTCAGCACCGTTGGGGAGCCCACGCACAAAGGCCGAGCCTGCGAACAGGCCCGGCCTCGGTCTACACTCCCGCGCCTTACGCCGCTGAGGACTCCAACGTGCGCCGGAGATTCTCGAGCGCGCGCTGCTGCAGCTGACGGATTCGCTCTCGCGAGAGATCGTACTGATTGCCGATCTCGGTCAGCGTTCGCGGCGTGACCCCGTCGAGTCCGAAGCGCTGTCGCAGGATGTCCTGCTCGATGCTGGCGAGCGACAGGAGCTTGCCGCGGAGCTTCGCCGCGTCGTTCTCGTCGCTGACGAGTTCTTCCATCGGTCGCTGATCCACATCGATCAGGGTCTCGAGCACGGTGCGGGCATCGTCACCGCCGCCGACCGGGGCGTCGAGGCTGATGTGGCGCTGCCGCATGGCGTCGATGGTGAGCTCGACCTTGTCGACGGGCAGCTCCACATCGGAGGCGATCTCGGCTGCCGTCGGCTCTCGCTCGAGCGACTGACGCAGACCGATCCGGGCCCGGTTGACCTTGGCCGCGGTGGCTTGAAGGTGGGCGGGCAGGCGGATCGTGCGACCCCGGTTGACCGCCGCCCGACGGATCGCGTGCTTGATCCACCAGCTGGCGTAGGTGGAGAACCGGAACCCGCGGGTCGGATCGAAACGGTCGATCGCCTTCATGAGCCCGAGGTTGCCCTCCTGCACGCGGTCGTGCAGCGGCAGAAGGTTCTGCTGAAAACGCCCAGCGATGCGCACGACGAGCCGAAGGTTGGCCCGCGCGAAGCGGTTTCGGGCATTGCGGAGGCTGGCGGAGGCGCGACGCACCCGGGAGACGTAGTCCCCGAACGGACGGCTGCCTTTGCGGGGCGGTTTGACGGCGAGCACCGTCTCGCGCTTGGCCTCGCTGGCGAACGTGTCCAAGTCGGCGGCGACACGATCGGCGCCGATACATTCGGAATCGATCATCGCGAGCTTGGCGGAGACTTCGTCGAGCATCCGCTCGTAGCGCTCGGCGGGCGCCTTGCGGTTGCTGTCGCGGACACCACGAGCGGCGGCGGCGAGCTCCGCGAACTCGGTTTCGAGATCGGCGGTCTTGTCGAGGGTCTCTCGAATCACGTCCAACACGGCTGCCGTGTAGGGCGCATACGAAAGCACCTGTCGGTGGTAGTGGCGACGCAGCGCCATGAGATCGGCACCCAGTCTTGCTTCGTCGGCCTTGGTCATCACGGGATGACGGCCCACGTCCCGCATGTATGCGGAGAACGCGGGATTGGTTTCAGAGGCTGGTTTCTTGGACGTGGACATCGCAACTCCTTCGGTCGGCCGCCAATGGCGGACGTTGCGCAGAAAAATGCTGAGTGGCTGGGTGGCCGGGCTGGCCAGGTGGGTACTGGAGTTAGAACTCCCCCCGAGGCCGATTCATTTCGCGTGTGGGGGTAAACGGGCCGTAAGCAGGGACGGGTCTGTCGGAGAACAACGGCGGCGACAAAGCACAGCCTGCGCATGCCCGTAGACTCCGCAAGACCGCGATTGGTTACGAACGTTCTTCGCGAAGTGAATTCAGCCTGCCGAGACGGGCAGGAAGTTCGCCGGTTCGGGCGAGAAGAACGTCTGGTCGTGTAGACCCTCTGGCCACATCGGGTCCGGCTCCGTGTCGTGAAACGCGCGCAGATCGATCCGCAGCTGCTCCCCCTCGAAATCGATCACATCGACGAATCGCTCCCCAAGGCGGACATCTTCCATCGTGAAGATCGTCCGGGCGTGGACGGTTTCGGAGAACGTGTTGTCGATCCCGGTGAGCGTGACGATGACGATCGAGCGTTCATCGAAGAGCCCCTGCAGCGACATCCCAAAGAGCGGGCTCGTCTCATCGATGACGTGCATCACAGTCCAGCTCAGCGAAAACACCGGTGAGTTGTTGCGGAGCAGATCCAGATCCACCACCCGGCGCATGGTCACGCCTTCCATGGTGGTCTCGGTGAGGAGGATCGACACCCGGATCTCGGCTTCCACGACCTCGTTTCCCCTCGCGTTGGCCACGCGAAGCATCAGGCAGGGCTTTTCGTTCCTCACATTGATGACGACCTTGTCGCTGAACATCACCCCGGCCCGCGTCCGGGCGAACTTCGTGAAAACGATCCCGGTGCCGACCGCGACACCGAGGATGCCCACCATCGATTCGAGGGTCACCAAGACATCGGAGTAGACGGACGCCGGGGACAGCGCCCCGTAGCCGATCGTCGAGAGCGTCTGCACCGAGAAGAAGAACGCGTCCGCGTACGAGAGACCTCCGTCGATCTCGACCGCCATCGGGTCGAGCCAGTACAGGGTCGCGAACAACAGGTTCGTCGACACGTACACGACGGCAAACATCGACACGAGCCACCGCCAAGAGCCGCGCATGAGCTCGTAGTAGAGATCCTGCAACGGTCGGTGCGGGTGGCCGATACGGATCGCATCTGCGGGGCCCCGATATCGGCGTTTGGGCGGCATGCTGCCCCGTTCTCTCGGATTCGGGCGACAGGCCCAAGAAACCCGCAGTCCTGGGGAAAACTTGCGCAGGTACCCACCGACCGACCACTGTGGAGGGGTGCGACGCGTGAGCTGCTTGATGCTGGGACTCGTAGCGTGTGACCGCGCTCCGGCAGCGGAGGCGCCGGAGGCACCGGCGCCGGCCCGGGCGGAGAATCCCCAGCCCGACTCGGCGGAGCCCGAAGCGCCTGAGCCCGAGCCCGCCCCAGAGCCTCGAGGCGTACCGGGAGGCGGCCCCGACCCCAGCACCCTCGACGGGAGTGCCTCTGCGTCCATTGGTAGCCCCACGGAGGGGCATCTGGCCTCGAGCGTGCCCCTGCCGACATCAGGGCCCGGGTACGTGTTCAACCCTCGCAAGGACCCATCCCGGCGATACGGCACCTGGGAGCTGGTGCGCGCGATCATCGACGCGAGCGCGGCGGCGCACGAAACCCACCCTGGGAACACGCTCGTGGTGGGAGACCTGTCCCTCGCGGCCGGTGGAGACATCAACGGCCATGCTTCTCATCGCGCGGGGCGTGACGTGGACGTGATGTTCTACCTGCAGAACCCCGACGGCACGCCCTTTGACGCCAAGGCGATCCCGATCGAGCCGGATGGTACCGGCGTCGACTACAAGGATCTGACCACCGCCGACGACGATGTTCATGTGCGCATCGACGTGCCCCGGACCTGGGCGTTCATCGGGGCGCTCGTCGGGGACGAGCGGAATCACGTCGGCCGGATCTTCGTTGTGGAGCACGTGCGGACGATGCTTCTGGAAGAGGGCAAACGCGTGGGCGCAGACAAGGCCGTCCTCGAGCGGGTCGGCCATCTGATGTGCCAGCCCAAGTTCCCGCACGACGACCACATGCACATCCGCCTGTTCTGCAGCCCCGACGACATCACAGCCGGCTGCCTCGATACGGCCCCCATCTTCCCCTGGCACAAGAAGTTCCTGAAGAGCGCGGGCGTCAAAGCCTCGTTGGCCGGAGCTCGGTCCACTCCGCGCCCCAAGCTCACCAGCACCAAGGACGCAGCGCAGAAGAAGCGCGACGAGGTCGGCGCCTTCGATCCCGCCGTCGACGGGTTCTTGGAGCGGCGGAAAGCCTGGGCCAAGAAGCCGAAGACGGGCCGGAAGTACTGCCGCTAGAGCGCCGCGCTAGCGACGGCGGACCTCGAAGAACACGCCGCGGGCGTTGAGCCGGCGAGCGACTTCATGAAGTGCCGCCTGGCTGGCGTAGGAGAGCGACACGACCCCGACGACGTGGATCTCCGCGACTCCCGTGCTGAGCTCGGCTTCGATCTGACGGTTGAGCTCGGCCACGTCCCGCAGCTGCACCTCTCGCGGGGCGGCCAGGTACGCGGGCGGCATCTGCTCATGCGCGGCTGCGGACATCACCCCCGCCCATCGGCACGATCGACGCGAATCTGAACCCCGTGCGGGATCGCGCTTGATGCGCATACAACATGCGAGTTGTGCCGGGGGGCACAGGCCCCGACTCCTACATGGGCATACGAGTGGTTTTCTTGGATCCTGCGTGCGGAAGTGGGGGGAGATGTGGTGTCTTATCCGTGGTGGTTGGACGTACGGAGAAACCCTTGGCCCGGGCTGGCGCCCATCTCAGCGCTGGCCGGCTCGCAGAAGCAGAGGGCGTGTACCGCGCGGTCCTCAACCTGTCTCTTATACACATCTCCGAGCCCACGAGACCTCTCTACATCTCG
>CAJXVA010000672.1 GCA_913061055.1 uncultured Pseudomonadota bacterium
ACGAGATGTAGAGAGGTCTCGTGGGCTCGGAGATGTGTATAAGAGACAGGGGTACGAGCACAACCTGAAGCCCGGCGCGCGACCGGATCTCCGCTACAAGCTCGGCCACGGGCCCTGAACCGGTGCCGCCAATGAGGACCTGTCGGTACCCGATCGCCGCCAGCTCGATGAAGAACTCGATCTCGCCAAAGTGCTCGGGGTCGAACATCGGCAGATAGGGCGACAACGCCACAGTGGCTGGATTCTGAGGCGGGCAGAGACACATCGCGTCTCTACAAACGCCAGCGCGCGCCCTGTGGATCACGCGGAGCTAGGCGCCACGAATCATGTGATCCGCGACGGCGTGCCCGGCGTTTCCACCTACGGAACGCCCTCATGAGCCTCGATACCCAACTCCTCCGTGACAGTTTTGCCCTCGTCGTCGAGCGTGAGCCCGAGCTGACCGCCCGTTTCTACACCCGCCTGTTTGCCGACTACCCCCAGTCTCGAGCGTTGTTCGGTCGCCGAAGCGAGCGCGCTCAGCAGACGATGCTGCGCGACGCCTTGGTGGCGGTGATCGATCACCTCGACGACGCGCCCTGGTTGCAGGGGACGTTGCGGGCACTCGGAGCCGCTCACGTCGGCTACGGCGTGACCACGGAGATGTACGACTGGGTCGGGGCGAGCCTCCTCGCCACGCTCGCCGACATCGCGGGCGAGGCCTGGACGCCCCGTCTCGAAGCTGCGTGGACGGACGCGTACGGCGTGATCGCGCAAACCATGCAAGAGGGCGCGCGGGCCAGCGAAGAACAGGCGCCGACCCCCTGATGCCGATTCCCGGCCGACCTCGGCACCGGATTCGCCGCGCTGCTCGTCGGCGAAGTCCTCACCAACGCGGAGTCGCGCCGCGGATTGTCGCGCGACACGCCGGATACAGCCCGCTAGAAGTCGAGCCGCATTTCCTTGGTGTGGCGAAAGCCGAGGCCCTCGTAGACACCCTCCCCCATCGGCGCCGCATGCAAGATCGCGTGGCTGTATCCGGCTTTCTTGAGCTCGGCGACGCAGCGCGACGTCAACGCCTCTCCGACGCCACGCCGGCGGTACGTAGCGTCGACGTAGACACCCCAAATGTAGCCGTAGAGCCTGTGCTCGGGTGCCAACACGTTCGGATAGAGACCGGCGAACTTCTGACAAGCCGCGCCACCAATCGGTTCGCCACCGAGCTCCGCCACGAACGAGCGGAGGTCGAGGTTCGCTCGGGCGTTCTCGATGAACTGCACCGTTCGGTCCTCAGCGTCTGCGACGAGATTCTCCGCTCCAACACCGATATCGAGCCACATGTTGCGAAAAGCGGCGGCGATGAAGCGGTCGTCGCCGGGGTCGCCCTCTCGAATCTCGAACTGCGGTTCCGTCGGTGCATCCATGGTTCGTCTCCAGTCGCGACCGGTCCATTTTTTGGGCCGGGCCTTGGGCCGATGGACCGTGTCAGGGACCAACGTCACACTCTCGCGTACCACGCCGCACCGGGTCCGCAGAAGAATCCGAGGTCGCCCGCGAACTGTGGGATGAGTGCAGCGGCAGCGGGCGGGAACCCGAACGACCTCGTCGTTCAGCTGTCACCGACCTTCGGCAGCGCCAGGTGAAGCTCGGCGCTACTCCAGCGTTATGCCGCGGATCAAGTACGCGTCCGCGTCGACGACGATGTTCCGTCCGTCCTCGGCGGTGATGAGCCGCTGGTCGGTCCGCGAAATCCCGACAAAGGCATCATCCGTGGCGGGAAAGTGGCAAGCAAGATCGGGAGGGACAGTGAACTCACCGTCATCCTCCATGTGGCACAACAGCAACAGGCGGTCCGTACCCTCGACGACGGTCCAGAAGTACGCATACAGCGGGAAGCTTGACCGCCCTGGCTCCCAGGTGAGCGTGATCGCGTCGCGATCGAAGACCGGCTGGATCGAGCCGTCGCGAAGGAGGCCGGTGAGGACCACGGGCTCGGGGAGGGTGACCGCCGCGGGGAACACCAGCGGAGGCGTATCGCCTCCCGAAGCGGTGAACCCATGGGCCGCGAGGTGCTGTGGCTCCAACTCGGCGTCCGCAGCGTTCGCGTAGTAGCGGATCCGGCCGGCATCGTCGACGCTCCTCGAGCCGACCAGCTCGTTCGAGCCAAAGCTGAACGTCACCGTCCCCACGTCCTCGTAGACCTTCGACTCGGGAACGGAATGCGAGCCGTAGTACAGCGCGCAGTCGTCGGGCGTCCCGTCGTATGAGTCCAGGACCGTCATCCCATCGGCCTGCACCTCCGCGGTCGAGAAGCTGGCCGAGACATCGTAGAAGAGGAAGATCCCGTTGGATGCCCAGGACTGTCTGAACGAGACGGTACCGTCGAAGCAGTCTCCGAAGCTTGCAACGACGGGGGGAATCGCGTTTGGGTCGGCAGTACAGAGCGAGTCGGTTCCCGGAGCGACCGGCTCGAGTGGGGGGCACTCGGGTCCACCGCTGCTGCTCTCGCCGCTGGTGGATTCTTCCTCCCCGGTCGTGACCGGGTCTGGGAGGCTCGCTCCGGTGGAGTCCCCGATGATGGTGGTGGTTCCAGGCGCTGTCGTTCCCGCGTCCGATTGACCCTCGCCGCGACCGGGGAATGGGTCGACCGTTGGCCCACAGCCGACCAGCAGTCCGAACAGCACCCACATGGGATCTGGCCTCGGAGCCGCCACGCCTTCGAACCTCCTGCTCGCCTCAGCCATTGGACGACGAGTATGCCGCGGATGCGGAGCTCGCGACGTCGGTTTCGGCCAGCGAATCGTCGAACCCGTGCGCTGTCGGGGGTCGCGTCGCCGGGTCTGGCCGTGCCGGCGTTTCACAGGGTGCGCAGATAGTCGCGGAGTTCCCGACCCGGACGCCGCGGAAACGTGTCGAGCGTGCGCAGCGACCGGATGCGGTCGGCCCGGAAGTTGCGGAACCCATCGCGCTCCTCGCACCACGCAGTGAGCACCCAGACCATGTCGAACACGGTCAGACCCAAGACGCAGACTGTCCTCTCACTTGACTTCCCATCCAGCGATTCGTAGGAGATGCGAACGCGACGACGCTCCCGGACCGCGACCCGTAGACGTCCGAGATACCGCAGTGGCCCCTTGGCCTGAGCTTTCTTCTTCGAGTGAACGAGAAGTGGAGCGTCGAGATAGTGGCCCCGCTCTCCGGCCGGCAAGACGGCACGAATCTTCGACGCTGCCCGTTTTGCTGCGGTGGCAAGCTCATGGTCCCCTTGAACCTCGGTGAGGCGGATTCCCAACACGATCGCATCCAGTTCGTCGCGGTCGAACTTGAGCGGAGGCAGGAAGTAGCCCTCATCGAGCATGAAGCCAACGCCGCCCTCGCCGTGAATGGGCGCCCCGGTCTCTCGGAGCGTGTCCATGTCTCGGTAGATCGTACGAACGGACACGCCCAGTTCCTCCGCCAAGGTCGCCGCCGACACGGCCTGCCGTCGCACCCTCAGGTGATCGAGGATCGCCAACAGTCGAACCGCCCGCACGCGATGACCCTGACACTATCTGTCAGGGTCCGTCCAGTACGTTGGCCGCGCAATGACGACGCCAAGTGTTCGTACGATCGGATTTGCGCGCTACCAAAAGCGCGCCGAGGCCACCATAGAATCCCTCCTGGACGCCTGCCTGAAATGGCGGACGGATTTCCTCGACCATCAGCCTGGAATCGTGGGCCACCGCCTTCTTCGAAACCTGCAGGGCCAATTCGCCGATGTGATCCTCGCAGAGAGCCGCGACAGCTTTGAGACGATGGCGAAGCTTCACCCGGAAGCCCTCAGCAGTCAGGCCATGTTCGCCCTTCTCGACCCGAGCAGCGTCGTGCTTCGGACGAATGACGTGCTCGGCGAGCCCCTTCAGATCCCCACGGACTTCGCCTGCGTCGAGTACGGCACGTTCTCCGCGAAGCCCGGCGAGACACTCACCGAACCACAGGTGATCGCCGCCTCGGCTGAGGTCGAACGCGACTATCTCGCTCGCTTCGACGACACACGGGGACACGTGCTCGCGCGTGTTGACGAACACAGCTTCGCTGAGATCGCGTTCGTAAGCACGCTTGGTGCAGCGCGTGCCATTTGCGGCGGCTACGTCGACGCCCCCTCCTGCGCCAACCTGCTCGGGCTGTTCAACCCCGACTCGGTCGATTTGGACTTCTGGTACGTGCTTGCGTGAACCCCCCGGGCCCAACAGGCCTGACGACGTCGCTGGATCATCGAGAAGTGGCCTTGCCGGTACCGGTGCCGGTGCCGGTGCCGGTGCCGGTGCCGGTGCCGGTGCCGGTCCCTGTCCCCGTCCCCGTTTCTGTCCCTGTCCCTGTTTCGGTCCCGCTGGTTTCGGCGCCGCCGGTGTCGCTGTCGGGAAATCCATCGGTCCCGGCGGGGACCATGCAGCCCTCGTAGAATCCGAACGCCAGCTCGGCACTGCCCTGGTCCGGACAGACCGCACCGATGACGCTCAGCGCACTCTCGTCACAGTCCTGGTAGCGAGCAAACACCTCGATCGGCTCTCCTGCACCGCCGTAGATAAAGCATGCACCCTGCATGCAAGATTCAGCGGCGACACGCGGGCCGCCGGAAACGCTGTACTCGACCTCGGCCGAGACCAAGCCTCCGCTGTTGAGTTCCAACCACACGACAACAGTGGGCTGCATCGAACAGTCGAGCGCAGCCGTGCCGCTGGACTCGCTGCCCGTGGCGACCCCGCCGGTGTCTGTTTCGGCACCTTGGGCTGCCGTGCCCCCACAACCCAACACCGCCGCAACCCACAAAAACCCAATCCTGGGTAGTCTATTCATGGTGTCACATTAGCATGGTCTCGGGGGAGCAAAACCTGTCCGGGAGACGTGTTCGCGTGCAACACCGCCGGCCCACGGTCGACCCATTCGGGGCAATGACCATGCCTCGCAACCTCTATCCTGA
>CAJXVA010000673.1 GCA_913061055.1 uncultured Pseudomonadota bacterium
CAGCGTCAGATGTGTATAAGAGACAGCTCCTCAGCATCATCCTCCGCATACGCCTCCGCATCATCAGCCTCCTCCGCCGCCGCATCCGCCTCCTCCGCCGCCCGCGCCGCTGTCGATGGCGCGGGCGGCGGAGGCGACCGCGAGCGGGTCGATGGCACCGCGGACAGACGGTAACAGAGCATCTCGCTGCGCGGTCCGGGGCGTGGGGGAGACGTCCCCCAGAAGCTCGCTCGTATATAGGCGAATGAAGGTTGGCAGGATGTTGGCGTCGAATCCGTGCCAGTCCCCGTATCGGGGGCGCAGTGCGTCGTAGAACTTGGCGAAGCCGTCTTTTGCGCGGGCCGGATCGTAGTGGATATTGCCATCTCGAAGGTCCGCTTCCGCGAAAATGGCTTGGGCGGTCGCGCGAACATCTCGCAACATCGCAACCGTCCGGTCAAAATCCGCCCGCGACCCTTCTCCAAGGTGGCTCGCTACGAATCGATCGAACGAGGCCGACGAAAGCTTGTCGATGGCGGAGAGGAATCCATCGACGGGGACGTCGGGCGTGAATCCGAACAAGAACGCGTTGGGCACCAGCGTATCGGGGGCGTACAGGATGCCTTCGTCGGGGATGCGTAGCGCGTACAGGGTGGGGGCATGTGCCGCGGCGACGTCGAGAAGCTCGAATCGAACGCCGCCGATCTCGAACGCGTGATCGCCGACGAACACGCGGGTGGGCATCACCAAGCCCACGTCGGGCGCGTCGTCCCAGTAGCGCGAGACGTTTGCGTGCGCGATGACGACCTGGGGGGCCAACTCCGCGGCACCCCCTACGTGGTCGAGGTGGTGATGCGAGTAGATCAGGGTGTGCACCGGCGCATCGACGCCTTCGAGTGTGAGCGCTTCGCGAAGACGGGTCGCATAGTCTGCGTTGAATGAATCGCTGACGACGAGTCCGACATCGGTCAGCACGACGATCCCTCGATCGGAGGCGTGGGCAAACGTATAGACCCGCTCGGAGATTCTTGTCAGGCCCCCGCCGGAGTGCTCATGTCGAAAGAAGTCGACCTGGGACTCCACCGCTCCGAGCATGATCGCCCGTTTGACGTTGCAGGCACCCGAGGGGGCGAGGACCGCTCCGAGGAGTACGATCGAGACGAGCGTCTTGTGCATGCGCGCAACCTAGGAGGTCGCGGTCATGGCTACGATTACCTTGGAGGTAGGTTTCGAGGGACTCAGACCTTGCGAAGCAGAGATGCTTTGCGGGTCTGGAACTCGGCCTCGGTGAGCAGACCGCGGTCGCGCAAGTCGGTGAGCTGCCGAATGCCGTCGGCAAGGTCGCCTGCGGTCATGGAACCCGAGGACCCCGCGTGGGGCTTGTCGGCGGCAGGCACAGTCCCGGTGGATGGTGGGGCCGGAGCTTTGGGCGCGGCGGCGGGCTGAGGCGCGGCGGGAGGCTGAGGCGCGGCACCGTAAGGGGATGCCGCCGGTTGAGCCTGCGGTTGCGCCGGTTGAGGAGCGCCCCCGTAGGGATTCTGTGGCGGCGGCCCGCCGTAGGGATTCTGCGGCGGCGGAGCGCTGCCGTACGGAGCTTGCGGAGGCGCGCCGGGGTAGGGCGCGCGCGGGGGTTGTCCTGGGTATCCCGCTTGCGGGGGCTGACCCGGGTACGGCGCTTGCGGGGGCTGTCCGGGGTACGGCGCTCGCGGAGGCTGTCCTGGGTAGCCCGCTTGCGGGCCGGGGTACTGGGGCTGCCCAGGATACGGAGCTTGCCCGCCGTAGGGATTCTGGGGCTGCCCGTACGCGGCCGCATAGGCTCCGTGGACGGCTCCGGGCAGCGCTGCAAACGTCTGCGCTTGCAGCCGACGCCTCTGCGCCGCAGCCTTCAGGGCGGGCCGACGGATCAGATAGACCGGAATCGCGATGATGGGCAGGATCAACGCGAGGAAGAACCATCCGACGGGCCCGGGCGCGAACCCCGGCACATCGTCTCCGTCGTAGCCGATGTTGGAGGCATCGACCGCCATCCCGATGCAGATGGCGAGGAAGATCAGCCCACCCATGTGCGCGCCAGTGTAGTCGATCGGGGCGGTTCAGCCCTTGATGATCTGGCCAGCCCGCGGATCCGAGGGCAAAAACCGCAGCCACTCCTCTTTGAGGGTGGCGATGTCGCGGGCTCCGGCGGCGGGAACGACCGCGTGGGCGAGGCCGCTGTTGCTCATGAAGGCGATCACCGCGGCCTCACCGGCCTGCACGCGCTCGGCAAGCTCCGGCTCGATCGTCAGCCTGCCGATCTTGCCGGCGATCTCCGGAAAGTGGAACGGCTTGGAGCGCTCGCTCGGAACACCCCCTTGGCGGTCCAGCCGGGACTGCGTCACCCAGCGCCGAACGGCGTCGTAGAACTCGCCCGTCGGAGCGTCCTTGAGGGCGGCAACGTTGAGCGGTCGGACCTGGGACTTGCCGGGGCCACCCTTGCCCTTCCGCTTGCCTTTGCCCTTGCCTTTGCCCTTGCTCTTCTTCTTGGCATCGACGCGGTCGATGTCCGCTTGGCTGACCAACCCCGCAGACGCGAGCTTCGCTTTCAGATCCAGCATCGGAGCGCACGAGTGTAGCGCGATGCGACTCCGGGGCCAGCGCGTCTCGCGTGCGCTGCGCGACTGGCTTAACCGACAACGCCCGGGAACCGTCAGGTCCTCGGGCGCAGCGGGCTCTTCCTCCGGGGAGAAGAAGGGCGGCCCCGCATCGTCGGGGAACTCGTGGGGGAGAAGACGATGCGGGACCTCGAAGGGAAAACTAGAGCTCGGTGCTCACCTCGACCACCCGGCCAACGTCGACCTCGACAACCGAAGCGTCGGCCGGCGGGGTGAAGGATTCGCCCTTGAACTCGGCGATGACGGTGCCGTCGGCATCGAACGCGGTCCAGCGGCGGACGGGCTCGCCCTCGTCGAAGCCTTCGGCGGGGGCGGTCAGCACACCCTGGGAGCGCTCGATGGTGGCGGAGAACTCGGCCAGCGTGAAGTCGTCGGGGTGGCTACCGGGAGCGAGGGCCGCGGCACCGAAGAGCTTCTGGTCCTGCGAGTCGAAGCGCCAGTCGCAGTGCACGTGGCTGTTGTACTCGACCAGCTTGCCGCCGTTGTTGCTGCACACCGACTCCAGCGAGTTGATGCTCGTTGCCAGCGGCTTGATGTCGAAGGCGTCGCCGTACATGTGGCGTGAGCGGGTGGCTCCGCCGACGCCCGCGTTGTAGGTGGGCGAGCGGTAGCCGGAGTTGATCCGCATGCCGCCGGCGGCGTCTCGCATGGCTTGAATGCGCTCGACGGCGTGGGGCTGCACGACGGCGTAGCGTCCCTTGGCTCGGCTGGCGATCTCGCCGAGTGTGAAGTTGGGTGCGATCTTGGTGTTCTCGTCGACCACGTCGAGGTCGATGTACGCGACCGGAGCCCGGTAGTTGTTGTTGAGCGGCGAGGGATAGTTGTAGCCGGAAGGCGAGCCGGGGGTGGCGAGCGGAAAGCAGACGCTGTTGTCGCGGTCCGGACCGAGGAAGCACAGGTCATTGGGGTTCGGCTCGTCGCCATCGCCCTCACCGGAGTCGCCGGAGTCGCCGGTGTCTTCGTGGTCTTCGCAGTCTTCCTCGTTGGCCACGACGGTGCATTCGCGAGCGGCATCCGGGCAGCAGTCTCCGTTGGCGGCACACTCGGCGTCGCAGAAGCAACCGGTCGGTGCTTCGCCGCCGCAGAAGCCGGCGCACGAGCCTTCGAACGCGCTGACTTGGCGGCCTTGGGTGTCTTCAGCGTCGCAACCTGCGAACAGCGCAAAGAGGGAGGAGACGAGCAAAGTGGAGGAGAGTCTGGCGTTCACGAGCGGCAACCTGCGATCCGGCAATGGAGTGCGCTGCGCCCCCATGGAGGTTCCCGGTGCTCTCGTTTCGGCTGCTAGCGCCTCGTAGCCGGCCGCGCAGGGCGCTGTGGCGAGGCTGCCAGATGTGCTCTACGCTGCCGCCTCATGGCTTATCGATGGGGATTCGCTGCGGTGGTGCTCGTGCTGGGGTGTTCGCCCAGTGATGACGGTGATGTAGGACAAATCCCACCCGGATCGTGGTTGGCCGATCCCCTCGCGCCGATCCCGGACGACTTGGCCGATCTGGGGATCTACAGCGATCCCGGCGACCCCGAATCCGTCCCCGACGCGGCGGTTGCCTACGAGCCGCGCTGGCCCCTGTGGAGCAGCGGCAGCGAGAAACACCGCCACTTCGTCCTCCCCGAGGGCGGGCTGATCGACAACTCGGGCCCGGCCTGGGCGTTCCCGCCGGGCACCGCGTTCTTCAAGACGTTTGGCTATCCCCGCGAGGGTCGGTTCGTGCCGGTCGAGACCCGGGTGATGCACGTGGAAGAGGACGGCGGTTGGGCCTACGAGGACTACCAGTGGGACGCGGACGGTCGCTCTGCGCAGAAACTCGACATCACGTTCGACACCGAGGTGATGGTCGAAACCGACGAAGGCCCGTTGGTGCACACGATCCCCGCTCGCCTCGAGTGTCGGGAGTGCCACGAGAGCGCCCCTTCGTTTGCCCTCGGCTTCGAAGCGCTCCAGCTCGGCCCCCGGATGTCGGAGCTCCAGGATTCGTTCGCCGAGCCCGTGCCGCAGTCGCGGGAGCTGGGCGGCGAAGACGAGACGACCGACGCGGTCTTGGGCCTGCTGGTCGGCCAGTGCGTGCACTGCCACAACGGCACCGACGGTCCGTCCAGTGGGTTCGACCTCGGCCCAGATGTTGCGCTGGAGAACATCATCGGCATCGAGACCGAGAGTTCGGCGATGGCGGCGGGTGTCCGGGTCGTTCCCGGTGATCCCGCGGCCAGCATCCTGTTCCAGGCGTTCTCCGGCGAGACCGACGACCCTGAGGTGAGCGACTGTCTCTTATACACATCTCCGAGCCCACGAGACCTCTCTACATCTCGT
>CAJXVA010000674.1 GCA_913061055.1 uncultured Pseudomonadota bacterium
CCCGTCATCCATGTCCCCCGGCCTGCCAACGAGGGGAGGGAGAGACACGCCTCCGGGGGAGACGGAGCCCGAGGGAACCGGTGCGGACTCGGGGCCCGGTTCGAGATCCGAGAGCCGCGCACCATCGGGCGGGGTGAGGGCGTCGGGGTTGAAGTGACGGTTCGGCTCGTCCTCGATCCGCCGAGCGGTAATCTGCATCGGGGCCGGCGTCGGGACGTGTTCGGGGTCCTCACGAACAACCTCGGCGGGTGCAACCGCATCCGTCGAAACCGTGAACGGATCCGGCTCGGGTTCGTCCGGAGCGAGCATCTCCCCGGCGATGGGCGCGAGGTCGGGCGGATAGAGTTCTGTCGCCGTCCTTCGGAACTGCCGCCGCTTGGACGGGTCGATTGTCTTCTTCGGCCCAGGGGCGCTCGAGGGGGTGCTCTTGCCCTCGACCTCGTCCACATATCGTCCAGCGAGTTCCCGGAGCTCCGCCTGCCGGGCTGCGGCTGCCCCCCCACTGCCCTGCACGGCGGGGGCGTCGGCGATCAGCCGCAAGAGGGTCAAGCCGTCGACGGGCCGCTCATCAACCTCCGCGGCCAGGGCACCAACGATGATGTCCGTCAGCAGGCCTGCCGCGAGCTCGCCATCCTCGACCGCCGCCAGCGCGGCGGAGCCCACGGTGTCGGTCGCCAGGGCCGCGATGACGGCCCCCCAGGCGTAGACATCGGAGGTTGACGTGGGTGTGTTGCCCGCCCGAACCTCCGGCGCGACGACGTCGCCCCCCAAGGCCCTGAACTGGGGCGCCACGGCCTTGCGATTGCAGGCGAGCGTGAGGCCGTGCTGCCACAGCGCAACGCCCTCTTTCCACAAGACGATGTTGCCGGGCGCCAACGCACCGTGGACCCGCCCCTTGCGATGCAGATGAGCCAACCCGCGCGCGACTTCGACCGCAACCCGAGCGACAAGGCCCGCGGTGCTGCCCGCCCCCTCGATCCGCCGTTGAAGCGGGACCGCACCGGGCATCGCCTCGTACCCCACGACGCAGAAGTCGGCCTCCCGATCGACGAGTCGAATCGGGACCAACCCAGGCTGCTCGGAGCCCAGGAGCTCCCCCATTCGCGCCATGAACGAAGAGACGTCGACCTGTGAGGGGACGAGCGAGCGTTCGATGACGGTCAGCCACACCTTGGCGTCGCCATCACCGCCACCATCACCGCCACCATCACCCCCACCATCACCTTGGGGTGGCAGGGAGGCGTGCAGCGTGGGTCCAAAGGCGTGACCGCCGAGGTCCGCAGCCGCGTCTTCGTCGATCTGTAGCTGCCCGCAGATCCGGTCGCCCGACGAAGGCCTCACCGGGCGATGCTACCACGACGCACTCGTCGCAATTCCGCTTACAAAGCTCGTTTTTTTGCGACCGGATCAGCGCTGACCCGTGCTGCCAAAGCCGCCTTCGCGGACCGCCGCCCCACCCTGCGCGGTCGGCTCAGGCAAGTCGTCCCGCTCATCGAACCGAAACGGGACGACCGCGGACAACACCAGCTGCGCGATCCGGTCACCGTGCGTGACCGTGAACGGTTGCGCACCGTGATTGATCAGCAGCACCTTCAACTCGCCGCGATAGTCCGCGTCGATCGTCCCCGGTGCATTGAGGACGGTCACGCCGTGCTTCCAGGCCCAACCGGACCGAGGCCGGACCTGGGCCTCGTGGCCTTCGGGCAGCGCCATCGCCAGCCCCGTAGAAACGGCAACACGCCCCCCGGGCAGAAGCTCGAGCGGCGCGTCCAGACACGCAAACAGGTCGTGCCCTGCTGCGTGAGCGGTCATGCGACGGGGGAGCTGGGCCCTGGGATCGAGACGGCGCACAAACGCCGTCTGGGTCTCTTGCCCGCTCTCCCCGCTCTCCATTGGGCGATGACCTCGCTGGGGCCTAGGCCCGCATGTTCTGGACCTCGCTCGGGTCGACCCCGAACGCGGCCTTGCGGCTGAGACGAATCTTGCCGGTCGGGTCGATGTTGAGCACCTTCACGATGACTTCGTCGCCTTCGCTCAGGATGTCGGTGACCTTCTCGACCCGCTTGTTCTCGAGCTCCGAGATGTGCACGAGTCCGTCGGTGCCCGGAAGGACCTCGACGAAGGCACCGAAGTCGACCACGCGGGTGACGACGCCCTGGTAGACCGCGCCGATTTCGGCTTCGGCCGTCAGGCCCTCGATGAGGCGCTTGGCGGAGGCGATCGACTCGGGGTTGTCCGAAGCGATGGTGACTCGGCCATGGTCGTCGACGTTGATCTGCGCGCCGGACTGCTCCGTGATCGCGCGGATCATCTTGCCTCCGGGCCCGATGATGTCGCGGATCCGGTCGACCTTGACCTGAACGGTCTCGATGCGCGGCGCGTACAGGGACACGTCGTCCTTGTGCGTGGGCATGATCTTGTTCATCTCCTCGAGGATGTGCAACCGGGCCTCGCGGGCCTGGTCGAGCGCGTCCTCGAGGATCTTGCGGGTCAGGCCATCGACCTTGATGTCCATCTGCAGGGCGGTGATGCCCTCTTCGGTGCCGGTGACCTTGAAGTCCATGTCGCCGAGGTGGTCCTCGTCGCCAAGGATGTCGGTGAGCACCGCGATCTTGTCGCCGACCTGCATCAGGCCCATCGCGATACCGGCCACGGGTGCCTTGATCGGGACGCCGGCATCCATCATCGCCAGCGAACCGCCGCAGACCGAAGCCATCGACGAGGAACCGTTGGACTCCATGATGTCGGAGACCACGCGAATCGTGTAGGGGAAGTCCGCGAGGTCGGGAAGCACGGGCTTGAGCGCGCGCTCAGCCAACGCACCGTGACCGGTTTCGCGGCGGGAGGTGCCGCGAAGCGGACGGACTTCGCCGGTGCAGTACGGGGGGAAGTTGTAGTGCAGCAGGAAGTGCCGGCGAACGTCACCACGCAGGGTGTCGAGGCGCTGGGCGTCGTACTCGGTGCCGAGCGTGCAGGTCGCGTAGGCCTGGGTCTCGCCGCGCTGGAAGAACGCCGATCCGTGGGGACGCTCGAACGGGTGCGGGTTGATCCACAGCGGTCGGACGTCTCGGGTGCCGCGGCCATCGAGGCGCTTGCCCGTGTTGACGACCATGTTGCGCACGGTCTCTTTCTCGAGCTTCGCGAACCCCGAGGAGATGTCCTCGCCCTTATCGGGGTGAGACGCGAGGAACTTTTCTTTGGTCTCGGCCTTGATGGCGGAGATGGCGGAGCTTCGCTCGTGCTTGCCGGCGATCTTCAGGGCCTCGACCAGCTTCGCCTCGGCGAACTTGCTGACCTCGGCTTGAAGCGCTTCGTCGACCGGGGGTGGGATGTACTCGCGCTTGGGCTTGCCGACCTTCTCGCGCAGACGGTGCTGCAAAGCGATGAGCGGCTGCGCCGACTCCTGGCCGAACATCAGACCGTCGATCATGGCGGCCTCGGATGCGGCTGATGCCCCACCCTCCACCATCACGATGGCGTCGGAGTTGGCGCCCACCACGAGGGTGATGTCCGCCTCTTGGATCATGGAGTACGTCGGGAACGCGACCCACTTGCCGCCGATGTGCGCGACGCGGACGCCCGCGATCGGACCGGCCCAGGGCACGTCCGAGATCATCAGCGCCGCGGAGGCGCCGGTGATCGACAGAACGTCAGGCTCGTTCTCTTTGTCGTGCGAGAGGATGTTGGTGATGACCTGCGTGTCGCAGCGGTACCCCTTGGGGAACAGCGGGCGAATCGGACGGTCGGTGACCCGGCACGTCAGGATTTCCTCGGTGGAGGGACGACCTTCCCGCTTGAAGTAGCCGCCGGGAATCTTGCCCGCCGAAGCCGCGGACTCTCGGTACTCGACCGTGAGCGGAAGGAAGGGAAGGTCCTTCGGCTTGGGGCCGGAGTTCGCGCTGACCAACACGGCGGTCTCGCCCACGCGGACGATGACGGCGTTGGTTTGCTTGGCGATTTTGCCGGTCTCGATGCTGATCTCGACATCGCCGACCTTGCAGGTTTCGATCGTTTCTTTCATGGAATTCTTGCTCCTGAGGTTGAGTTCGCCTGGCCCGAGCCCAGACACATCCTGCTGGATGTGTCGTCTCCGAGGGCCAACGCAGATGAGGGAGATGCTCCGCTGCAAAGCAAGCGCGTACCGGGATCAGTCGACCCCCAAACGCGCCGAAGGGCGCAACCCATGGAGGGATGCGCCCGACGTGCAGCAGCAGCGTTATTTTCGGATATTGAGCTCCGCGATGACGGTGCGGTAGCGCTCGATGTCCTTGCCTTTGACGTAGTCGAGAAGGCGACGACGCCGTCCGACCAGCTTGAGGAGTCCACGCCGCGAGTGGAAGTCCTTGCGGTGAGTGCGGAAGTGGTCGGTCAGGTAGGTGATTCGCTTGCTCAGGAGCGCGATCTGGACCTCCGGGGAACCGGTGTCTTGTTCGCTGCGTTTGAACTTGCCGACGATTTCGGCTTTGCGATCAGTAGAGAGAGCCATAGTGCTGCTGTTGCTTACTCGAAGTTTTCGAGGTTGTGGGAGACGACAACCGTCTCCACTTGTTCGTCTAGGTTCGAAGGTCGGCGCAGAATCCACGCGAGGCGCCGTGATGTCAAGGGCTTGTAGGTGAGTCGAAGCCGAGGGGTCTCAGCATGCGCTGAACCTTGAGCACTGCGGAGCCGTGGGCGGGCTCGAAGCGGCATAGAACGAGGCCTGAGCCGGCCCGAACGGCCAGCGTCCCGGTGGGTGTGCGGTCACGCAGCAACGGGTGGTCGGCCGAAATCGCCTGGCCGTGGCCGATGCGGCGCACGATATCCTCGCCGTGCGCACCTTGCGGCACATCCAGAACCGGCACCCCGAGCACCTCGACCGGGTCGTTCAGAGCCTGCAGCAAGGCTCTGTCTCTTATACACATCTCCGAGCCCACGAGACCTCTCTACATCTCG
>CAJXVA010000675.1 GCA_913061055.1 uncultured Pseudomonadota bacterium
CGCCGCCGCCGTGACCCCGCCCGCCGCGTCGCTTCCGCCTCCAGGCGGAGTGGCCGCCCAAGCTGGGGTCATCGGGTCCTCCAGCGGCTCGACGTCGTAGCGCGGTCGGCCCTGCCCTCAGAACTTCCCGTTGTCGTGCTTCCACTCCGAGGTTGGGGCAACCGCCTCGACGGTGTCCCAGTGTTCTGTGAGCGTGCCGTCGGCGACGCGGTACAGATCGTAGAACGCCGAGTGCACCCCGTTGCGCTCCCCTTCGCTGACGGCGAGCACGAAGTTTCCTTCGGCCAGGACCCGGTGTAGCCGGGCGTACGTGGTCGTCGGTTGTCCATCGACCGAGCGTTCCAGGGCTTGCCGCAGCGCATCGATGCCGTCCTCGAGTTCGGGGCTGTGCTGAGTGAAGCCTCCCGGACTCAAAAACGCCGCGAGCTGGTCCAGGTTTCGCTCGATCAGGACCTCGCGGACAAACGCGGTGACCAGGCCACGGTTGGCCTCCGTCTCGGCCTCGTCCTGAACCTGGGTTGGCCCGTCGACCATCGTGTGCCCCGAGGGGTTCGGGCCTTGGCGGGGCTGGATGTTGTCCCAGTGCTCGACGGTGTGCTCCCCCTCAAAGCGAAACACCTCGAATCCGATCCGGCGGGTGGAGAAGTCGTACTCCGTGTGCGCGAAGACGAAGTCACCGTCGGTGAACGTTCGGACGAAGTTGACCCGAGGGGACGTCTTCGAGAGCCGGGCGAACAGCGTCGCGAGTCCCTCGCGGCCGGTCTGGGTCTGCGGGTTGTGCTGGATGTACGTCTGCGGATGAATCACATTCACGCTCGACGGGTCACCGGTCTCGAGTCCCTTGAGCAGCTTGTGAATCCCGCTCTTGCGCTTGTCCCTCAGCGTTGCCTCATCCATGCCGAGCTAGGGCTACCACGGGTGCGGTTGGAGATCGGTACGGGTTTCGTCGACGATGACGATGTGCAAGGTGGGAGCACAACCCCGCTGGTCCTTCGTTTCGACGACGAGGCGCTCGGGTTCAGCTCGACATCCCAGCGTGCTCGACGTGCACCTTCCCTGTCGTTGAGCGGTTGAATCGAACGGCTTCTTATGGGCACGCGGTCCTACTCCCGCGTAACCACCACGGTGCCCTGCGCCGTCCGTGCCCGGGTTTCCGGCTCATACATCGCCTCCGCAACCGCGGCTGGCAGCGTGAACTGCCCTGGTGTCGTGGCCACCAAAGGCACCGAATGGCGGCTCGTGCCCGGCGGGAGCTCATCGAAGAACAAAACGATACGGTCCGGCCGAAGCTCCGCGTGGCTCACGTACGGCGACGAGCGCACCCCTGCTGCGACACGCGCCCGTGCCCCCGCGCCCAGCTGGGTATCGACGGCTTCGAGCCCGGCCGGCAACGGGACCTCGACCGCAAGGTGATGGAGCGTTGCGTCGTTGCTCAATGTGATCTCCACGAGCGTGCGCTCGCCGAGCTTCACGGAGCCGGGCATGGTGCGGGTGATGCTGACTCCTTGGGCGCGGGGCGGCGCGTCGGTGGGCGCGGTCCACTCCACGCCCACCCGGTAATACGTCCGCCCTGCCCCTTCCCGCTGCACCACGACGTGCGGTGGTCGTGGGTCTTCCAGCGCTCGGCGTAGGCCCACGACACCGCCCACAGAGTCGGCGTCAAGACCCACGAACTCCGCATCGACAACGCGTTGGGCCCCGATCCACGCCTGCACGCGTTGCTTGGGCACCTCGGCCTCGGACCTGGCCGCGTACCGCGACATCGCCAACAACGCGAAGGCATTCTCCTGGGTGGTGCGCCACCGCCCGCCGCGGCGCCGTTCCCGGAGGCCCCGCACGAGTTTTTCGATTCTCGGATCCTCTGGGCTGATCTGCATCAGCGTCATGAGGGTGAGCGCTTCGGTCCGGGCCGCGGACGAGAATGCGTACCACCAGCGGCCTTGTTCGGTCGGGTCGACCACGTGCGCCACCCCAGCTCGCTGCTCGATCGACGCGGAGACGGACACGAGCAGCGGGTCGATGCGGGCATCCTCCGGGTCGGCGCGATGAAGGGCTTGCAGGAACAGCAGCCGGGCAAACACCGGCATGTCTTGCCGGTACGCCCACAGTGTCTGCAGCGCACCCGCCGGCAGCGCGTCGGAGTGGGCCAATGCCCAGACCGCCAGCGCGCGCTCGATGAGGATCTGTTCCCGACCGCTCGGGTCCGCCGGCAGCTCCGTGGCAGCGGTCTGCGCCAGCGCTTCGAGGGCCCGGGTCAGCCCCTTGGGCGGCACCATCACGCCGGCATCTTTCGCCTGCAGCAGCACCCAGGTGGCGTACGCCGTCCCAAACGAGGAAGGCGTCGTCCCCCCGGGCCAATACGAGAAGCGACCGTCGTCCAGCTGCATCGATTGCAGCTGTGATAGGGCCTTCGAGATCTGAGCGTCGACATCCCTGGGGTTGGCGACCCGCCCCCGCATCGCGATCAGCGGGATCAGTCGGCTGGAGGTCTGCTCGACGCAGCCGTACGGATACTCGACCAGGTAGTCGGCGGCGTCCTGCAGGTCGCCCAGGATGGTGCTGCTGACCGCCACGTCGATGGTGCCCCGCGCTGAAGCGGGCAGGACGAGAGGGACGGCCACCGGCCGGTCGCTGTTGAGGCTCCCGTAGACGGCGGCCCGCTCGACTGCGGTTCGCTCCGCCGACACGGGCATCGGGCGGATGACACCCCCCTCGAGCGTTTCGCCCTCCGTGGTTCGTAGCGTGGCCGACAGACGAACCTCTGCGTCTCCTGGCTCCCCGGCACGCACGTCGAACCCGACCCGGACGACCTCCCCCGCGGCGACACGCCGGGTCTTTGAATCGGCCCCCTGCAACTGCACTCGCGCGTGCTCGCTGTGCGCCACGACCCGAAGGTCCCCTGCTGCGGGCGCAGTGACGATCGCGGCGATCTTCGCATCGTCCCCGGGTCGCAATGCGCGAGGGAGCGCCGCCCGAACCGGAAGCGGTACCGTGACCTCGAACGTCTCGCTGGCTGCCCCAAATCTCGCGGGGCCCGTTCCTTCCACGAGCTCGGCCGAGGCGACCACGCTGATTCGGAATCGGGTGAGGTCGTCGGCGAGCTCCAGGGGAACGCTGGCTATGCCGTCCGGACCGGTCGCCAGATCGCCGACGAACAACGGCACCGCGACGAACCGCTGACGCACGTCCACGTCGAGCCCGCCCTTGACCATGGCCTTGGCTTGGCGAACCCGGGGGAGCCGCTTCGCCCGTCCGTACAGTTGCGGAGTGAAAGGGCGCAGCAGATCCCGGTGCGGGTCGGTGATCGTTTGGTCGAAGGGGCGCAGGGGGTTGAAGATGCGGGCGAGGTACGCCCGCTGTGGAGCACGCAAGCTGTGCAGCGCGTCGTCGACGACCCAAATCGCGAGCCGCGCCTCGACGGGCCGGTCGTCTTCATCGCGGACCTGGACCTGAAATCCACTCTTCGTTCCGGGTTGAGGATGCTCCGGGGTGACAACGACCACCCGAAGCCCGTCCCGGTCCCGGACCTTGATTGAAAGCCCCGCGTCCACGACTCGGGGTTGCTCCCCGTCCGCCGCTCCGGGGGGCAACGCGACCCGTGCAGTCAGTTGTAGGAGTTCGCCGGCTCCGCGGCGTGCCTCCACCCGGACCACACGGGCCCCCCCCTCGAGCGAGAACGGCTTGCTCTCTCTCAGCCCGCTCTGCTCGACCGTCAGGAGCCCGCTGGCCTCGTTCCACGGTCCGGAGATTCGAACATCGAACGCCTCCCCATGCTTGACCCTCTGCGGTGCTTGGATCTGGAACTTGCGCGGCTCTGGAGTCTGCGGAGTCGCGCGGGTGCTCGCTGAAGGCTTGGCCACGCGAGGTCGCCGACGAGGCTTGCGGACCCGGATTTCGCGGAGCAGCTCCAGCGGCTCGCCTCCGACCTCGGCCGTCACGCGCACCGTGTATCGACCCGCTGCCAGCTTCCGTGCCCCGCACAGCGAGGCGCCCCCCGGCTTGGGGTCGACCGTATTGCAGGTCCTCAGAACACGCCGGGGCTCCTCCCATCCCTGCTCCAACTGAATGCGAATCGAATCGGCCTGCTTCGGTCGTCCCTCGTCCCCCACCACCCGCGCGAGAATCCTCGGTCGGGTCCCGGCCTCCATGAGTGGAATGCTCGCCACCAGAAAACCCGGCCCAGGTTTGACCGCCACGGATGCGTCCGCGCCGATCGGCTGACGACTCGGATCCTGGGCCGAGACCGAGAGGGTGCACTGCCGGTAGCTGCGATGGTCCAAGGGCCCGGTCCCCACCGACAGCAACGCCTGCGCTTTGTTGCGCGTATCCAGGCGTCCATTCGTGGACCAGTCCGGGATGTCGGCGTCCGTCCGCGCACTGAACCCCTCCTCGAGATCTGGAAGGTAGGGCGTCGTCGCGTAGCAGCTAGCGGTCCAGTCGAGCTGAGTCATCGGCGCAGGCTCACCGCTGAAGTAGTTCGCGCTGATCTCGACCTTCAGAGGTTCGCCGTGTCCCACGAGCCAGTGCTTCGCATCTGCGGAGACCTCAAAGGCGGGAATCCGCGGCTCAGCGACGAGCAGGCGGGTCTGGCTCTGTGCGCCCAGAATCTTGGCGACCACGACGTGCGAGCCCAGCGCAGCCCCCTGGGGGACCGTCAACGACGCGGAAAACCGGCCGTGCTCGTTGACCTCGGTGCGGCCGAGCGCGAGCTCCACCCTTGCCCCTCGGCCCGAGCGTTCCAACGCGAGCTCGACCGCCGTCCCGTCGGGGAGCGGGCGGTTGTTGTGCTCGCCGTGCGGCGTGTGGATGCCCGCCCAGCCCGCGACGTTGACCGTGTCCCCCGGCATGTACACTCCGCGCCCAACCTGGACACCGTGCACAACCTGTCTCTTATACACATCTGACGCTGCCGACGAGCGATCTA
>CAJXVA010000676.1 GCA_913061055.1 uncultured Pseudomonadota bacterium
TTTTTCAAGCAGAAGACGGCATACGAGATGTAGAGAGGTCTCGTGGGCTCGGGCGTCGGCAGCCGCTACCCTCCCGACGCATGGGCACCTCCAAGATCCCCCCGACCCTGCCCGGGCTGATCGACGCGCACTGTCACCTCGACTATGCGCCGATGTCCCCGGACTTGCAGGCCTGCTTCGATGCCGGCACGGCCGCCGGCGTGGTGCAGTACGTCCACGTTGGGTGCTCACCGGAGTCCATCGACCGCGCGGTGGAGCTCGCCGACACCCACGCCCAGGTGTTCGCCGCCATCGGCGTGCACCCCCACGAAGCGAAGCATACCGACGCGGCGCTCCTGGATCGGATCCGCCAACACGCCAAGCATCCCAGCGTGCTCGCCATCGGGGAGACCGGGCTCGACTACCACTACGATCTGTCTCCCCGTGAAGATCAGCGGCGCAGCTTCTCGGAACACGTCGAGCTGGCGCGCGAACTCGACATGCCCGTCGTGCTCCACATCCGAGAGGCGCACGACGAGGCGCTGGCCATTGTGGCGGAGGCGGGACCCCGGGCCGAGATGCCCGGGATGGTGCACTGCTTCACGGCAGGCCCCGACGCGGCCCGAGCCTGGCTCGACCTCGGATTTCACATCTCGTACTCGGGAATCTCCACGTTCAAGAAGTGCGCGGAGATCCGGGAGGCCGCTGCGCTGACGCCCGACGACCGGATCCTCGTCGAGACCGACGCCCCGTACCTCTCGCCCGAGCCCCTGCGAGGACGCGAGAACATCCCGGCCTATGTGGCCTTCACGTGTGCGCGTCTCGCGGAAGTCCGGGGTGTCACAGCTGCAGCCTTGGCTCAGCAGGCTGCCCAGAACACCCGTGCGCTGCTCGCGATGCCCCTTCCAGGCCCGGACGCCGCATCTGCCGCGGAAGCGTGAGTTCCCCCGGGTCGCCATCTTGACCAGGGGTCAGCGCGTACCTCATAGTTCCGCCCCTCGCGACCCCGGCACAGGCCACAGGGGGTCGTTCAAGTCCCGTCCCGGCGGCAATCAAGCCGCCCGGATCCAGGGCAGAAGAAAGCAAAGACAATCTCGTGAACGTTCAACCTGGCATGCTCGCCAAGAAGTTGGGAATGACCCAACTCTTCCTCGACGACGGAACCCGCGTCCCCGTCACCGTCCTCTCGGTCAAGGGCAACACTGTCCTCGCCCACCGCACCGAAGAGCGCGACGGTTACACCGCGATCCAGCTCGCCTTCGACGACCAAAAGGCTTCGCGCCTGACCAAGCCCGACCTCGGCCGGTTCAAACAGGCCGCCGTCGAGCCCAAGAAGTTCGTCAAAGAGTTCCGCGTCGGAACCGACGTGCTCGAGAAGCACGCTGTGGGCTCCGAGATTCCCATGGACATCTTCGCCGATGGCGACCGCGTCGACGTGACCGGTACCAGCAAGGGCAAGGGCTTCCAGGGCGTCATGAAGAAGTACAACTTCGAGGGCAAGCCCGCGACGCACGGTACCCACGAGTACTTCCGTCACGGTGGATCCATCGGTTGTCGTCTCACCCCAGGACGCGTCGTCCCAGGCAAGAAGATGCCGGGCCAGATGGGTTCGGAGACCAAGACCCTTCAAAACGTGCACGTCGCTCGCGTGATGGCCGACGAAGGTCTCGTCCTCGTCCGCGGTCCCGTCCCCGGCGCCAACGGCTGCTACGTCAGCATCCGCCGCTCGCACAAGCAAGCCGCCCGCGCCGCCCACAAAGCCGCCAAGGGCAAGAAGTAAACAACCGAGAACACCGCGTTCTCAAGGCGCCGCCGCCTCCTCCCTCCTGATGGGCGGGGCGGCGCTGTCGATTTCGGAGCAACACCATGGGCCGCAGAGGAAAACTCGGAGACAGAGGTTCTCGCCACGACGACGCGTACAAACGCGCCAAGGATCAAGGCTACGCTTCGCGAGCGGTCTTCAAGCTCGAAGAAATCGACAAGCGGTTCAAGCTCCTGCAACCCGGTCGCCGCGTCCTCGACCTCGGCTGTTGGCCCGGCTCGTGGATGCAGTACGCGGCAGGCCGCGTGGGCGAAGAAGGCTTCGTGCTCGGACTCGACCTGGCGAAGGTCGAACTCGACCTCCCCCCCTTCGCGCAAGCATTCGTGGGCGATGTGTTCGAGATCGAGCCCGCTGAGGTCACCGCCAAGTTCGGCGACTTCGACGTGCTGATCAGCGACATGGCGCCCAAGACGACCGGCGACAAGACCACCGACATGTTCCGGAGCGAAGAGCTCACGCGTCGGGCACTGACATTTGCCACCACCGTGCTTCGTCCCGGTGGCCACTTCTGCGCCAAGGTGTTCACCGGCGGCGGCTTCAAGGCGCTGCTCGCCGATGTGAAGGCGTCGTTCTCCGAGTGCAAGCCCGTGCACCCCAAAGACACCCGTTCGGGCAGCTACGAGCAGTACATCGTCGCCCGGGGCCTCAAAGCCAACGCTCGAGTCCCCGGCACTCCCCCGGTGGACCCTTCACCGTAGCGTCGTGTGCAGGGGCCGCTGTCCGACTCCGCAGGGACACCTCCAAATCAACAGTCTAGAGGCTGGGCTTCGCGCCACCGTCGAGCCATTGTTGCGCCTCACCGTGCAACGGCTCTCCAACCGAGAGCCGGACCAGCGCCCCGCGGGCGAGTTCTGCGGCACGGCTGGACTCGGGGTCCACGGCAACGAGAGCTTGGGCCAACGCAAACTCCGTCCGCGCCGCGCCGTAGGTGTCCAGTGCGGTTCGAAGCGCGAGGGCGCGCTCCAGATCGCCCAGAGCGCGAGCCGGTAGTGCCCGCGCCAGCAGAAGTTCGCCCCGGACGGTGAGCGGTTCAGCCAGCGCTGCGACCGCATCGCCCTCCCGACGTTCGATCGCCGCGATGGTCTCGTCGATCAAGGACTCGGCTTGTGCGAGGCGTCCTTGCCGAAGCAGAGCACCGGCGATGACCGCATCGAGCCCCCAACGCTCGCCCTGCGTTTGCGGCCCCCCCAACGCCGTGCGGCTGGACCGCGCTGCCCGAATGGCGTCCTGAGGATTGCCACGCCGAAGCGCGAGGCGAGCAAACTCGACCGCTGCCCGTCCACGCACGGTGGCCGACAACCCTTCGAGCGCTCCCACGGTGAGAAGCGTCTCCTCGGCGGCATCGAGGTCTCCATGGGCCATGTGGACGAACGCCTGCAGCAGCATCGTTTCGGCGCGTGGCGTGGGGTCCGAGACCTGCATCCGCACCTGCAACGCAGCCTGCAGGCCCTCGGCGGCCCGATCGAGATTTCCCTCCAACAGGGCGACCTCTCCCAGGGCGTGCATGAGGGTCGCGGTGCGAGGATGCTCGGGGCCGAGCGCGGATTCCACGACCGCCAAGGCACGCTCAAACAACGGACCGGCAGTCGACGGGTCACGAGCCCGCAGCGCTCGATGGCCGAGGGATGCCCACGCTGACGCAACGCGGGCGTCGTGCTGTCCGAAGGCTTCTTCGAGGATCTCCGCAGCTTCCTGCAACGGGCGCCGGGCAGCGTCCAAGCGGCCGGAGACCTCCAGCAACTGCGCCCGCGCAGCGAGCAACGCGGCACGCTCGGTGACCGACGCTCCGGCGCGCTGCTGGAGCGCCGTCGCAACGCCTGCCCACCCCTCGGCCTCGCGCGTACGCTGGGAATCAGATCCGATGATGTCCACGAGCGCCACAGCAGCATCGGCCGCGAACGGGTCATTGCCCGATTGCAGCGCGAGCCCCAGCGCTTCTTTGAAATTGAACTCCGCCAACTCGAGCTGGGACGCCTTGCGTTGAAGCGAAGCCAGACGCACGCGGGCCTCGGCTTGGAGCCCGCGGTCCTCGGTGATCGATGCGCGTTCGGCCAGCTCCCGGGCGGCCTGCAGCCCCTCATCTGCCAGCCCCGCCCGCTGCAGCGCCGCGACCCGTGCCAGGTCTCCGTACAGGGATGCGGCGGCGGACGACTCGGACGCTGCCGGTGCGGTGAGGCACCGGTCTGGAGACGGCAGCTCGCTCACCGCGTCGAGGCCACGTTGAAGCGCCCGAGGATCCCCTTGAGCGAGGACGGTCAGCACGGCATCAACGTCACCCAACCGGCGCTCGAGACAGGCTGAGCGACTCGCGTACAGCCGCGCCGATGCGGTGTCCTTGGCACGGCAAACCTCCCCGTGCGCTGCCAGCCAGGTCTCGGCGTAGGCACCGAGCGTCTGGTTGACTGCCGCCCATCCGTCGGAGGCAAACGGAAGCGACGAGTTGACGAAGACCGCCTTCACAGGCTCACGCGCGTCGGGGCCCAACACCGCCTCCAGCTGCGATGCCCCTCCGGTGCACGGGTCATCGCCATCATCGAGCAGGAACCCGACCGCTCCACCGGCGACCACCATGCCGACAAATCCCATGGTGGCCCAGGGCCATGCTCGCTTGCCGGAGCCCTCGCGGCGCAAGGCCTCCAGCATCTCGACCATGGATGGGTAGCGGTCGGACGGGCCGACCGACAGGGCCTTCAGCAGAACTTGGCGAACCCAGCCCGGAACGCTCGTCCGAGACGGTGCCGGACGGATGTTGCCCGCGCCGACGTTGTAGGCCAACGAAGCCACGTCATCGCCGGGAAACGGTCGCACGCCAAACAGGGCCTCATACAGGGCTACCGCGAACGCAAACTGATCGCTGCGCGCGTCGACGTCGCGACCCTCGTGCTGCTCGGGTGACATGTACGCCGGCGTGCCCATGATGGCGCCCGCCGCCGTCACCGTGGTGCTCAGCGAGGCCCGAGACGGGCTCCCCAACGCATCGGGGTCGCGGCTCTCGGACGCGTCTCGGCGGCCGGCCGCCCGGGCCAGCCCAAAGTCCGTCACTACCGCGCGGTACTCCGCGGTCATCATGACGTTGTCGGGCTTGAAGTCGCGGTGCACGAGGCCTGCTTCGTGAGCCGCC
>CAJXVA010000677.1 GCA_913061055.1 uncultured Pseudomonadota bacterium
CGAGATGTAGAGAGGTCTCGTGGGCTCGGAGATGTGTATAAGAGACAGCCCTAGAACTCCATTCTCGATGTACCGGCAGGATGTTGTGGGCTTGAACCGCTTCAGGACGAATCGCGACTTGGGGCCGAATACAGCTTGACTGGTGATCTTCCTGTTTCCGCGTTGCTGCACGCACGAGAATTCGAGTCGAGCGGGGACGAAGTAGCCGGGGGTAGGGTCGTTCTCGACAGCGCCCTCTACCCGGACTACGCACTCTCCTACGGATTGAAATGGGTTAGAGAAGGTGGCTCTCTGGAGGTCCTGAGGGGTTCCTCCACGTTCCTGTCCGTAGCGAAGCAAGAGGCGAACAAGCCTTCCTCGCATCCGAAGACTCACGGGAAGGTCCTTCAGTTCTTTGAGCAGTCCCGAAAACAGCTCATTGTCGACAAGCTCGGCGTCAAACTCGTACCCAATCTCGACGCCGTCGAAGCTGCACATCGGAAACGAGAAATCAGACAGCTCCTTCGCGGCGTCCACGGTCCTCGACGCTTTGAGGAGTCCCATCTTTAACGTCCTGCAACGCAGACGACCTTTTCTATCTGCTACCCGCAATGCCTGCTGCGATAGCGCTTCGAGCGCGATCCATGCGTACTTATAGCCCGGTGAAATATGTGTCGGCAGGCTGGCCTGCTTGTTGTTCCACCGTCTCTGTGTTGCTCCGGCTTCTTGGAAACGATCGTTGGTGGTCCGCGCAGGCTTGCCTCTACTGCAAGCCAGGTCTAACGGGCCGACGATGCGCCAGGGGTCCGAAAGTGCGTCGATCCCGACGATGTTGAAGTTGCCGTCTCCTTCGGAGCAAAGTGCTGCAGCGCGGTTCTTCAGGCGCGTTGCCAGGTCGCTGTCTTGGGCTAACGGTTCGTGTCCAGCTCGAATACGTAGTACTGCGCCGAGTGACGGTGCATCCACGTACGGCGCATGGTCGTAGTTCTCGATGAATAGGACTAGCGGCCGGTCTGCCAGGACCTGTGCCCTCGCTGGATCTGTGGCCGCGGGCGCAAGCCCAAGGGGTAGAAGGAGGGTGCCAATAAGCTTGAACACTTGTATCTCGCTTAGATTTCAACTTCCACGGGAAGCCAGGCGATGTATGAGAGCCCACTCAACGAGTTCTTGACTGCGCCCAGGGCCTGCCCCGGATCCGGGTCTTCTCCCTGGAGGTGTCCGAGGATTGCGTTCGCACTCA
Organism: uncultured Pseudomonadota bacterium; assembly: GCA_913061055.1. Lineage (GTDB taxonomy): Bacteria > Myxococcota_A > Polyangia > Nannocystales > Nannocystaceae > CAJXVA01. Next base: position 1,220 of record CAJXVA010000677.1, read on the forward strand.
AGGCGGGCTCGAACTGGCCGTACTCTGCCCAGTACAGCTTGATCTTGTCGAGATCAACCTCGAGCTTCGCATTCACGAGGTCCGCAAATTCTGCATTTGCGCCGAGATCAGTAGAACGAACATCAAACTGCATGCCGACGATGCCTCCGACGAGTGCGCCTCCTGGGATAAAGAAAGTCCCTTTGCTGTTTGCGGCGCGGAGGTTGTTGACAATGCACTTTCTGAGTTTGGGGGTAGTAACAACCGTCCTGCGCTGAGTAGCGGCCACAAGAAAAACGTTGGCTTTGTTATTTTCGAAGGCGGCGCCGATCTCTAGCCGGGAGAACTTCCCTCCCGCCGCTGCATCGATTCTCCGACTGTCTTGAACGAATACAAGGAATGCCGTGCTCTGCTTTCGAACTCTGAAGTACTCAAGATTAGTCGGCAGTGTGGCGTCGACGTCGAGAACCGCATCCGCGAGAAGGTCGAGCTCGTCTTGTGCTTTTGAGCATTCGAGATTTAGCTCGATGGCCTCGCGGTTTTCGTCCTCAACACGCAGTAGCCAGTCGGCGCCGAACAGTTTGGTCTTACCTTCTCCCAGCGCCCATTCGTAGCCGTCGCCGGGAAGTTCTCCGATATTCTCGAACGTTAGAACGGTTGCGCCCTCATCTGCCTTCGATGGTTTCCCATCCTTCGGGGTAGTCTCGGGTTCCTCCGTGGTTTCTGAAGGGACCGGGGGCGACGTTGGCGTTTCGACGCCGGTCACGGGCGGGCAGCCGGAAAGAAATGCCAGGAGGGCGACTAGGGAAGGGGCTGTGGCGCGTTCTTTCATTGATTGTCTCTCCTGAAGGGACTGATCCCCATTCACTCCTGTAGCCGAGAGCGGAATCCACAATAGCGCATCGCTCACGGGGAATTGGGCGTGGCGTGGGCGGAGTTGGATTCGTCTTTCGGACGGGGCATATCGTCGCAGGCTTCCGGTGGCAAACCATCTTTATTTTGAGAGTGTTCACAAGCCGCAAGGCCGACCTCGTATGTAAAAGTCGTCGTCTTTCCCAATCCGGTGTCTTTAAAACAGCCTTCGCTGTCGCTAGGGTTCTCTGCGGCGTGAACCATTTCGTGCGCGATGGTTCCGACGAGGGCCGCCCGCGAGAAGCTATGCACCCGTGCGAAATTGAGATTTACGACGCGAATCTCACCGTCCGCGAGAGGTCCGCAGTTTGTCATCGCGTCAGTCCCGCGCCCGTAGAGACGCGAGCGGAAGAATATTGGCTCGGCTTTGAAGGAGGCCTTCGCGCCGCCTCCCACGCCAGGTGAGATCTTTGTTCCGAGTTCGCGCAAGGACTCGACGTCGGCCCTTCGTGACGACGGGACACTGTTTTCTAGCTTTAGCAAGAACTGCTGATCTGAGAGGAGCTGCCGTGCTTCAGCTCCCGCATTCACGACCGACGCGCTCCAGGCGTTCCAGGTTTTGCCGTGTTTGGCTGCGGACCAATCGGCGGATCGCCGGAACTCGACGCGGTCGCCGACACGGAGGCCGATCCCGGAGATCGCACCCGCAGGGAGCTCCACAAGCCGGTCGAACGAGTGCTCTGGCTCCACGCTCTGCACGCCCGCCTTGATGTCCGCATCTAGTTGGACGATCTTTCCGGAACGAACCCATACGAAGTCGAGAGGGACCGTCATGCCCGTCATCGTGAAGCCAACGCGCCGTAGCGTATTGTACTCGAATACAGCACCCATGGCTTTCGGAACAGCGAGGCAGCCGCGGAGACCTTGCTCTTTTTGTGCGGGCGTCCTGAGCACGCGTAAGCGAGAGAAGCCCTTCAGCGCATGAGCGCGATACTTCCGCCCGACCCCCGTATAGCGGTTCTTCGCGACAAAGTACGCCGTGGTCCAGTCTCCCGGATCCTCCAGCTGGCACGTCCCGTCGGAGGAGATTTGGTCCGAGTCGCTCGGCTCGTCCGGGCTATGCGGGATGGTGCACGCGGCAGAGTACAGAATTGTGGCTACGCTCAGGCGGCCGAACCGGCGTCGCATCACGCGGTCAGTACAACTGAGTGCTGGTTGTCGAGGATTCTGCATGTCGTTCCTGCTCCGTATCGCGGGCTGCGGTTCCAGTCTTTCGCGCAGATGCTGGCGCGTCGCAATACGGGAGCGTGGATCCCTGCCGCGAACCTCGAAACTTCTCGGATGCGAGCTCCCCGGGCCTCGGCATGTGTAGGGTGCTTGGCTGAGCTCCCGTACTATTCAGCGACCGTCGCAGCGAGGACGGAGTGTATTGGACGGTAGGCCTCAAGGCTGTACTAAGGTCCACTGGGCTACTTCATCATACGGATGCACCTTTTGTCTACAGTCGAAGCTCGAGTTTCCCGTTCGACTCCGAGCCGCCGGCCGCGATCCTCTTCTCGACGAATGGGACCACCCGGCGCCGCAGACTCGCCGTGCACAGCCAGCGTCGGCCCGCCTTCGGCATCGCCTCAATCTCACGGAACACTCCGTTCCCTCTTCTTCCATCTCACCGACCACAGCTGCGTGTTCCACAGTGGTCCTTCGGTTCGGGCGGCGAGGCCTACGGTAGGAGTTCGACATCTGCCCCGTCCCGGCCCAGGAGGCGCCGGGTGTCCTCAAGGGCCTTGCCGGGCGTGGCTACCACGAGCAGCCGCTTCGCGCGGGTCAAGCCCACGTAGGCAACAGCTCTCTGTTCGCTGGCCTCGCGGCGTGAGTCCCAGTCCTCCAGCAGGCTGCACAGCCTGCTGTCGTTCTTACGGCCCATTGCGTACAAGACCGCCATGTACTCCCTCCCCTTCGCGTTGTGGATCGTGGAGTAGTCCAGCCCGCCAAACGGTTCTGTGCACGGCACGAGAGGCTTGCTGGGTTTTGGTAGGCAACGCCGCGTCGTGGTCGTCGGCGCTTCGACGCCAGGCGGTAAGCGAAGCGTGTCCAGAAGATCCAGTGTACGAGCGTGCCAGTCGCCCTTCGCCGGATCGGCCAGCAGGACCTCGCAGGTGAGACGACGCGCCTCCGTTTCCATCCACTCTGTGGCGGTTCGATCTCGGAGGAGGTGTGTTGTGCCGGTTGTACGCCGGACCAAGAAATCGTCGACCAGCGCCCGAACATCTCGCAGTGACTCGCGGTCTCCGCGGTCGCGAGCAGCCTGACAGCAGGCTCGAAGCCTGGTTCCGAGCTGTCCTGTTGGTTTGACTTGAGTTGCACCCGCTACGGCCCGCGCCAAACTCCAAGTCGGCGCGAGAACGACGGCGTCACCCGTGCTTATCCCTCGGTCGCAGAGCACGGCCAAGAACTTGCGCCCGACGTCAGATGGCTCAGTGGACTTGATGGCGGTGACCAGTACGGGCCACGAGCAGCTTGCACTGGGCCCCTTGGACTCATCGATGGCGGGGACGCTCTTCAGGGACGAGGAGACTCGGCAGATGTTCGGGCTTGAGCGGTAGTTCCCGGTCAGGGGCGGTTGCTCTCCCCAAGAGGAGGAAAGCTCAGCGAGTGCGGCGGGGTCCGCTCCCCTCCACGTATAGATGTTTTGGTCGGGGTCCGCGATAAGGGTGTGCTCGACGCCTGCCTTCTCCAACCGCCTAAGTAGCTTTACTACCATCGCGTTGCAGTCTTGAGTCTCATCGACCCTGTCTCTTATACACATCTCCGAGCCCACCAGACCTCTCTACATCTCGTATGCCG
>CAJXVA010000678.1 GCA_913061055.1 uncultured Pseudomonadota bacterium
AGCCCAGGCCCGCGCCCAGCCACAGCGGCAGCAGCATCACCTTCTCGAGCACGATCACCCCGACCGCTGCGCGAAACATCTTCGCGCCATTCTGTGCGCAGTACGTCAGCCCATCGATCGCAGGTGCGGAGAAGTCCCGATCACCCCGCGCCAACCCATACGAGAGGACCACAGCGTCGAGGTAACGGCTTGCGCCGCGAACCAGGGCGTAGATCCCCCGCTTGATGAACGAGATGTCGATGGGCAGCAGGTCATCGACGAAGTTGAGCGTCTTGGTGAGCTGCCGCAGCGTGCGGTTGACCGACCGGTAAACATCCCAGATCGAGGTCAGGTCGTGCAGCCGAGTCGCGACCAATTGCTTCGCGTACGCGAGCTGGCCTTGGCGTCCATCCCCGATCTGTCCTCGGGTGACCAACTCGGTGAGGATCGCGATGTGGGCACACTTCGCTCCGAACGTCTTGCGCTCGACGAACGGCATCCAGAACCAGAAGATGGGCACGAGGCCGGCGAACATCACGATCGTGCCGGCCCAGTTGTTGACCATGACGGCGAGCGTGCCCCCGAGCGCCAAGACGCCGATCACCATTCCGATCGTGATCCCCATGAACAGGCTCCAATGGGCAAAGCGGAACAGGGCGTAGGGCAGGACCTTCAGCGACAACCCCAACGCCGCGAAGAATCCCGTGGACTCCGCGGCAACCGGATACGCGTGCGGGCATCCAGGGGTCGCCGCAACCATTCCGGCGTGCGCCGCAACGTGGTGCTGAGGCGCGTGATGAACCGGTTGAGGTGCGTAGTGGACCGGTGGAGCTTGGTGAACCGGTGGAGCTTGGTGAACCGGTTGAGGTGCGTGGTGAACCGGCTGCAGCGCTGGTTCTCCGCGATGTTGCGCGGCATCGCGCGGTTGATGTGCGTGCATGTTCATTGGCCTCACGCAGGTAGAGCCGGTGCACGAGATTTGTGACGCGATCGAATTCTACGGGCCTGTAGTTCGAGGACCCGTTGGGCGCCGGGCCGCCTCAGCGGGGGCTACACCAGGGGAATCCAGTAGTAGCGCTTCGCAGGCCGGCTCGAGTCCAACCTCTTCGTTTCACGCAACGTGCCACCATTTTTCTCGATGACACGGTGAGAGGCTGGGTTGTCGTCGTCGCACGTCAAAAGCACCTCGCGGAGTCCCAGAGTGTGAGCCAGAGGCAGGGCAAGCCGGAGCATCTCGGTGGCAACTCCGCGGCCCCGAACAGACGGCACGGTGTCGTAGCCGATGTGGCCGCCCGACTCGCGAAGCGCGTCGCTCAGCTCGTGGTGAATCGCGATGCGGCCCACAAAACGATCCTCCATCACGGCCCACCAGTGGGTCTTGGGGACGAGCGTCTCGGTGCGGCGGTGCGAGTCCGCCAACTTCTGCTCGACGAACCGTTCGAAGTCTCGCTTGGCGACTTCGAGCTCGGCTCCGAGCCACCACGGCAGGCCCTCCTCCTGAAATTCATCGAGCGCCCTCAAGAAGCTCTCGCGGCATGCGCTCGATGGCGGGAGCAGCTGGAGCTGGATTGGCGGATGCACAGACCCGCTCAGTCCGCCTGCGTACGGGGTCGCAGGAGCACGTCGTGAACTTGGACATGCTCGGGGGCGGTGAGCACAAACTCCACCGCGGTCGCGATGTCCTCGGGGGTCAGAGGGACTCCCTGCGCATACATGGCCTCGGCCTTCTCCGGGTCGGAGAAGAACACGCTGCCAAACTCGGTCTTGACGTTGCCGGGACTGACCGCGCTGACCCGAATCGGGCTGTTCTGCTCCCACAGCTCGCGGCGCAACCCCTCGGTCAGGGCTCTGACGGCGTGTTTCGTGGCACCGTAGAATCCTCCTTCCTTGGGGATGCGGTAGCCCGCCATCGAAGAGACGTGAACGATGTGCCCGGAGGCGTTGCGCGGTCGCATCTGCGCGATGGCCTCAGCCGTGCAAACGCTCAGTGCCATCACATTGACGTCGAGCATCTCGGCCCACCCGGCGTAAGCGTCTCCGCGCTCGCTCAAAGGGGCGGGCCGTCCCAAGCCCGCGTTGTTGATGAGTACGTCGACCGGCCCGAGCTGTTCGGCGATCGCTTCGAACATCGCCATGATGGCCACCGGTTCGCGCAGGTCGATCGCGTGCGTCCAGACGATCGCCTTGGGGAGCTCGGCCTCGATCTCCGCCTTGAGAGCGTCGAGCCGAGGCTGGCGTCGGGCGCAGATCGCCCCCTTCGCGCCACGGCGAGCCAGCATCTTCGCCACCGCCGCTCCGATCCCGCTGCTGGCCCCGGTGACCACTGCGACGGTTCCTTCGAGTTCTGACCGCTGCTGCTGCGTCATGATTCGTCCTGATTCATCCTGATTCCTCCGGGCTCGCCGTACAAAGCGACCCGGCGGACGTCGCAAGCCCCTGCCATGAGGGCGTTGTTCACCCTAGTGCGTACGGTAGCAGAGACAATTGCGCGCGCACGCTCGGACTCAGGGAGGCGGCCTCAGCGTCTGCCGGAACGCCGCCGGCGTGGTCCCAAACCAGCGCCGGAACGCCCGATGAAAGGACGCCTGGTCTCGATACCCAAGCAGGAAGGCGACCTCGGCCTGCGTCACCTTCTCATCGGCGAGCAGATGCCGCGCCCGATCGCGTCGTACAGCGGTGAGCAGCTCGCCAAAGGTGTGGCCCTCTTCTGCGAGCCGACGGGCGAGGGTCCGCACACCCAGCCCCAGGCCGCGGCTGACAGAGTCTGCGGTGGGCGTCCCATCGGCGAGCCGCTGCTCGAGTGCCGCACGAACCCGAGCGCCCCAGCCCTGTTCTTGTAGATCCGGGGATGACTGCTGCAGCAGGTTGGCAAAGTACGCCGAAAGCTCAGTGTCGTGGGACACCAGCGGCTGGACCATGAGTCCGACAGGGCACACCAGCGCAGCCTTCGCGTACCCAGTGAGGATCGGTGCGCCCGCGAACCCCTCCCAGGCGCGACGCTCCGCTGTGGAAAGCGCGTCGCGACGAGAATGGAGCGCGAGGATCGGGACGTCGGGGCCGAGAAAGCTGCGCAGGAGCTGGACCGCGACGAGCACCGTGTAGTCGGAGAGCCGGATGGACCCGGTCGTTGCGGGACCAAACCGCGTCTCCTCGAGGCGGACGGTGTCGCCGTCGACCATCGCGTCATAACGAGCGGTCCGGTTGATGAGCGTCTGATATCGACCGTGGCGGACGAGGGCTTCGCCCAGCGATGCCGCGGTCTTACACGCAAGGCCCACGACACCAAGACTTGCGGGCGTGTGCCGCCGGACCATGTCGAGCACGAGGGCCGCGAAGTCCGGCCGCGACGACATCCACGCCATGTGCTCGTAGGTCGAAGCACCGGACACAGTGGCACCGTCCCGCTGCAGCCAGGTTTGCGTCCAGCCCAGTCGGGCCTGAAGCTCGGCCGCATCAACCCCCGCGGCCAGCGAAGCCTCGAACGCTGGGCGCACGTTACAGACGTCGATGTCGAGATCGGCCAACGGGTCGTCAGGTTCGGACACTGTCACCGACCGGGTCAAGCCAACGGGCGGGATGCGTGAGTACGACGTTCGCCGGCCGGAGGAACCCGCGCAGACCGCGGAGCGTGCGGTCGAGTCGGTCCTCCTCTCCCAGCTGCGGCGCCCGAGCGGACTCGGCTATTGTGGACAACGCTCGTGCCTACGAAACCACTCCACTCCACAGCCGTCCAGGCCGCCGTGCTGTGGGCCCTCGTTTGCGGCGCGTGCACGGAGGAAGGCGCGGGTGAACCGGAGGGGGGTTCGGCCGAAACCGGTGGCGGAGAGACATCGGAGCCGACCACAACCAACGCCGCGACCACCGACGGCCCAGTCTCGACGGCCACCTCAGCCTCGGGGACAGGCGCCGATTCGGAAAGCGACGGAACCGGCGAGTTCGTTCCAGAAGACTGCAGCGACCCCTGCAGCGGCCGCACCGACCAAGCGATTGCGCTTTGTTACGCGTGCAACTGCAAGAACGCCATGGACGGATACCTGCCCCCGGTCGAAGAGGTCCAGTGCAGCCAAGCCGACGCTCTGACGACATACACCGTTGACCAAAGCGGGCCCGTCGGAGAACTGATGCCGCTATCGTCCGAGGCCAGCACCTGCGCCAACCCTGCCCTTCTGACGGAGTCGTGCCAGTTGGGCAGCCGATTCGGGCAGCTGCGCGAGGGCGACATCGTGGTCAAGTGGATCTGCCGCGATCCCTTCGAGGGTCAGGACCTCTACGCCGACGTCGGCGTCATCGTGCACAACGAACGCAACGGAGCCACGTGCTTCTTTGATGACATCGATGAGGTCACCGGCGATGACGACCTACCCGACCTGGATCTCAACGCCGCGGACGAGGCCAACCTGCAGCGGTACCTCGACACGTTCTACTTCACCGATGGCGAGTCGTGCAGCCGCGACTGCCACGGCTCGGATCCGTTTGTGTACACGCCGTATTTTGCGGGCATCACCTGGCAGACCGGATCCTATGTCAACGGTCCCTACAGCCTCGTGCAGCTGGACGGGTCCTACGCGCCCGTGCAAGCGACCCACCTGCGATCGCCCGAGGTCACGCCGTGCCTGGGCTGCCACCGGGTGGGCTCGACCGCCAGCTGCGATTTCTTAGCTCCGGACGCGCTGGGTCTCAGCAAGACCCCGGCGCACGAACAAGCGCTCTTCGACGCCACAGATCCGGCCAGTCCGGACTGGCGCTTGGCGCTGTGGATGCCCGAGCCTCTACCGAAGCTGCGCTCGTTGGACGAGTGGCTGGAGCTGTACGGAGCCGCTCGCGACAAGATCGTCGAGTGCTGCGCCGACCCCGGCACAAACACGGCCGGCTGCGCGTGGGAGCCGATCCCCACCCAGTAGCGCCCC
>CAJXVA010000679.1 GCA_913061055.1 uncultured Pseudomonadota bacterium
TCGTCGGCAGCGTCAGATGTGTATAAGAGACAGGGCTACACCAACCCCACCGGTTTTGATCTGAGCGGTGAGGACCAGCTCGACTACAACCGCTGGCTCGCAACGCAGGCGCACGACCGAGGCCTTTCCATCGGCCTCAAGAACGACGTCGATCAGGTCGAGGCGCTGGTCGACGATTTCGACTGGGCGCTCAACGAGGAGTGCATCACGTACGACGAGTGCGAGACGACCTCCCCGTTCATCGAGCAGGGCAAGGCGGTCTTTCACGTCGAGTACGTCGATGACACGGCCGATGGTCCTGCGCTCGCTGACTCTGTGTGTCCGCAAACCTCGGGTCTGGGGTTCTCCACGCTGATCAAGGAGTGGGACCTGACCGTGTGGCGTTTGGCCTGCCCCTGAACGTGAACCTTCCATAGGGGCGCACGCTGATCGCCGACGGAGCCGGGCAGGGCCGTCTCATCGTTCGTTGTACGGGAGCTCGGGGCAGCGCAGACAGGCGTTGACGCTGGGCACGTCCACCAACCGTGGACGCTTTGCGGGTCGCAGCGTCACCGGGACGCTCGCGGTCTGCCAACGTCCTCCGCGATACGCGTGCAGCGTCGCAGCGGAGGTTTCACCGAGGTGAAGGACCGCGTATCCGGGTCGCGGTGTGTAGCGCTCCGGCACCAGGGCGACCGAGCTGTTGAAGCGAAGGCGCCGCCAGGTGCGGCGCACGTCCGGCGCCGAGGCTGCACCGGAGACGACTTGGAACACCGCGTGCGGAAGGAACACGCGGTCTCCGCGAATCGTGCCATCGCTGATGTCGCGCGATGCGTAGGTGGCTCGGTCGTGCCCCGCGATCGTACCGACGAACACGCCGGCGGCGAGGGCTCGGCCGACCGGTGGTGCGAGCGTATGAACCGTGGAGTCCGGATCGCCGCCTCCATCGCCGTGAAACCCCGCGGCCTCGACCGGGTAGGTCGCCACCAGAATGCGGGGTGGTCCCGGATTGTCCTGCAGGGCGGTCATGAGCGCATCGAGGCTGCGGAGGTCCTCATCGCGTTCGGCGGGGCGAGCACCGGCGATCCACGGGGTGAGGTCGACGAAGACGAGCTGGGCCGTCACGTCTGCGCCGCGCTGGGTCCCGGGTGCGGGCAGCTCGGTGCAGGTGCCGTCGTTGCAGGTCGAGGCGACGCGGGTGGTGCCGGACGCGAGTAGGTCCACCACGTAGTGCACCCCGGGTTGGGTCGCCGGGTGGTCCGCGTCGCTGCGAAGAGACTCCCGAGCTCCACAGCGGTAGGCGGTCTCGCCCGGGAGGGTGAACGCGGCCCCGCCGGACTGGGTGTGGCTGCGCACGACACTCGCGAGCTCGTCGATGCCCGGCCGCGTCCATGCCGAAGACGTGGCCGCGCACTCGAGTCGGCCTCGACCGTTCAACAGGTTGTCACCCAGCCACAGCACGACGGGACTCCGCCCCGCAGCACGCTCCGCCGCGAGGGTCTGCGAGACCCCGCGCGCGACGGCGCCGGGCGTGCGTCCGGGCGCGCCGGGATCCCCGACGATCACCACGCTGGTGCCGCCAGCGACCCCCTGGGGGCTGACGTCGGCCCGCTCCCACTGGTGGGCGCGGTGCGTGAGGCAACCCGAGGTCCACACCAAGGCTGCACACGCGAGCTGGGCGAGCGTTCGCCTCACCCCGCGAGGCTACCGTTTCCTGCAGAAAAACGCCCGCGGCAGGGTTCTCCTCACGGCGGGCGCCTTGCGGCCCCTCGCCCCGATCGTCGACCATGCAGCCATGTCGGGACCGTCGCGATCTAGCGCCCCTGACGCCCTGCTTCTGCGGACCTCGATCAACGGGGACGCAGTGCAGTTGGCGATCGAACCTCATCACACTCTGCTCGAGGTGCTGCGCTATCAGCTTGACCTCATCGGCAGCAAACAAGGCTGCGACAAAGGGGACTGCGGCGCCTGCACGGTTCAGATCGATGGCAAGCCCGCGCTGGCCTGCCTCACCCTGGCCGCCCATGCGGAGGGCCGAGAGGTCTCGACGGTGGAGGGACTCGGAGACGCGCACGGTGGCTGCCACCCGCTGCAGGACGCCTTCGACCGCCACGACGCCGCACAGTGCGGTTTCTGTACGCCGGGGATCCTCCTCAGTGCAGAAGCGCTGCTTCGCGACCGGGCTCGGCCGGTCTCGCGGCAAGAGGTGCGTGAAGCGCTGGCCGGAAACCTGTGCCGTTGCACCGGCTATACGAAGATCCTCGACGCGGTCGTCGACGCGTCCGAGGTGATGCACGGGACCGACGCCCCATCGGCGCGGCCAACCTCCAAGGAAGAAGCAGCCCAGTGAGCGAGAACGAAGACATTCCCGTGGGCGAGGACGGCGGACAACCCCACACGCAAGTGGGCGGCGTTCACCGCAAGGTGGATGCGATGGAGCGGATGCGCGGGGTCACCCGCTACACCGACGATCTCAAGCTGCCGCGAATGCTGCACGCCAAGATCAAGCGCAGCCCCCATCCGCACGCGAAGATCTTGTCGATCGACGCCTCCGCCGCGCTCGCGATGCCCGGTGTGCATGCGGTCATCACCGGCAAAGACCTGCCCGAGCCCTACGGCATCATTCCGTGGACGCCGGACGAGACTGCGCTGTGTGTCGAGAAGGCGCTGCACGTTGGGGATGGCATCGCGTGTGTCGCAGCCGACGACGAGGACACGGCCAACGAGGCGCTCGAGAAGATTGTCGTCGAGTACGAGGTGCTCGAGCCGCTGTTCGACCCCGAGCAGGCGCTCGAAGCTCGCGACAACCCGATCAACCCGTACTCGCTCAAGGGCAACCTCTCCAAGAAGGTGCTCCTGGAGTTCGGGGACGTCGACGCCACGTTGGAGCAGTCCGACTTGGTGGTGGAGGCGGACTACTTCTTCGAGGGCACGACCCACGCGGCGATCGAGCCGCACTGCGCGCTCGCCCACGTCGAGGCCAACGGCATCCTGACGGTGTGGTCCGCGACCCAGGTCTCGCACTACTTGCATCGCGAGCTGGCCAAGGTCCTGGGGCTCCCCGCCAACCGCATCCGCGTGATTCAGCCTCCGTTGGGCGGCGCATTCGGGGGCAAGAGCGAGCCGTTCGACCTCGAGTTCTGCGTGGCCAAACTCGCCGTGATGACCGGACGCCCGGTCAAGCTGCTCTACACCCGCGAAGAGGTGTTCTACAGCCACCGCGGCCGTCACCCGATGAAGATGAAGTACCGCACGGGCTTCACCAAGGACGGCAAGATCACCGGTGTCGATGCCAAGACGGTGCTCGACGGCGGGGCGTACTCCAGCTTCGGTCTGGTGACGACGTACTACTCGGGGCAGTTGCTGTGTGCGCCGTATGGCTTCGATGCGTACCGATTCCACTCGAAGCGCGCGTACACCAACAAGCCCGCATGCGGCCCGAAGCGCGGCCACGGCAGCGTGCAGCCTCGCTTCGCGATCGAGTGCCAGATCGACAAGGCCGCCGAAGTCCTTGGCCTCGACCCGATCGACATGCGCCTGCACAACGACATCGGCGCGGACTCGGAGACGGTCAACGGGTTCAAGGTCGGGAGCAACGGGTTCTCCGAGTGCCTCAGGCGCGTTCGTTCCAGCAGTGTGTGGGACTCCAAACGCAAGGAGCTGCCCTACGGGCGCGGCATCGGCGTGGCGGGTAGCACGTACATCTCCGGCACCAACTACCCGATCTACCCCAACGACATGCCGCAGGCCGCGGTTCAGATCACGCTCGACCGTTCCGGGCGCGCGCGAATCTTCTCGGGTGCCAACGACATCGGTCAGGGCAGCAACACGATGTTGGCGGTCATCGCTGGCAACGAGCTCGGCCTGCCGCTGGATGACATTCGGGTGCTCTCGGCCGACACCGACCTGTGTCCGGTCGACCTGGGCGCCTACAGCTCTCGCATCACGCTGATGGTGGGCAACGCATGTGTGGAGGCCGCCCAGAAGCTGCGGCGGCTGGTGTGTGAAGCGGTCGGCAAACGCTGGGAAATCCCGCGCAAGCGGGTGACGTTGGCGCAGGGGCAGGCGATCGATCGCGAGGACCCCGAGCGCAACGTGACGTTGGCCGAGGCGTTCGTTTGGGCCGAGTCCGACAACGGCCTGCTCGCCGCGACGGGCTCGTACAACACGCCCAAGGACCGCCACGGGGACTACCGCGGCGGCACGATCGGCGCGTCTCCGGCGTACAGCTTCACTGCGCACGTGGCCGAGGTCGAGGTTGACCCAATGACCGGCGTCGTCGATGTGAAGACGATCTGGGTGGCCCACGACTGTGGACGCGCGCTGAGCCGCAAGATCGTCGAGGGCCAGATGGAGGGCTCCGCATACATGGGCTTCGCCGAAGCGATCATGGAGCAGCACGTCGTCGACCCGGGGCACAACGGGGTGCATCCGGGGCCGAGCCTGCTCGACTACCGCATCCCCACGTTCCTCGACACGCCCGAGCTGGAGGCGCTCATCGTCGAGTCGCCCGATGCCCAAGGACCCTACGGGGCCAAGGAGGCGGGCGAGGGTCCGCTGCACCCGAGCATTCCCGCGATCGCCAACGCGATCTACGACGCGGTCGGCGTGCGCATGGACAGCCTTCCCTTCACACCGCCACGCGTCCTCGCGGGTCTGCAAGCCCGGGCCGAGCAAGAACGCACGGCCGAGAGCCCGCCCCACAAGCCGGACACCAACGGCGCCCGGAGGATTGCCTGATGCTTCGTTTGCCGCGATTTGGGGTTGTCAGCCCCGACACCCTCGAAGATGCCGTGACCGCTTTGGCCGAGCCTGGCGCTCGTCTGGTTGCCGGCGGAACCGACATCCTCCCCAACCTCAAGCACCGCCTCGATCAGCCGCCGACGCTGGTGAGCCTGTC
>CAJXVA010000680.1 GCA_913061055.1 uncultured Pseudomonadota bacterium
TACGAGATGTAGAGAGGTCTCGTGGGCTCGGAGATGTGTATAAGAGACAGTCCAAAGACCTCGACGCCTCGGATACGAGCTGCCGCGAGATTGACCGCTCTGGAGACACGTCCGGCCGAGACCCAGGTGATGAGGTCTTCGCTCCACGTGCCGAACCCCGCCAGCTGCCCGTGCAGTTGCAACGCCTCCCCGGCGTGGTCGAGCACGAACCCGCCGTCCACCGAGGTCCCGCGTTCTGGCGAGAGGCCCTCGTTGCCCACCGCGTAGCCCCGGTCGCCAAACAGCTCCAGCAGCGTCGGTGCACGAAAGTAGCGTCCGGCGGAGCCCCGGGCTTCGAGCGGACCGATCAGTCGAACGCGCGCCCCCATTCGCGGCGACGCGCCAAACTGCGATGCATTTCGACCCTGGTCGGTGAGTTCGCCTTCGCCGCCGGGCACCGCGAACCGATTGGACAGGGCGTCGAGGCGCACGGCGGGCACGAGACGGATTCGGCGCTTGGCCAGGAACTGCTCCGCTTGCACCCCGACGCCGACCCCCAAGCGGGAGCGGGTTGCGTCGCCGGAGGACCCGCTGAGCGCCGCCGATTCATCCACCGCGACCCATTGCGGCCGGACATCGGCCGTGACCTCGGCGAACGCCATCCTCCATAGAGCGGTCCGCCACCGCGGGCTCGCGTAGACGTCGAGACTGCGAACGCGCTGGTCGTTGACGCCCGGTCCGAGCTCCGCGTCCGGGTCCACGAAGCGTTGTTGCCGAAGACCGATGCCCAACCGCGCGCCGAGACGACCGCCGGGTCGACCGAACGCGGTGTGCTCGATGCCCGCGACCGTCTGCAGCCCCAGCGTGCCCAGGCGGGCCGCTTCGGCGGGTGCTCCGACCGGTCCCGCGATCCCGCTCTGACGGCCGACGAACCATTGCTGGACGTGGCCGCGCAGGTGCCCACGCTCCATGTCGAGCCGGACCCGGGCGAGCGCGCGGTCGTAGTCGTTGTTGGTACGCCGCAACGTTTGGTCGTCGCCGGTGAACGTCGACGTGGACGCGTCGTCGTAGTACAGGAAGTCCCCTTGGGCACCGGCGTAGCTGGCGTGGGTGGAGAGCGTGAGTCGGGCGGAGAGGGGAATCGCCGCATCGAGTGCGAGCTGACGCCCGCCGAAGCTTCCGAGCCCGGTCGCCAGGTGCACGACCGTCTCGTCGACCTGCGGGGCGCCATGGACGTCGAGCGCCCCGCCGAGGGTTGCGCCGCCATAGCGGACGGGAACGAAGCCGCGATAGATGTCGACCCGGCTCATCCCTCGAAGCGGAAGCTCTGAGAGATCGAACAAGCCGCCGAACGCGTCACCGAGCGGGACCCCGTCGACGAAGATGCCGACCTGCTGGGCCGAGCTTCCGCGCAGCGAGATCGCAGAAAACTGACCCAAGCCGCCGACCGAGCGCACGTGTGCACCGGGGGTTCGGGCCAAGACCTCCGCGAGCCCATCATCAGGTGTTGCGCCCCCGGGGTCTTCGAGATCGACGGCGGTTCCGAAGCCCGGGGTGTCTCGACCCAGCGCGCGTTGATCCTCGAGCGCATCGTCTGGCTGCGTCTCGACCACCGTCCGAAATGGCGCGGCCTCGGACGGATCTCCGGAGGGATCTGTCGTAGCGAGGGCGACGTCGGCAGTCGCTGCAATGGTTGCGGCGCAGAACATGGCGAGTTGACTCCCGTCTCACCACGAGGAAAGCAGGCCCGAACGTTGTCGGGTGCGCGCACGCGGTGGTGTCCTGGCTTTCGGGTCTTCCTTGGGCGGAGTCCTTCCCAGGCCGGAACCCAGTGGAGAAGGCTGTGCCTTCCCGCGCGTGTGCGCGTCTACGCCGTCGTCGCCGATTACAGTGGCGGGAGCCGCGTCGGTCTTTCACCGACTTCCCTCGCACGACCGGGCCACTTGGCCGGGAGTCGTGCGGGCACGAGGCCTCCGCGAGCGAGCTTGCTTGTCAGGGAACTTCGGCTGAATGCCGCGGCCTGACGCAGCTGTCAACCGATCGCAGTTCGTCCCGATGCGACGCTCTAGCACTTCCCTCCTGGGGGCACATTGCGTTAGGCTGCGTGCAGAGACCCGCACATGCTCGATTTCCCCATCGGAGAGCTCATCACACCGGAAGAGCAGGTCGCCGTGGCGCGCGCAGTCGCAGTCATGGCGTCTCGAGACGACGACGTGTCGGACAGCGAGCGTCACTTCGTCGAGGAGTTGATGGGGCAGATGATGCTGCTCCCCGAGGAGCGCGATCTCGTCCGCAAAGAGTTCTCGTCGCCCGGAGACCTGCTTCAGATCGCAAAAGCGGTGAAGCATCGCGAAGCGCGAATCTTCCTCTATTACCAAGCGGTGTGCGCGGCGATGGCCGACAACGTCCTGGTCGATGGAGAGAGGGAAGCGCTCGGCAAGCTGGCCACGGCGTTCGAGTTCGACACCGAGGTCGCCGAACGGTTCGTCAAGTGGGTTCAGGACAGCCTCGAGCTCCGCGAGCGCGGCCAACAAGTCCTCGTCGAGATGTAGGCGCCCCGGCCCCGTTCACCCCCTGCCCGGGGAACGCGAACTTCGCGCTCCCCACCGCGACTCCGAATCCGACCGATCTCGGCCCGCTTGGCGGCTGGGCAAGCGAATGCGCGGGCCGGTCCGCTAGCGCTTGCCACGGGCTGGCCACTCACCCATACTCCGCGGCCCATGGCTCGGGTCACGGTTGAAGATTGTCTCGCTCGCGTTCCCAACCGGTTCGCGCTCACGGTCCTCGGTTCTCGTCGCGCTCGCGCGATCAGTGAGGGCCGCGGTCGCGCCCTCGTTGAGTGCGAGAACAAAGAGGGCGTCACCGCACTCCGCGAGATCAGCGCTGATCGCGTTCGATACAAGGAAGTCGTGTCCGACACGCTCACCGAGTTCATCGAAGAGCAGCGTCGCCAGCTTCGGGTCACCACCGGAGAGCACACGTTCCTCGAGGCCGCATCGTTGCGCGCACTCGAAGACGACGACGACGAGGATGGCGTTGAAGAGCCCGACGTCGAGGAGCTGCAGACCGACCCCGAGAAGCTGAACAAGCAGGCTCAGGGCGACAGCGCCGAGAGTGACGACGACGACGGCGAAAGCGACGGCGAGTCGAACTCGGAGAGCGCGGACACGCCCGCGGCGGACGCCGACGATCTCGATACGGAGGCGCTCGGTGACGACGTCGACGGCGAGGACGACAGCGAAGATGGCGACGCCACCAAAGAGAGCTGAGGCTCTCATCAGAATTGCTGCTGGGGCCGCGGTTGCGCAAGCGATCGCGGCTTCCGCGTGTGCGGACCGCTCCCCGCCACCGGCTTGGCCTGATCCGCCACCGCCGGCCCTGGCCGAGCCGTTGCCGAAGCCTGAGCCCCAACCGGCGGACGATCCGTTGGCGAAGCCCGAGCCGTCGTCGGGCGTCGAGCCGACGGAGCCGGCGAAGAACGAACCGGGGCAGACGTCGCCGGCTCCGCCGAAGTAGGCTGCGGGCCATGACGATCCACAAGGTGCTGGTCGCCAACCGCGGGGAGATTGCCCGGCGCGTGTTTCGAACCTGCCGCGAGCATGGCATCGCCACCGTGGCGGTGTTCAGCGATGCGGACACGGACGCGGTCCATGTCGCCGAGGCGGATGAGGCCGTGCACATCGGTGGTTCGGCCGCCGCCGAGAGCTATCTGCGGATGGACGTGGTGTTGGAGGCCGCGAAACGAACCGGGGCCGACGCAATTCACCCCGGCTACGGCTTCCTCAGCGAGCGGGCCGAGTTTGCCGAGGCGTGCGAGGCCGCGGGCATCATCTTCATCGGTCCTCCGGGCTCGGCCATGATCGACATGGGCGACAAGGAGCGTGCGCGCGCGAAGATGGTCGAGGCTGGCGTCCCTGTCGTCCCGGGCCGCGACGGCATCCGGAACACCGCGGACGCGGTCGAGGCCGCGAAGACGATTGGGTTCCCCGTCATGATCAAGGCGTCGGCCGGGGGTGGTGGCAAGGGCATGCGCATCGTCCATGAGCCGGAGCGTGTGGCCGCCGGGTTTGAGGGAGCACAGCGCGAGGCGAAGGCGTCGTTTGGCGACGATCGCATCTTCCTCGAGCGCGCCGTCTTGGGTGCACGCCACGTGGAGATCCAGGTTCTCGCCGATGCTCATGGCAACGTGGTCCACCTCGGCGAGCGCGACTGTTCGGTGCAGCGCCGCCACCAAAAAGTGATCGAGGAGGCCCCGTCTCCCAGCCCTCAGATGACGCCGGAGGTCCGGGCGGCGATGGGCGAGGTCGCCGTGAAGGCCGCGCGCGCGGTGGGATACCGCAGCGCGGGTACGGTTGAGTTCCTGTTCGAAGAGACCCCGGATGGGCCCAGCTTCTTCTTCCTGGAGATGAACACCCGCCTACAGGTCGAGCATCCGGTCACCGAACTCATCACCGGTCGCGACTTGGTGTGGGATCAGATCCGGATCGCGGCAGGGGAGCCACTGGGCTTCGAGCAATCCGATGTCGAGTTCCGCGGACACGCGCTGGAGTGCCGCGTGTACGCAGAGGATCCCGTCTCGTTTCTCCCGCGCCCCGGTCGGCTCTCACGGGTCGAGTGGCCTCAGGGCGGGGGCGTTCGCATCGACGGCGCTGTGGCGAGCGGCACCGAGGTCTCCAGCTTCTACGATCCCATGATCGCGAAGATGGTGACCTACGGCGCGGATCGGGCCGAGGCGGTGGCGAAGATGGAGCGGGCGCTGGGCGAAACGGTGCTGCTCGGGATCCCGACCAACCTGCCGCTGCACCGCAGGGTGCTGGCGGAGCCGACCTTCCGCGACGGGACAGCGGTGACCACGCGATACCTCGAGGAGCACCCCGAGGTGCTCGAACCGGTTGAGATC
>CAJXVA010000681.1 GCA_913061055.1 uncultured Pseudomonadota bacterium
TGGGCGTCGCTCGCCGAGTTCGGCCTCTTGCACAAGTAGCAGGACCCATAGAGATGGCGGCCAGCAAAGGCGAACGTACCAAAGAACGCATCCTCGCAGCAGCGCTCGAGCTGTTTCGCGAGCACGGCTACGACGCAACCACCATGCGCATGGTTGCCCAGCAAGCGAACGTCTCGCTCGGCAATGCCTACTACTACTTCAAGAGCAAGGACCTGTTGCTGCAGGCGTTCTACCGCGAGGTGCACGACGCGCACGTCGCCGCAGCCCAGCCGTTGCTAGCCAAGGAGCGAACGTTGCTCAAGCGGCTGCTTGCGGTGCTGCTCAGCAAACTCGACGTCATCGAACCGTATCATCACTTCAGCGCACTGATGTTTCGCAGTGCCGCTGATCCGAAGAGCCCGCTGAACCCATTCCATCCGGCCGGCAACGACATGCGCCTCGAAGGCGAAGCGCTGTTTCAAGACGTGCTCGCGGGCGCGTCGACCAAGGTGCCCAAGGCACTGGCGGCCGAACTGCCAAATCTGCTGTGGACCTACAGCATGGGGATCGTGCTCTACTGGATTCATGACGACTCCAAAGGCCGCATCAAGACGCGGAAGCTGGTCGAGCGCTCCACCGAACTGATCGCCACGGCCATCAAGCTGTCCAGCAATCCGCTGCTGCGACCGTTGCAACGCAAGGTGCTCGACCTGGTGCGCGACGTCGTCAAGGAACTCAACCATCAGTTCGAGGCCGAAGTTGCGAAGGACGCCTTCGATGCCGGACGGCTGGTCGTCTCGTTCCGTCCTCAGCTCATCTTCCTCGACTTGATGATGCCTGGCGTCGATGGGTTCGAGGTCTGTACTCGGCTCAAGAAGGACTCGGCGACCAAGGACACCGAGGTCATCGCGATCACCGGCTACTACACGGAGGCCAACACCGAGCGAATCCTCGCGGCCGGCGCTGCTGCGTGCTTGCGCAAGCCTCTCGACGTCCTCGAGGTTCGGCGCAAGGTCATCGAAGCGTTCCATCTCAAGGAAGACCTCGCCGATGGGGAAGGCGGATCCGCGACGCCCGCGGACGAGGTCTCCCGGGTTTTGGTCGTGACCCAGAACGCCGACTTCCGGGCGCGAGTCAAAGAAGAACTCGCTCAGGCTCAGCCGCCGGTTGAGATCATGACTGCGCAAACGGGCGCTGACGCCCTGCTCGTGGCCCAGTCGGCGCCACCGCGCTACGTCATCCTGAGCCTGACCGTTCCGGACGTGGCGACCTCCAAGGTCATCGAGACCCTGGCCGGCAAGGGCAAAGGGGGCGCGCAATTGATCGCCGTGCACGACGCGCCGACCGACGAGATTCGCGCAACAGCCCGCAAGGCCGGTGCACGCATGTGCCTGCCAACCGCCGCGGTGACCGGCAGCGTCCGAGAACTCCTCGGGGTGTGAGCGGGCGCCTCGGCCGCGTCCGCCGGCCGGGCGCGGTCAGTGGTAGCGTAGCGCGATGGATTGGGGATTTGGATCTTGGGGTGGCGCTCCCCGGGTTCTGGCGCTCGGCGCTGGGCTCGTGGTTGCCGGTTGCAGCGAACCTCCACGGGAAGAGGAGGCGGCGCAGCAGCCGACCGGGAACGAGGCAGCCACGGGCAGCCCGTCCTCGACGAGCACGACCCCTCCGGACACGGCGCCGACCTCTGGTTCGGCCAGCGCCGACAGCTCCACCGGGGACGACGACGACATCAAGCTCGACGTGGGGCCGTCCGAGACCACCGGAGTCACGACGACCGACCCCGATGGGGACATGGGCTGCAAGAAGGTCGACTTCTTGTTCGTGATCGACAACTCGGGGTCCATGGGCGACGAGCAGGACAACCTGATCTCGAGCTTCCCCGGCTTCATCGACACCATCCAGACGACGATCGACGAAGCACAGGATTACCACCTGATGGTGGTCGACACCGACGCCTGGGTCTACGCCGGTTGCGGAGGGTTTTGTGGCCTGGCTCCGCCCCAGTGCATTGAAGAAGACGGATCGTGCAACTCGTTTGCCGACCTGGCGTGCCTCATCGGGTGCGAGCTGATCGACTCGACGTGCGAGGGGTACGACTGCGGCGGCGGCACAACCCCGCTCGACTGCGAAGCCGTGCTTGGAGCCGGCGTCGTTCACCCGCGCGGCACCCGAGCGAGCAACGAAGACTGCAACTTCGCCAACGGGTTGCGGTACATGGACAGCGCGGAGCCGGACCTTCCGGCGACGTTTGCCTGCGCCGCCAATGTCGGTGTGGGCTCGACCGAGGGAACCGAGCGTCCCATGGAGTCGATGGTGCAGGCGGTCACCGCAGGCACCGCCGCCGCGGCCTGCAACACCGGGTTCATTCGCGACGATGCGATCCTGGTGGTCACGTTCGTCACCGATGAGGATGACAACAACGACTCGTCCGGCAACGTCGACGGTTGGCGGCAGGCGTTGATCGCTGCCAAGGGCGGAGACGAATCCGCGGTCGTGGTCTTGGGCTTGTACGGAGACAACGACCAGCCCGGCGCGATTTGTCCTCCTCTTGATCCGGATTCGTCGGCCGGGGCGGAGCCCAGCGTCAACCTGCGCAACTTCGTGGAGTCCTGGGGCGAGCGCGGCATCTCCGGCTCGGTCTGCGCCGACAGCTACAACGAGTTCTTCCAGTCGGCCGTCGACATCATCGACACCACCTGCGAAGACTTCATGCCGCCGGAGGGCTAGCCGCCTGCTTGGGGCCGACCCGGTACGCCGTCGGCGGCCGGGTGCTACAACGACGAGGTGGACTGGGACGACGTCCGGCACTTCTTAGCCCTCGCCCGCACCGGTTCGGTCCGAGCGGCCGGAGCGTGTTTGGGCGTCAGCCATTCCACGGTCGCGCGGCGCGTCGAGGGGCTCGAGTCGCGACTGTCCACACGCCTCTTCGATCGGAATCGGGACGGCTACATGCTCACCGAGGCTGGTCGCGAGATGCTCCCGGGCGCCGAGCGGGTGGAGATGGAGCTGAGCCAGATCGAACGCGGGCTGGCCGGTGGGGATGCCCGCATGGACGGCACCGTCTCGCTCACGTGTTGCGACGCCTTCGTCTCGAGCATGCTCATCCCCGCGGTCGCCGAGCTGTGCGCCGAGCATCCCGGCCTGGAGGTCGCGTTCGCCACCGACTCGCGGCCCTTCGATCTCTCCAAACGCGAGGCGGACATCGCCCTTCGCATCCTGGCTCGGGGGGCGACCCCTCCCGAGATGCTCATCGGGAGGGTGCTGGCGCCCATCACCGTGTGCAGTTACGTGGCCACCGAGTATGCGGAGCGCTTGGACCCTTGCAACGAGGGGACGCGCTGGATCTCGTTCGACGACCGAAAGACCAGCCAGTTGATGGTCGACGGGTCGAGCCACCCGCAGCTCCCGCTTTGGGGGTCGTTCGCGTCGATCGAGTCGGTCGCGCAGGCCGCTCATGCGGGGCTGGGCCTGATCATGCTGCCCACGTACGTGGGCGATGCCGATCCCCACCTGTCCCGGCTTGCGCAGCCGGACCTGCGGCACGTGGCCGATCTTTGGCTGCTGTATCACCCGGACCTGCGGCTCAACGCTCGCGTTCGGGCGGCACGGACCTGCGTTGAGACGGCGATCGGGGCCCACGCAGCGCGGTTTCACGGGATGCGTCCCGCAGATGCAACACACGGTCCCGAAGTCGCACCGGGCGCCGGCGGCACAGGCCCCGTAGGTTGAGTGGGTTCGCCATGACCGCTACCGCAGACGCACGATTCTGGAACGGCCTCGCCGAAACCTACGCCGCTCAGCCGGTCGACAACCCGGAGGCGTTCGATCGCAAGACCGAGATCACGCGCGCCCTGATCGAGCCCGGCCACACGGTGCTCGATGTGGGCTGCGGGACCGGATCGTTCTGTCTCCGCTTGGCCCCGACCGGCGCCCAGGTGCATGGCCTCGACCTCTCGGACGAGATGATCCGCATCGCACGCTCCAAAGCGCAGACGGCCGACAACGTGCACTTCCACGTCGGACCCTTCGACGACACGTTCGACGCGTTCGGCCCCGGCAGCCTCGATGGCCTCTTCGCCTATTCGTTGTTGCACCTCGTCCCCGAACGCGCGGCCGCGTTGCAACGGGCGTTCGACCTCCTTCGACCGGGCGGCTACTTCGTCGCCTCGACGGTGTGTTTGGGAGAGTCGTGGATCCCCTATGCGCCGGTGCTGCTCGCGATGCGGCTGATCGGAAAGGCCCCTTGGGTCGCTGCCCGGCTGTCCAAAGCGGCGCTGCACCAAGAGGTTAAGGCTGTGGGGTTCATCGACCTGCAGACGCCCGATGTCGGGGCCGGGGCGCAGACGGACTTCCTCGTGGCCCGCAAGCCGGGGTAGGGCGGGCCGGTGTTCCTCTAGCTTGCGGCGACAACCGGGTCGGCTTCGAGCAGGGCGATCTCGAGGACCTCATCGATGCGCTCGACGTAGCGCAGCTCGATGTCGCCGCGAACGGCGTCGGGGATCTCTGGCTCGTCCTTGCGATTTTGGGCCGGGAGGATCACGGTCTTGGCACCGGCGCGGTGGGCCGCCAAGACCTTCTCTCGGACGCCACCGATCGCGAGCACGCGGCCGTGAAGCGTGATCTCGCCGGTCATCGCGACGTCGTGGCGCACGCGTCGACCGGTGAGCCTGGAGACGAGGGCGGTGGTGACGGTGACGCCGGCGCTGGGGCCGTCTTTGGGCACGGCACCGGCGGGGAAGTGCACGTGGAGGTCGAGCTTTCGCATCTGGCCGGGGTCGATGCCGAACTTGCGAGCGCGGCTGCGGATGAGGCTGACCGCGGCCTGTCCCGACTCCTTCATGACCTGTCTCTTATACACATCTGACGCTGCCGACGAG
>CAJXVA010000682.1 GCA_913061055.1 uncultured Pseudomonadota bacterium
GCGGGATTTTCGGGATTCTCCACGTCGGGCAAGCTCCCCGCGCGGGCGAGGCGGTTCTTCGTCTTGATCGCCTCTCGCCTCGCCTCCATCGCAGCAAGCTCGGCCTTGAGCCGTGGGAGTGCCTCCGGGTCATCGCTGGAGATTGTTGTGTTGGCCTCCGCCGCGTCGGCACGTGCGTCGAGACGCTCGGCCTTCTTGCTGGCCTCGAACGACTTCCTCGCGTTGGACTGAGCGCGCTCGAGCATGTTCCGGTGGCGCTTCTCGGAGTGATGGCCGATCTTGATGGGCTCTCCGAGAGGCGGAACATGCTTCGAGGCCTCGAACCGAACGTGCGCCTCACCTCGAGCCTTCGCCGCCCGCTCGCGCAGGCGATCAGCTCGAGCGCCACGCCTCTGCTCATGGTCCGATCGCCCGACGCCCAGGCGCTCGCCGGTCTTGACGACCGGGAGCGCGAAGTCACTCATCGTCTTTGCCCACCGCACGCCATGCTCCGCCTTGGGCGCCCACGAGAAGATGCGCGAGCGCTCCGTCTTCGCCTTCTCATCCCCGCGCATGGGCAGGGCAAAGGTCTCAATGAACAGCTCACCCAAGCGGCGGTTCGCTCCGAAGAGGACGGTGAATCCGTTGTGATTCGCGAGCACCGAGAACTGCGTCGCCCCGCCCTCCGTCTCGACCTGGATCGTGGCGCCGACAAGGCGCGCCAACAGGGTCTCGGAGACCTCCTCCCGGTGGTTGGCGTAGCGGACGAAGGCCCGGACGAGTTCGAGGACCTTGTCGTCGTCCATCCGGTCAGACGAAACCATCGGCGTCTTCGCGCGGGGATCAGAGACGGTGGCAAACGGCGCAGGCTTCGAGAGGCCAGCGGCCTTCGCAACCTGCAACCGGAACTCGTCGATGCGCTCGGGTCGGAGCCCGGTCGGGACGCTGCTGGAGTCGCTGATGAACGGGCTGACCAGGACCGTGAAAGTGTTTCTGGTGCGCCCCGCATCCTCGCCGAACACGTCGCGCAAAGCTGCGTTCTGTACGACGCTAAACTGAGACCGGTCCTTGCCGGGCCCGATGTCGATGGTCGTCGCGAACGAGTGCTGCGGCGTCGTGATGCTCAGTCCCCGGAGCCGGGCACGGAGCATCACCCGTAGTGCCTTCGCAACGTGCTTGCGCTCGACGTAGCCCCCCTTGGCCTGCGCGACCGCCTTCAGGTCGCGCAACACGTGGTCCATCCGCACCGGTACTCCCTCGGGCGCCGCGGAAGTTGGAGCCGGGGCTCGAGGCTCCGTCGTTGCAGACAACTCTGGTAGCCCGGCAGGAGCGACCCGAATCCCCTTGTGCCGGCCACGGCCAGCGGCGGTCGGCCGGGTGTTCGCAGCCTCGGCGGGAGGCAGCTCGACCACGGAAACCAGCCCCTGTCCCCTCTGCGTGTTCTGCCCGATCAGCACCCGCTCTCTCGCGTCCAGCTTCTTCGCCCTGCGACTGCGCGGCAGCCCGCGAAACGTGTAGACGTTGGAGGACTTCTCCGGCTTTCCGTGGCTGACCAAGGGCGCGAACGTGTCCACGAACAACTCGAAGACCTTGGCGTTGGATGGGTTCTCTGCCGCCCCGGCCGCGAACGCCAATCCCGTGTGCGTCGCAAACAACCGGGATTGCCCACGGACCCCGGAGCGCGCGTCATAGTCGATCACCACGTCGTCCCGGCCGGGTCGACGCGTCACGCGGGCAACGATGCCCTCCTCGCGCAGTCGCAGGAGCATCATCTCGGCGATACGAACCAGCTCACCGGTACTCAGTCCCGAGCCGGTCGTCGTTACGTTGGACTGCGGAGGGGAGGGGAGCTCGGCCGAGAACGGTGGGGGTTCCCGAAGGCCCGCCGCGTCCGCGACGCGGCGCCGAAAGTCGTCCGCATGCTCGATTCGGATCCCCGTCGCCTTGCTGTTCTCGTCCCCAATGAATCGCGAGACGAGGATCATCAGTGAGTCGTCCCGCCCGGCGTCATCGTCAAACAGGTCGAGCAAGGCCTGTCGATGTGCACCGGTGAAACGCTTTGTGCCTCGAGCAGGGAAGACATCCAACGTGCTCAACTTCGCCCCCCGCTCGGTCCGAACGCTGAATCCGCGGTGCCGAGCATGGAGCATCTGGCGCACCGCCTTGGCCACATGCTTACGCTCAACCCGGCGGCCCACCTTCCGCGCCGTATCCTTGAGGTCAGACAGCAAGACGTCGATGCCCACCTTGACCCGCTTGCTGGTTGGCGACACAGCCGGAGGCTCACCGCGACCCATCGCCGCCTCGGCGCGGGCCGTCGTCGCAGCGTTGGCGCTCGCGTCCCGTTCCGCGCCGGCCTTCGCCTCCGCCCCGGTCGGGATCCGCCCTCGAAAGTGCGCTTCGACGCGTCTGGCCACCCACGGGTACTTCGCGGCCCACTCATCGAGCCACGCCCGTACCTTCGCCCGCCTCTCGCCCCACGTCCGGTCGTGCGAGCGCAGCTGGAACTCGAGCGCCTCCCGCGTTTTGGGGGTGTCGGTCATCCACGGGTCCTGGGAGGGAGCGGGGGCATCGACCGCGCCCTTCGCCGCCGCCGTGACGACGCGGAGCGCCTGCACGTCGACCTCGGCCTGAAGCATCGTCGGCTGGTACCTCAACAGCTTGCCCCGCAAGGTCAACATGCCTCCAGAGCGATGCCCCGACCGCACGTGGCCGCTCGAAGTGCGGACGTAGACGATG
Organism: uncultured Pseudomonadota bacterium; assembly: GCA_913061055.1. Taxonomy (GTDB): domain Bacteria; phylum Myxococcota_A; class Polyangia; order Nannocystales; family Nannocystaceae; genus CAJXVA01. Next base: position 2,719 of record CAJXVA010000682.1, read on the forward strand.
CCCAGCGCCTTGCCCGTCTCGGTGTCGACGGGCCCCGTGATCGTCAGCTTCCGAGGGCTGCGGCGTAGGTCCTTCGCGTGGAGCTCGACGACGTCCCCCTTCCGCAAGCCCATCACCAGCTGCGCCAAAGATGCAGAAACAGCCGCCTCGGCCTTCGGCGCCTCGGCATCTGCAGCCTCCTCCCCAGACGCCCTTCTCCGAGTTTTCTTCGAGGGCGTCTTCCGGTCGCGGCGACCGCGATGCTTGGCGAGAAGACGACCGAGCACGCGTCCGGCTTGCTCGGGACTGCAGTCGCTTTCGTCACTCGCGGGCGGCTCCTCTTCACAGAGTCCCGTCAGGATCGACGCCACCGCTCGCGATTCCGGTGACGACTCCTTCGGCTCAGACCTCTGCGCGGTCGAAGCTGGCTCATCGTCGTCCGGTCTTGTCGGAGTCGTTGCACCCGCCGGTGCTCTCCTCCCCGGAAGAGGCGGGACGTCCGGCGCCGAGGGGACCTTTCCTCCCCGGCGTGCCGCCGAGACGATTGTGGTGGCCTCCTCCAGACTCGGCGCATCCGAGCCACAGGTGGCCTTGACCTCGGGGTCGGTGTACGGACGCCCCGGCCGGTGGGCGAACCCCGAGCGAGAGCCGATGACGCACATGCTCTGCCCGACTCGCCCGGCCGGGTCGCGGGGTGTGCCCTTCGCTCCGCTCTGGGTCCGCTCCTTCGCGGCCTGCAAGACTCGCTCGATATCCTCTCGACTTGCCATAGCGTCTTCTTTCCTTGCTCTCTTGGCGGTGGCCCCTTCAGGCCACCGCCGGCATCGAGGTCTCCTGCGCTGCGAGGAGCAGCAGCAACGACGGGTCGCGCAGGGCAGGGGGAGCGTCTTTCCCTGCGTACCAACGATGGTTTTGCGTCGTGCCCGGCGCGTAGGTCTCCACGTGAAGCATGTGCGAGGTGCAGGCGCCGTTCTCGTCCCGGGCCATGCAGGCGACCTCCGCAATCGGCTGGCCCGCCTTCACACTCGAGCCGACCGCAACCCCCAAGCGGCTCCACGAGCGCCTGTCGACCTCGCCGTACATGACGACGACCTGACCGTGGTCGACGAACACCGCCCACGAACCAAGGTGAAACGACTGCACCGCGGTCACGACCCCATCGGCAACCGCCAAGACGGCATCGCCGGGATGGGCAAACAGGTCGATGCCTGCGTGGTTGCGGCGGGGCTTTCCGTTCTTGCCTCCACGCGGAGCGGCGAGTCGCCGCGCCCAGCTGCCCCGGACCTTCCCGTCGACACCGCGGTAGCTGACGACTCCGCGCCGAGGGTGACCCGTTCGCAACGGCCACACCGGCCGGTCGACACCCGCGGCAAAAGGGACACCCAGCGGCTTGGGCGGCACCACCCCTGGTGGCAGAGCCTCAGCGTCACGCTCCGACACCACCTCGCGCACAGGATCACGTGAAGGCTTGGGTTCGAGTTCGCCATCGCTCGAGCCGTTGGCTGCACGTCTTCCTTTCGCCGCAAGGGTGCCAAACAGCAGGCCCGTCGCGGCGCCCCCGGCGATGAACAGAAGCACGCTCATCCCCGCCTCCAAGTCAGGCCACTGTCCTGATTCCGCATCCTCAGCTTCGGGTCGCCCATCACCGCTCGCACTGCGGACTCCACCAAGCCTGCGACCTTCAGCGGCACCCCCTCGACCTCGACCGTGTAGAACCCTCCGCGTCGTCGCACCGTCACCCGGGTCCGGCGTCCTCGGTCACCGAGCAGTGCTCCCTTGCGGACGACATACAGGCTCTCAGCCCGTGCACTCGACTTGCCCAGAGGTCCGCGGACGAGCCCGAGCCCCCCCTGCTCGAACCGAGGCAGCAGAACGTGCGCAACGTTGCTCGCCAGCCACCGCGGTGCGGCGAAGCCGGGAAGCGAGCCTGCAAATGCATCCTCGACCTGCTCGGCGCTCATCGACGCCAACGGGCGGTCGTTCGCCGACGACCCTTCGTCAGGCGGATGGACCGGCTCGAACACCCCGCGAGCGAACAGCTCATCCATCACTGCCGCCAGCGTTTCAAAGTACGCATCCTGTCGCCCCCGAGGCCACCCCTGGATCTGTCTCTTATACACATCTGACGCTGCCGACGAGCGATCT
>CAJXVA010000683.1 GCA_913061055.1 uncultured Pseudomonadota bacterium
CCCCTGCCCTCCATTTCCAGGCTCGGCGCCGGCTTCAGGAACGACAACCCCGCCGCGCTCTTGATCGCCGGCGCATCCGGCCGCCGCGCGACCCGAACCTCGAGCCCCCGTTTCGATGCCTTCGAGACCGAAGGTCCCCCCACCCGACCCGAGGCCGACGTTCGCCGACGCTCGGGGGGCGGAGTTCTGAAGAGCGCGAGCTGCATCGCGCTCCTACCCTGCCACGGACGATCGCGGGTTAAAACCGAAATCGACCTGTCCCAAAAAGCCAGGGAGTCACACTTTGTGTAATTTTCTGTGACTCTATTGCAGACGATGTGAGGTCCCGCGATCGTTTTCGATCATCGCGGGCGGCGCATCGAGTTTCTCGATCGATGAGCCCTCAGATCGGGCGGGTGAGGTCGGTCGTCGGTGCAGCCGGGGCGGTGCGCTTGACGGCCTCGATCCCCTCGTCGCGAGATGTGCTCGAGATGTACATCTGGCTTGTGCCGATGATCTCGTGGTTGCCGGCCTTGAGGACGAAGTAGGGCTTGCTGTTGGTGGACGTTTTCTTCTCGTAGCGGGCATCGAGCGGCGCGTTCGTTTTCACGGAGGCGATGCCGTTTTCGGCCCCTCCCTTGCTGGCGTATCCCTCGCTCGCGAGGATGTTCTGGTTGTTCCCCGCGACAAGGCGGAAGCGGTGCTCGCCCGCGGTGTCCTTGTAGATCTCGAACTTTGCTGCCATGGGGGTCAGGGTAGTCGACGCGGAGATGGTCGCGCTGGCCGGTCGATGCGCCCCGAGCCTGCGACGCTGCGAGGCTACGACGAGGTGCTGGAGTCTGCCTGTCCGCCGCTGCTACCGCTGCCGCCACCGCTGCCCGGTCCAGGCAACGCAGCGTTGTTCCGGTTCCAGAGGCCACCGGGCTGCAGGTAGTCGTCCGCATTCGCCGGCCATCCCGAAGGCGGGGGCGTTGTCGCCCCGCCGTTGTGGTGATGTGCCACGCAGTCGACTCCATCTTGCAGGTAGCAGTCGATGCTCTCGGTCCGGTTTGGGCTCTCCAGGCAGACCTCTTCGCCTCCAGGGCACGGGTGCCAGTTCCAGTCGTCTTCGAACCGGTTGTTGTCGAGCACGCCGGCCATCCAAGCATGCTCAAACCGCGACGAGCGAACTACGGTGTCCTCGACCCCGAGGTCGAGGTGCACGCCAATCTTGTAGGCCCGCGAGTAGAGGTTGGAGATGGTGATGTTGTGGTTGCGCGGCGGGGTGGTGTTGGTGAACGGATTGGCGCTTCCAAGGTCCCAGTGCGCGTTGATGCCCAGGAACACGTGGGACTCGATGCGGACGCGATCGATGGTGACGTCGTGCGAATGGCTTAGCCAGATTCCCGCCCCGCGGGCGGAGGTGTAGGAAGTGGACCAGACGTCGGGGCCGGCGTAGTCGACGAACACGTCCTCGATGCTTACGCCTGTTGCGTCGTTGTAGAGCTGAATGGCCGACCAGCCGACGTCGCGGATGTCGACGCGCCGGATGGTGCCGTTGTTGCCCAGGAGAATGCCGTTCTCCCGTGCCCCGTTGCTCGCCCCAGGGTTAGCTCCGAAGATGGACTGAATCTGCAGGTCTTCGAGCAACGGCTCGGAGGCGAGCACAGTCCCAGGCCCACCCTGCTTCGCGATGATGCCGTAGGACCAGAAATTCGAGATTGTGCTCCGGCGGACGACGAGTCCGTTGGGCGCAAACGAGCCGATGGCGTCGCCGATGACGAGGTCACCGTCGAACGCACAGTCTTCAACGAGGACATCCTCGCCCCCCTGACCCCACGTGAACAGGACGTGGGTCGAGCCGACACCCGCAGGGGCCATGCTCGCGTCGTCGAGTTGGAAGTCGAGGCCGTGGAGCTCGAGTCCGCCGGTTCGGTCGGCATTGCCGGCGTATGTCAGCCCGAAGTGGAGGGTTGTTCCGCCTAGAGTCTCCGCCCACACGCGATGGGGGCCAGCCACCGTGACCGGACCCGTCCACGTATAGTCTCCGTCGGCGACGATGATGTCGTGTCCGCTTGGTAGTGCGAGTTCAGCCACCAGGTCGGCCGCGCTCGAGACGGTCGTAGCTCCACTTGGAATAGCGTACGCTGTCGGGCCGACGGGAGGTTGCGGAGGCTCGATGCCGGAGAGGCCCGGGGGGATGTAGGCGTCAAGAAGAACTGGCGTGTGCAGGCCGCCAGGTTGTTCCCGCAGGAGTCGCACTTCGAGGTCCTGAAGCGCACCGAGCCGGCGGTAGGCCTCCACGAACGAGGTGAAATCGTAGAGTTCGATGCCGTTGGAGTCTGGCTTGCCGGGTTCGTTCAGGGTCACAGCGGCATCGCCGTTTTGAAGCCCCAGGAGGGCGACGAGGTCGGTCGAGGAGACCGTCTCGAGGTTGCGGACGTCGAAAGTGCCGTCTGCGGTCCCATCGGAATCGGAGTCCGCGGACACGGTCGTCAACTCGTAACGAGCGTCGTCGCAGTCGAACAGAACGCCTGGCCGTCCCGCGATGAACCGGCCAAGCCCAGCCGAGAACGTGACTTCCCCGGTCGGCTCTCCCGGTCCGGGGCTGGTCGCCGCCGTGTAGTCCACGTAGTCCTGCGGCTCGTAGTCGATGCAGGCGTACGACACTGACTGCGCAACAGGAGGCCCGACATCGTCACAGTTGAACGGTCCCGTATCTTCTGGCGAGGAAGTGAGTTCGATGGAATCGATGACCATCGAGCCAGCGTCGGGGCCAGCCTCGCCGAATCGGAGCTCAACGGATTGGATGGCGTCAGGCTCGAATGGCTCAATGCCCTCCTCTTGGTACATGCAATCGATCGGTACGCGGATCGTGTGCAGGGTCTGATAGCCGGCGCAAGTCTGCGGGATCGCGAAAGGGCTCGTAGAGCTTCCGCCCCATCCGTAGTCCTGGACCACGATTCCATCTATCGTCGCTCCCAAGACCGTTTCGTTTTCACTCTGAAGGCGCAGTCCGATGGACAGTGGCTCCTCGGTGGATGCGGCCTGGCAAGAAGGTTCGGTTGCCACCCAGCCATCAAACACGTTGTGCGCCCGGATGCTGAGGTGCGTCGGCACAGGGGCTCCCGGCTCGAGGTTCGGGAACTGGAAATCCCATCGGACACCGCCCAAGCTTGCGTTCCAGTCGACCCGAAGCGCGTGGTTGTACAGCGTCGAACTCAAGCCTGCGCCGCTGTACAGAGCGTTTTGCACGCCCTCCTCCGTCACAAGGGCCGGTGATGGTGACTCCTTAGACATTGTTGCTTCACCCGCGTAGGGAAGAAAAGGGTCGCCTCCCTCGAGGGTCGCGACCGAAAACCGCCTGATTCCAATGCCTCGCTTGTCCCCCATCTGGTAGGACGTGAAGATCAGTGGTTCCTCGAGTTCGTTGGACCACTGGGGGAGATAGTCCCACCACCCCTCCCAGCCCACTTCGTCGGTGAGATCTGGCGGATACTCGTTGTCCGCAAAACGAGGCCGGTAGCTGTCCACGCCAATGAGCTGCCAGAACAAGAAGGCGGGTACATATGCGGCTGTGAATGAGTGCCCCTTATCCAGCATCTCTGCAGCGGTCAGGTCGTTCAGCGGGTCGGAGAGCGCCGAGGGGGTGGCTACGCCTCCAAGCGCACCGTGAGAGACGTCGTAGGCCTCGACGAACACCTTCTCCCCGGTCCGTCCGGGCACGCTACCGCTCAGACCGGATGCAAGGTTGTAGGCGCCCTCGTTCGACGCGAGCTCGTAGAGCGAGGCTCCGCCCTTGTCGACGTCGTCATCTCGGCTGCCTGTGACGACGAGAAGCGGTGTCGTCTGCTCCGCAACCGGATCGAGAAAATCGGCATCCGGCCCTCTGGGGGCGAGGGTGACAATCGCACCGAGGCGACTCGCCATCGGGTCGTTTTCGATGTGCCAGGAGCGTGCGGCGCGGAAGGCTCCTTCGCCCCCGTTGCTGTGCCCTATCAGGCCAAAGCAAGACCCCAGCTCGGCCGCGTACTGAGCGTCGGACCAGTTTGCAACGCATTCGATGGCCTGCTCTCTTGTTGCTAGGCTTGTTTCAAACGGGCCGTCAATGAGAAAGACGGCGAATCCTTTTTCGACGAGGGGCTGCACGAGATGGTCGTAGGCAGCGTTGAGTTGGTTGCCGTGCGAAAGCACGACCCAGGGGACCGGCGATGCGGGCCAGGGGGGTGGCGCTGCGGAGTCGTCTGTCGTTGGCCTTCGAATGAGTAGGCTGACAGGTACCGAGAAGCTGTCCCCTTCAACGACGCCAGGGCAGAGTGTCGCGGGGTCGAGGGCGACGGTTGGCTCGTTGACGAGGTCGTAGTCGAGCTGCTGATGGTTGCTGCCGAAGTCTTGAAAGTACTCGTCCGCGCAGTTGAGCGTCATCGCGACTGGAGGTGGAGGCGGGTCGCCCGTCGTGCCGGTGCCGTCAGCTCCAGTTGGTTCTCCGGTGGCGTCGGATCCGGTGGCGTCAGCGCCGGTGGGGCTGCTGGTCGTCGCGTCGGCAGCGCTCGTGCTGGGAACTCCACTGGTTGAGCCTTCTGAGGATGAACCGGCAGCGAGGTCGCCGCCGCAGCCGGTGGCGAGCGACAGTACGGCGTACACAAGGAGGAAGGCGGAGATGTGGCGGACGGTTGGGAGCGCTTGCATGGGGAGTTCGCTACGGATTCGAAAGATGCACAACGACTTGGTCATCGACGAGTGCGGCAAGGTCGGCCCAACCGTCGCCGTTGAGGTCGGACACGGCATAGCTGAGGGCCTCCTCGTCAAAGAGGCCCAGGGTGCGTCCGTCGAGCTGTCTCTTATACACATCTCCGAGCCCACGAGACCTCTCTACATCTCG
>CAJXVA010000684.1 GCA_913061055.1 uncultured Pseudomonadota bacterium
CGAGATGTAGAGAGGTCTCGTGGGCTCGGAGATGTGTATAAGAGACAGGGTGGGCGCTGTGTTGCCAACGCTCCACGTCCTCGTTTCGGACCGATGGTGCTCGGATCGCGTCCGCCATCTGCGGCAACGCCTCGGTCAGAAGCTCGGCGGCAACGCGGCCCATGATGCGTCGACCGGCGGCAGGCAGGCCCACGCGAAATCGGAGCTCGATCGCATCCTCAACGACATCACATCCGCTTCGCGCGAGAAGGGCGGCGCCGCCGATATCGACGTCGATCACACCGGACTTTCCGCTCCCTCGGCGAGAACCGGTGCGGGTCGCCTGAGCGAAGCGGCGGAGCAACAGGTCGCAGAGCGCGACGCGGCCCGGTCCGGCTCCAAGTGTCTTCGCATCGTACCCGTGGTCTCGAACGCGAAGGCGCACCACGGACGGTGCGGCGAAGGGGTCGCCCTGAACGTGGTCGATCGCGACGTCGATTCGGTCACCAACCCACAGACCCCGTGTCCGCTTGTAGGCGCCGTAGCTTCCACCGTCGAGGCGCCGCAGCAACGCCTGGAGATCGGCGATGGTGCTCATCGAGGATACAGATGGCGCAGTTCGTGACCGAGGCGCAGGTCGTGAACCGAGGCATACCGCTCGGAGAGGTCGAGCCTCAGGTACGTCTTGTTTTCGTCGTGAAGCCCGAACGACGTCGACAGACAGAGCTGCTCATCGCCGATCTTGGCGTATCCATCACGCACCACGTCGTGGCCATACGCGACGAATCCTTTGGCCGATTCTTCGCCCGATGTTGCGTCACGGAAGGCACGCGCTTGCTCGCCGGTCGCGTGGCGTGACCAGAGTAGGGCGCCCAGGGTCGTGTGCTCGTGGATGCTGGTGATCGACGTCTCGTTGAACCCGGCGTACTCGATGCGTTCGAACTCTTCGAGCGTGGGCTCGGTGCGGCGCGGCGCTCCGTGGCAAAACGAAGCTCCGCATGAGGCGGTTGCGATGAGCGGCAGCTGCGAGAGAAACTCGCAAACCTCGTCGGCGCGGTCACCCAGACGCGCGTTGAGGACCGCGGCCTCATCGGGGTGAAACTTGCTGACGACCGGTCCGCCGATGTGGGCGTGCTCGTGGTTGCCGAGCAGTCCCACGGCGAGTTCCGCCGTCGAGAACTCCATGAAGTCGAGAACGACCTCTGCGCTTTGGTCCTGGTAGAGCGTGCCGAGAAAGTCGGGCCAGGCTTCGGACGTGGCGAGTGCTTCGCTGGGCCCGTGCACCATGTCTCCACAGAAGAGGAGGACCGGCGTGTTGCCCTGGGCTTTCTCGGCCGCGTACAGCTCCTTGAGCGCGCAGTAGTCGCCCCAGTTTCCCTGGAGGTCGGTGGCGACGAGCAATACGCCAGCGTCGGGAAGGCGTGCGACCTTCTTCCCGCGCCACCAGCCTGGCTCGACGATTCCCCCCGACATGCGGCCGCGAACCCTAGCAGCCTGTGGTGAAGCCTGCTGGTGCGATTTGCGTCGCGTGCGCGAGCGAGGGAGACAGTTCTCGTGAAGATTAGAACTGTCCCAGCGAGACGGCCCACGAAAGGACCGGCCTATGAGACACTTTGGGTTCTGTGTCGTCCACGATTGAGGTCCTGACGCTCGATGCCGATGGCAACGCCGTTCGGGACCTGCACGACACGTTGCGTCGCCACAATCGGGCGTTTCGAGTGACGCCTGCGACGAACCCGGATGCGGCACTCGCGATTTTGGACGTACGGCCCGTGCAAATGGTGCTCGTCGATCTCGACATGCCGGGGTCAGGGTTCACCTTCCTCGAGTCGCTTCGTGAGCGCTGGGAGCAGCTGCCCGTCATCGTCACCAGCCGGCGCGACTCTGCCCGCGCGGCCGTGCGTGCGCTGAAGTGCGGAGCGCGGGACTATCTGCTGCGCCCGCTGGACATCACGGAGCTGGTGCACAGCGTGGACGAGATCGCGCGCGGTCTTCGGAGCGAGCCTGAGAACCGAAAGGCCCGGTCGATCGGCTCGATCAGCTTCTCGGACATCATCGGTGACTGCGACGCGATGCGCGAAGTCTACGAGCACATCGCGACGGTGCGGAACTCGAAGATCGCCGTGTTTGTCGGCGGCGAGACGGGTACGGGCAAAGAGTTGGTCACGCGCGCGATTCATCGCGCTGGACCACGCGCCTCCGCTCCGTTCGTCGCGATCAACTGCGGGGCCATTCCCGAGCATCTCCAAGAGAGCGAGCTGTTCGGGCATGACAAAGGCGCGTTCACGGGGGCGACGTCCGCACGCTCGGGCCGCTTCGAGCAGGCACAGGGCGGCACGCTGTTCCTCGACGAGGTCGGAGAGCTGAGTTCAGCCGCCCAAGTACGGCTACTACGGGTGCTCCAAGACGGGACCTTCATGCGCGTCGGCGGGAGCGATGGCATCCACTCCGACGTTCGAATCATCTCGGCCACGCACCGAGATCTCAAGCAGATGGTCGCATCTGGGGAGTTCCGCGAGGACCTCTACTACCGGTTGATCGTGTACCCGATCTTGGTCCCGGCGCTCCGCGAACGAGGCAGCGACATCCGGCGGCTCGTCGCACACATGATCGAGAAATTCGGCCCGGACGTTGGCCATCCCGTCGAGGGTCTCACGCCCGAGGCGTTCGACTGCGTGGACCGGTATGCGTGGCCCGGCAACGTTCGCGAGCTCGAGAACGTGGTCCACCGCGCGATGCTCTTGGCCTCGGGCGGGCTGATCACCAAGGACTGCTTGCCCGACAACATTCGCGGAGATGCCGAGCACCGTCCGGGCGGGCACCACGGCGACTCGGTGCTGCCGGGTGAAACTCCGAAGCTCTCGCTCGCGGACGCCGAGAAGCACGCGATCCAGCGCGCGCTGGAGGCCTCCGGCGGAAACGTCACCAAGGCCGCCAAACGCCTCGGCATCGCTCGGGCGACGATCTATCGCAAGATGCAGCGCCTCGGTGTCGCGCATCCGCGGGCCACAGATCACTGAGCAGGGCTAGCTAAAAGCCGCGCCGTCGCCTGCGTACGGCCGCGACCCCCCACAGCAACACCGTCAGCCCGGCCAGCCCACCCGCCGCTGAGCTGAACCACGCCGCCCCGCTTCCGATGTCCTCGAGCGGACTTGGTGGGCTCAGGTCCATACCCTCGAAGTACGCGGCATCAAATGCAGCCTCGGGGTCGTCGGTGTCGAGGAAGTCGGACTCGTCGGCCCGCATCTTCGAGACGAAAGCGTTCGCGCGATCGAGCTCCACACCGAGCGCACTCTCGACCTGCCGGAACGTGACCCGCTCGCTGTGGCTCAGAGCGTCCTTGGCCCGCGCCCGATAGGCCCGACGAGCCGCCGGGTCCTCGACGAGTTGGGAGGCTCGAAGGTAGGCCCGTGCTGCGAGCTGGGCGGCATCCTCGTAGAGCGGACCGGCCTCGAGAAGATTCGCCAGGGCCTCGAGCAGGAGCGGGGAGTCGTGTTTGCCAAAGTGCATCATGCCGAGCACTCCCTTGATCGCAGCCTGTTGCTCCTCGATGCCCTCGTTCGGATCGTGTTCGAAAACGTAGTCGGCAAAGCTGCTGGATCGGCCTCGTTCTTTCAGGTAGCGGATCAGCAGGGCTTGGTAGCGTTCGCGTCCGAAGTGGGCCTGTGGGTTGATCTCGAGTGCGCGTTCGATATGGACCAGCGCCTGATCGAAGTTGCCCGCGTGAGCGTGAAAGGTTCCGAGGTTGGCTTGGGTCTCGTAGCGATCGGGGGCGAGGGCGCGTGCTCGCTCCATCGTTTCGATCGCGGCATCGTGCTCGCCGGTCTTGTCGTACGCCGCAGCCAGATCATCGAGCAACGCGACGTCATCAGGGCGCTGCTCGAGCCGGCGTGTGCGATCCTCGATCCGCCACTCGTAGAACTCGCGCCCGTGGTGCACGAAGTGGCCGGTGATCATGTGGAGCGCGCCGGGGAACCGTCGACGCTCCATGGCGACCGTGTCCCGGTCCCAAATGCAGGCGCTCGCACGGACGGGGACCGCCGCAACCATCGCGCCGAGCAACAGCTCAGCCGCGAAGCATCGAGCACGTCGCATGTCTTCTTGGACGCGAGCCCAGCCTGCTTTGTTTCCGCCCGACTGGGCAGCGGCCGCTCAGCGCCAGGTATCCATCGCGGCGGCGACCGAGGCGGGGGTCTCCGCCCCACCTTGCGACCGTGCGAATCCCCGGAGGTACAGCGCCACGACGAGTGGGTGCTGAGATGGCGGGACCGCCTGAACTTCGATGAAGTGCAGCAGGCTGCGCACGAGGAAGGAGAGGCCGCCGTTGGCTTGCGAAGTCGCAGCGTTCGAGAGCGTCTGCAGTACGGCCTTCACATCCCCGAGGTCCGACATCCGGCTGTCGACGTCCTCGTGGGAGGCCTCGATGGTCGCATCCATCACGGGAATGCAAGCGTCGAACTCGGGGAGAAACGCCAGCTCGGGGACGGCGGTCAGAAGCTCATCGATCTGGGCCGGGCTGGTTGGCTCGGGGGACCCGGGCTGCAATTCCGGCCGCGGAATCACGGGTTGCCTTCTGGCTTGGGAGCGGGTTTGGGCGATCGACGCCTGGCAGCACGAGCATCAGACACGGCCTTCTGGGCCTGCGCGATTCGGGGTGCAATCTCCACGTGTGCTTCGTTGAGCTTGCCGATGAGGGCGGGGTCGAGGCCGCTGCGCTCGTCGACTGTCCGATACAGAAGCTCAAACGCGTCGATCACCTTGTTGCTCAGTCCTTCGGCTGTCTCTTATACACATCTGACGCTGCCGACGAGCGATCTAGTGTAGAT
>CAJXVA010000685.1 GCA_913061055.1 uncultured Pseudomonadota bacterium
CACTAGATCGCTCGTCGGCAGCGTCAGATGTGTATAAGAGACAGGCACCCACGACCGCAGCGTCGAGTTCACCGCGAGAGACCGCCCGGGCCGCGAGCTGCAGCGCCGTGGTCCCTGAGAGTTCCTCCGCGAACACCGAGCAACTCCCGCCATGAAGGTCGAGGTGACGGTTGATCCGGTTGGTCGGGATGTTCGGCATCGCTCCGATCACCCCGGCCGCCGTGAGGGCATCGATGAAGCCCTCGCCATGGCGCCAGCGAGCGCCGTACCGCGCGACCGAGGGGTCGACCCCCATCCCGACAAACGCACCGACGCTGGCGTCCGCATCCGAGGGGACGGCCGCTGCAACTTCGGCCGCGACCTGCAGCATGGCGAGTTGCTGCGGCAACGTCTGGCGCAGGTCGTTGGGCGGAATCCCCAGCGCCAACGGGTCTAGGGACAGCGGCTCGGACGCAGGCCGGTCCGCGGCCGGGTTGGCAATCGCCGTCAAGACGTCGTCGGGCGTGGAGACACCCGGGGCACGCACGGCAACGGCGACGATCGCCACCGGAGCCGGCGGTGGCACCTCGGCTTCGGCAGGCAGGGAAGGGTCATGGGCCTCGACGATCAGGTGGGCGTTGTTGCCTCCGAAGCCAAACGCAGAGACGCCCGCGCGTCGGGTGCCGGCGGAGGGCCACGCCTCGGGCGCGCTCGGGACCCGAAATCCAGTGCTGCGCAGCGCGTCGGTGGGCTGATCCAGATGGGGCGTGGGCGGAAGCTCGCCCGCCTTCATCGCCTCGCACACCTTGATCAACCCGGCCACCCCAGCGGCGGTGATCAGGTGCCCAACGTTGGCCTTGAGCGACCCCAGCGGCAGGTCCGCTCCGGCGTCGCCAAAGACCTCTCGAAGAGACTCCAGCTCGGTCGCGTCGCCCAGCTGGGTGCCGGTGGCGTGACACTCGACGTAGTCGACATCGGCCGGACTCAAACCGGCAACGTCGTAGGCCATACGCAGCGCAGCGGCTTGGCCCTGGGCAGACGGCACCAAGAAACCGCGTCCTCGGCCATCGTTGCTCAGCCCCACGCCCCGAATGACACCCGCGATCGTGTCGCCATCGCGGCGCGCATCAGCGAGGCGCTTGAGGACCACAAAACCCGCGCCCTCGGCCGGCAGCAATCCATCGGCCTCAGCATGAAACGGACGACTGCGGCCGCTCTTGCTCAACGCTCGCAGCGCGCCGAAGCCCACGTGAATGAAGAGGTCGTCGGCGCAGTTGACCGCGCCGGCGAGCATCACATCGGCCTCACCATCATGCAGCCGGTCGCAGGCGTACTTGATCGCGTACAGCGACGAGGCGCATGCCGCATCGAGGGCCAGCGAAGGCGCATCCAGGCCGAGCGCCTTGCCCAGCAGCAACGCGGGCAAACCGGCGCCGAACCGGTTCCGAGGGTCGACGGCCTCGGTGCTCGCCCCCCACACCGCTTCGGCAAACGCCGACATGCCGCGGGTTGGGAAGCCGAGGTTGCCGAAGATGGCGCCCGTCCGCGCAGGTGCCTGCTGGAGTCCCGCGTCGCGGAGGGCGGCGCGCCCGGTATGCAGCGCCCACAGAAACACCGGGTCGAGTCCAGACAGCGACGGGGCCGGAACCTCGAACCCCTCGGGGTCGAAGTTCAGGTCCCGAACATAGCCGCCGCGGTCCGTCCAAACCTGATCGGGCTGGGGGTCCTCGGCGGTGCACCGGATGCGCTTCGCGTCGACGCCCCACCGACCCGCGGGCGCCTCGCCCACGCTGTCGGTCCCCGAGCGAACGTTGGACCAAAGCGCCTGGGGCGTGTGCGCGCCCGGGAGCAGACAGGCGCGACCGACGATCGCGATCGGAGCAAAGCGAGCCATATTCGGGTCCAGCGTCGTTTCGGCGAGTTCGGAGTCGGTCTAGGCCCGGGGCAGCTGGTGGGTCTCGACGCCCTGCAGCTCGGCGACGACGGTGCCGGTCCGGTCATGGAAGACCAGGTCGGCCACGGCCTTCTGCCCCTTCGCCGACAGCCCGGTCAGGGTGCAGCGCAGCGGGCCTTCGGCGGGGCTGGCGTAGGTGCGGACCTCGCCGATGGCGGTCGGGAGCGAGGAGCCCCCGAGCATGTGCTGGCTCCAAAGGAGCGCCAGCTGCAAGCCGCCATCGACCGCGAGCGGGTCGGTGCACCATGGGGACTGCCAACCCGCCTCCCGCACGCCCGCCACATCGGCCGCCATGCCTTTGTCGGAGACGCCGTCGATCGAGCGGATCACCTGGAAGTCGGGCCCGTGGAACAACACGCTGCCGTCGTACACGGTCCGGTCTCCCCAGGTCTGAAGCCCGAGGTCGGCTGCGGGCGCCGCCGGAGCCGTCGGCAGCCGGGCGGCCATCACCGCGGTGGCTCGGTAGTAGCGACCGCCTGCGTCGTCACGAAGCTCGAGCTTCAACTCGGTCGAACCATTGACCGCGCCCCGAACCGTGTCGACATACAGCGCGGTGGATTTGCGATCGAAGTCCTGCAGCGGAATGCCGCGTAGCACCGACACATCGCGGAGCCCAGCGAGCTGCAGGTCGGGACACGCAGCCCGAGCCGCGCGGGAGAACCACTCGACCGCAAAGGCCACCGGAACCACCGGCGTGCCGGCAATGCTGTGGTCGAGCAGGAACGGATGCGACTGGCGGTCGACCACGACGTCGACGCGCAGCGAATCGTCCGAAGCAGCGGGAGCGAACGCGCCTTCCGCAGGGGCGCCGCCGAGCACGAGCTCGACCGTATCGGCCGCACCGTGCCGAATCTCGTCGAGCATCATCTGCGCACCGACCTCCAGCGGGATCAGCGGGACGCCCATCGCCGCAAAGTGCTGCTCGAGCTGCGGCGTCACCATGCCGCCTTTCCAAGGGCCCCAGCCCAGCGACTTCACCCGGCATCTCGGGTGCTGCGCCGCATACGACCACGCGACCTTGTTGAGCACCTCGTTGGCCATGGCGTAGTCGACCTGGCCCGCATTGCCGTAGCGAGCGGCGACGCTGGAGAACATCACCAGCAGCTTCAGCTCGTCGGCAGCGGTGGCATCGAGCAGCGCCCGAAGGCCGGCGACCTTGGTGGAGAACACCTGCTCGAACTGCTCGGGCGTCTTGTCCTCGATGCGGCGATCGGCAAGCACCCCGGCGGCATGGACGACCGCGTCGATGCTGCCCCAACGGGTGCGCACCTGGTCCAGGGCGGCGGTGAGCGCTGGCGTGTCCGTCACGCTCACCGGGATGTACGCCGCGGTCGACCCCGCAGCAGTGATCGCTTCCAGCGTCGCTCGCACTTCACGAGCTGCCAGCAGGGCCTTGGCCCGTGCACCCAGGCTGGCCGGTGAGACAGCCTCGCCTTTGGCCTGAGCCTCCTGCAGCAGCGCACGCTTGAGAGCCGCGTCGTCCGACGCTCCCTGGGTTTGCGCGGACTCTTCGGCGAGCGCCGTTCGACCCAGCAGGGCAAAACGGTAGCTCCCTTGCTCGGCCAGCTTGATGAGCGTGGCCGCTGTGACGCCACGCGCACCCCCCGAAGCGACGACGACCGCGCCCTGCGGCAAGGGCATCGCGCCGGGCTCGACCGGCTCGGACACGGACCGAAGCACGCACCGCGTCCCGTCGGCTGCGAGACCGACATCGAGCGTGTTGCCCCCTTCGAGCAACTCGTGGGCCAACGCTTCGGCCACCGCGGCTGCGCTTCGGTCCCCACGCTGGATGTCGATCGCCTTGACCGACGCCTGTGGCCACTCCTGGTTGGCGGTCCGCGCCAGCCCGGTGAGGCCCGAGGCCCATGCTTGGGACGGCGAGAGCCCCGTGGTGCCGAACGCACCGCCGGTGTCTTGGACCGTGACCAGCAAGCTGGGCTTCGTGGTCTTGCACAGCGCTTGGGCGCGGGCGAACGCCGACGCATGCATCGCGACCGAACCGGCGGCATCCACCTGCCTGAGGCCGTCGAGAATCACGAGACCCCGCGCACCACTGGGGAGCGGGGTACCGTCGCGCCAGGACACCGCCGGCACACCGCGGGCCTGCAGCGCGGACACCAGCGCCCCACTCACCCCGGTGCCATCATCGGTCACGGCAACCTGACCCGCCGCGGACAGACCCCGTAGCGTGAGCCCAGGCGCATCCTCTGCAACGGCACGAAGCACGAAGCGCCCCAAGGCGGGGGCCGACTCGGCTTGCGGCGTCGCTGGGGGTGCAGCCGCTGCGGGCGACGCTGCGCCGCCCATCAGACCCTGCATGTGCTCCACGATCTCGCCGAGCGTCTGCAGCTTGGCCAACGCGTTGGGATCGACCTCCGGCATGTCCGGGGCCGCATCCTGAACGGCCGAGAGGATCTCGACCCGCTTGATCGAGTCGATGCCCAGGTCCGCCTCCAGGTTCATGTCTGCAGAGAGCATCTCGGGCGGGTAGCCCGTCTTGTCGGCGACGACCGCGGTCATGATCGCGTGCAGGTCCACGGAGGGCGAAGGCGTTGCGGCGACCGGGGCGGCTGCAGGCGCGCCCATCAGGCTCTGCATGTGCGCGACGATCTCACCGAGTGTCTGCAGCTTGGCCAGCGCGTTGGGGTCGACCTCCGGCATCTCCGGCGCCGCATCCTGGACCGCGGAGAGGATCTCGACCCGCTTGATGGAATCGATGCCCAGGTCCGCTTCCAAGTTCATCTCCGGCGAGAGCATCTCCGGCGGATAGCCGGTCTTGTCGGCGACGACCGCGGTCATGATCGCGTGAAGGTCCACGGAGGGCGCAGCGGCGAGCGGTGCGGCTGCGCCCTCCGTGGAC
>CAJXVA010000686.1 GCA_913061055.1 uncultured Pseudomonadota bacterium
GCAGCGTCAGATGTGTATAAGAGACAGCCCTAAACTAGAACTGAAAGTAGATGAACGCCCGCGGCGAGCCGTCCATCAAACGCATCAGTCCGTAGAAGAGGCCCGACGCCGCCAGACCGATCAGCACCCCGGGTGTCTTGCGGAACAGGCCCTTGAGATGGACGTCGACCCAGCGGACCGGAGTGAAGTGATACGCGAGGCCCAGCACGAGGGCGACCCACACGCCGGTGCTGCCCAAGCCGGGACGGACGCCCCACGTGTCGAAGGTGAGCAGTGCGTTGATGAAGCGACGAGCGGTCTCAAAGTCGGGCGCCCGGAAGAAGATGCGTGAGAGCACCACCAGGTGGAACGTCAGCAGCACGTGCACCGCCACCAGGGCCTTGCCCTTGGGCATCGGCAACCATGCGATGACGAGGAACAGCACTCCGACGCCGCCACCGAGAATCGAGCCCTGCTGCCAATCGAGTTCGAGCACGTAGCGCCCGAATGCCGCCACCGCGACGCTGAGCGCCACCGTCGCGACGGGCCAGCCGACGATCCCCATGACCGTCAGCTTGCGGTCCCGCATGCGATTCCAGCGGTTGAACACCACCGCGCCGGCGTGGATGTTGGCGTAGATGACGAAGTTCCAGCTCGCGCCGTGCCACATGCCCACCAAGAACATCGTGATCCACAGCGCGTAGTAGCCGCCCTTGGACCCCAGGCGGGAGAGAATCTGGAAGAACAGGTAGTCGCGCAGCCACGCCGACAGCGTCATGTGCCAACGTCGCCAGTACTCCGCGATGTCCTTGGACTGGTAGGGCCGGTTGAAGTTCTCCGGCAGCGTGAAGCCCAACATCTTGCCCAGGCCGATGGCGATATCGGAGTAGCCCGAGAAGTCCGCGTAGATCTGCAGCGTGTAGGCGTACAGGGCGATCAGCAGCTCGGGCGAGGTGAACGTGTCGGGCGCATCGAAGATTCGGTCGGTCAGCGCGACGGCGATGAAGTCCCCGAGGACGACCTTCTTGGCGAGGCCTTTGAGGATGCGGAACGCACCTTCTTCCAGCCCATCACGCGTGAACCGCGGGCCACGCTGAAGCTGCGGCAGAAACTCCTTCGCTCGGACAATCGGACCCGCGACGAGCTGCGGAAAGAACGCGACGAACAGCGCGAACCGAGTGAACGAAGTCTCGGGCACCAGTCGCCCACGCCAGACGTCGATCGTGTAGCTGAGACTCTGGAATGTGTAGAAGCTGATGCCCAGCGGCAGGATGACGTCGAGGTGGATGACCTCGATGTCGACGCCGAAGAGGCCGAACACGTCGGCGAACCCCGACAGAAAGAAGTTCGCGTACTTGAAGTACGCGAGCAGCCCCAGGTTTCCAGCCAGGCTCAAGTACAGCCACACGTTCCGCTTGCGGCTCGCGGCGGCCTTGATCGCGGGGTCCTTGGACTTGAAGCCCTCGTGGTGGCGGTAGATCGCCGAGCCGCAGACGTAGTCGAGGCAGGTCGAGAAGATCAGCAGGCCGGCGAAGTAGGCGGGGGCCGGCGGCGGGGTGGTTTTCGGCCCGGCGGCGTAGAAGAAATAGCTCGCGACCAGCAGAAATACGACGCGGGCCCAGGGCCGGTTCGACAGCGCCCAGAACCCCGCCAACACCGGCAGGGCAAAGAGCAGGAAGTCGAACGTGGGAAAAAGCATGCAGGCCTGCGGATCCGCCCGAACATAGGCAACGCGATCCAGTGGGTCAAACGCGCCGTGAGGCGGGAATTTCCACGAATTCGCGCCCTGGCAGTCCCTGCGGCATCTTAGACCCCGCACAACCCATCTATGGGTGGCGCCGATAGAGGAGATCACGCGGTGAAACCTGCGCCGCGGCTCCTGGAACTAATTCCCGTCTCCCCCGAGTCAACCCATGCCGATGCTGCGCGCCTCCCTCCCTGCCCTCCTCGCCGCCACTCTTCTCGCCACCAGCTGTAGCGGCAAGGCTGGCGACACCACGCAGACCCCCGAGCTCCCGACCCCCGACCGCGAGCTGCACCTCGACTCGCAGGCGGGCCTGATCGAGTTCGACAACGGGTTGCGACTTTTTGTCGTTCCCGACCCGTACACGCGCCTCGTCGAGTTCGACGTCCGCCACCACGTGGGGAGCCGCGACGACCCCACGGGCAAGGCGGGCATCGCCCACTTCGTCGAGCACCTGATGTTTCAGATCGGCTCGGATGGTCCGGGGACCACGCGGCTGATGCAGGCGCTTCCGCAGCACACGCTGTTCTTCAACGCGTTCACCTCCAGCGACGAGACCCACTACATGCACATGGGCCTCTCCGGCGAGCTGGAGAACTACTTCAAGTACACCTCGCGGCGCCTGCAGTACGACTGCGAAGAGGTGCCAGAGGCCGCGTTCGAGCGAGAGCGCGACGTGGTTCGCAACGAGCACCGATGGCGATTCGGCGGCGCGTTCGGTTTCATCTACAACAAGGTGTTCGAGATCGCGTTCCCGGCCGGGCACCCGTATCACAGCAGCGGCGCGAGCGATGACCACCAGCTGGCATCGATCACCCCGCAGAACACCTGCGACTTCATCCAGCGCTACTACACCGCTGGCCAGTCCGATGTCGTCATCACCGGCGACGTCGACCCGGCGGAGGTGCTGAAGCTCGCGAAGAAGTACCTCGAGCCGTTGCCGAAGCGACCGGACGCCAAGCGAGCGCCGGTCCCACCACCCGCGGTCCAGGGCAAGACGGTCGAGATCAAGGCGCCGGTGAAGAAGCCGACCGCGCTGGTGCTCTTCCACATGCCCAAGCGCTTCACGCCCAACTACCTCCCGGCCCAGGCCTGTATCGAGACCATGGCGATTGCGCTGTCGTTCTTCGTCGACCGAGGGCCGCTGGGCGTGGTCGAGACCTGGGGCTTCATGCCCGTCGGCGGCAAAGAAGCTCAGCTGTTTGGCGTGATGGTCGAGACCAAGGAGCCCGAGCAGCTCGATCGCGGCATCGACGAGGTTCTGGATGCGATCACCAAGGGGTTCTCGCCCAAGCTCGACAACAAGGACTATGCGGGCGCCTACGATTCGGCTCGGCAACGAGCGCGTCTGCAGGTGCTGGACTCGGTCGCGACGATCACCCAAAGCGGCGTGGCGTTTGCGGACTACCTCGAAGAGCCCGGATCCCAACCGGGCTTCTACGGTGCGGATATCGCCGAGCTGGACGATCTGACCTCCGAGGACGCGCAGGCGATCGGCCGAAAGATTTTCGCGCGTAACAAGGCGCTGGTCGTCAAGGTCGTCCCCGATGGCAACGAGCCCGAGATCGAACGCGCCCAGTTCGACTACAGCCCCGACGAAGAGGAGAGCCTCGGTGTCCCGGAGGACATCGACCCCTCCGAGGCCCGTCGGGCCATCCCGCTCGAGGACATTGCGCCGCCGGAGGGCCAGTCCCTGGAGTACGAACTCGACAACGGGATGAAGGTCGTCCTCGTCCAGAGCAGCGGACTTCCGGTCATGGACGTGCAGCTCGTCGTGGCTGCCGGCACCACCGACGCACCCAAGCAGCCGGACCTCGCCCAGCTCGCGCGCCGCACCTATGGGCCCGACTACACGCTCACCAGCAGTCGGAACTTGATGGATTTCTTCGACAAAGCTGGCGGTATCTTCCGCAGCTTCACCACCGCCGGGGCGACGACGTACACCTCCCGTGGGCTGTCGATCTACCTGGACTTCATCATCGCCGGGCTGGCCGAGCAGACGGTGAACGCGTCGTATCAAACCCGGGCGCTGGAGGGCTGGAAGGCCTTCAACAAGGAGCAGCTCAAGAAGCAGCGCTGGCAGCAAGTCGCCAAGCGCAACAACGCGTTCTACGAGGCGGTCTACGGAAAAGGCCACCCGCACGTTCGGCCACGCATCACCGACCGAAAACAGCTCCGCGACATCGGCGTGCGCAGCCTCGAAGAATTTCGTGCGAAACACTACCGGGCTGGCAACAGCGCGTTGATCATCACGGGCGGCTTCGACATGGAGATGGCCATCGCGTACGTGGACAAGTTCTTCGGGACTCCCGAGTTCCGAGAACGCGGCAACACCTGGCTCGATCCCTACACCGAGCCCGCCGCCCCCCCGGTCCCGCAGCCCAAGCCGGGCGCCACGCGGGTGATGACCGAGATCGACAAGGAGCGGGTCCAGACCGACGTGCAGATCGACTTCGGCCTGGCCGAGGTCTACGGAGATGACCACGCATCTCTGTTGGTGATGGCCGAGATGTTGAACTTCGGCGTGGGCCGGGTTCGCATGGAGTTAGGCGCCAGCTACGGCACCTACGCCAGACTCGACACCGACCGCCCGCGGATCAGTATTGGGGGCGCAATCGATAGCGCGCGCGCCGACGAGGGTCTCGTCGCCATCTTGGCGGCAATCGAGGAGCTACGCACCCACGAGGACTTTGAACGGCGCTTCGCCTTCGCACGCCGCAGCGTCCTGCAGCGGATGATCAACGCGCAAGGCGACCCGAAGGAGTTCGCCAACACGCTGGCGCGGGCGGTCCGAAGTGGCCGAAGCTACGCCTACTTCCGCGAGCTCGCATCTCAAGTCGCCGCGTTGAAGCCCAGCGCGGTCGAAGCGACGATCACCCGAGTCCTGAAGCCCGAGTACTCCGTGACCCTGGTCCAGGGGCCCAAGCTCGGGGTCGACAAGGCGGTCGAAGGCGCCAAGCTCGTCGGCGTGGTCGCCCTGCCCGACGTCATTCACGACGAAGACGACTAGCTGGTCTAAAGGGGAAACCTCTCGGTTTCCCCCGCTGCGGG
>CAJXVA010000687.1 GCA_913061055.1 uncultured Pseudomonadota bacterium
GATGTAGAGAGGTCTCGTGGGCTCGGAGATGTGTATAAGAGACAGGATCTACACCTGCTTCTTCGACGCCCGAGGCCTCAGTTTCTCGATGAAGGATCCACCCGACCTCGGTTCATCGGCCCGGGGCGCGATGGACACGTTGTTGGAGCGCGGGTTGGCGCGAACCAAAGATGGCGGTCGCGTCATCCCGCTGGGGCTGCTGGTCGAGCGCTCGGGCAGGCCCGGCGAGCGGGACTTCGACGTGACGATCAACCCGCCCGATGACGAGGCACTGCCGCGGGTGCGGGGGTTCGTTGGCATCGCGGACCGGTTCGCGTCGATCTGGTCGATCGCCTCCGATCTTCCGCAACACCCCGGGCCCGGCGCAACGCTTGCGGCTGCCCCGCAGGACGTCGTCCTCCCGACCCTGGCGCGGACGCACCGTCGCAAGACCACGCGCATCCTCGTCTGCGGGTTTCGGCCGGGGTCGATCTACATGCTCGAGGAGTTGTTCCGCAGCGACCCCGGCGGTGAGGTGTTGGTGTTGGTCCAGAACGCCGAGGCCCGGACGCAGGCGCTCGCGGCCTTGGACGCCCACAGTGAGCTGGTCAAGCGGGGGCTGATGCACGGACGACACGGGGTCTTCGAGCGTCAGGTCGACGGCATGATCTCGGTCTCGCTCGATCGCGACACGGACAGTGGCGTCAGCGCGATGCATCTGTGCGTCGCCGACGCGATGGCGTCGCGAAACCTCGTCGATCTGCCGGCGGAGTTCGGGCATGTCGCCGACCTGGACGCCATCATCTTCGTCGCCTCCGACACCGAGAGCGCCGACAAGCGGACCGCGACCACGCTTCTCAAGCTCGAGCAGCTCCTGGACATGCGGGGTCCCGAGCAGACCCGTCGTCCTCGCGTGGTGGCCGAGGTCGTCGATGGTCGCCTCGCCACCCGCCTCGAGCAGCGATACCGGAAGCTGGGCATCGACGACGTCCGGGTGTTCTCCACCCAGGAACTCCGGGCGTACTTCCTGTTTCAGGCCGTCGTCGTGCCGGGCTTCGACACCGTGTATGCCGAGTTGCTTGGCTCGTGGGGGCAGTCCTTTGTTCACCGGCACGTGGTCCCTGGTCCACAGGGGTCCGATGGCCGATGCACCTTTGCCGCCCTCGCCGTGCAGCTGCGGAGCCAAGGCGACGTTCTCATCGCGGTGGAGCTGGCCGGGCCATCGGGCCGAACAACGCTCTGCGTCGCCCCCTGCGGCGATGCGCCGGGCACCGAGTTCTCCTTGAGCGAGCTCCGCGGCGTCTGGGTGATCGCGCCGGACCATCAAGACCAGGCCGCGCAGGCGCGCGCCCTGTCCCCAACCGCGTGATCGCGTTGGCGCGGCCCCAGGTTTCTGCGATCCTATGGCCATATGAGACTTGGATTGCGGACCGGGCTGCTGCTGACCGCAGCGGGCGCACTGTCGGGATGCCTCGAGCCCAACCCCAACCTTGGTGAGAGCGAGGGCACCGCCGAGGCCGGGAGCACGGCTTCCACCGACCCGACCGTGGGTCCCACGAGCGGTCCGACAACCACGCCGACGACCGGTCCGACCACGGGTCCGACAACGGACGGGCCGACGACGGTCGACCCGGATACGACGGAGGGCGACACCGAGACGACCGATCCCTCGGACACCGACGAGACGACGGGGCCAGCGTCTTGCGGCGGCGGAAACATCTGTGTCGCAGAAGCGCCCGCGGGATGGGATGGGCCTGTGGTTTGGGCCGAAACGGCCACGACGGACGAGCCACCGCCGTGTCCGGACACATACCCAGAGTTGGCATTTTCTGCCTCCGACGACCTGCAGGCCGCGCCCGCGGAATGCGACTGCGAGTGCGGGACCGCGACCGGGGCCAGCTGCGCGTCAATCTCCCTCGAATACCACGCGACGGACGCGGCCTGCCTGACGCCGAACGAAGAGTTCACGATGACCGGGACCTGCTCCACCGCCCCGTCCGGAGCCAACGGACACTATTGGGAGGTCGCGGACCCCGGTGTCACGGGCGGCTCGTGCGTGCCGGCGGGAACCACCGATCTTCCCACCGCGAGTTGGAACTCTGCCTCGACGGTCTGCGGCGGGGTCCAGCCGGTCACCGGCGTCTGCGAAGGTCGCGACACCTGCATCCCGGGACCGCCCGAAGGGTTCGAGGCACGGACCTGCGTCTGGCAGCCGGGGGATCTTCAGTGCCCCGATGGAGCCTTCGAGGACCGATTCGTTCGCCACGCCGGATTCACGGATACACGCAACTGCCAAACGTGCACCTGCGGGAACCCCGAGGGCGAGTGCGACGGGACCGTCACGATGTTCAACTCTTGCAGCTCGTCGCCGATCGGCGCGGTCACCATCGGAGGAAGCTGCGTCAGCATCTCTCCTGGGGTCGAGGGGGCACGCTACAGCACGCTGTCGGTCAACAACGTCTCCTGCGAGGCCTCGGTCGGCACCGCGATCGGCGAGGCGGAGCCAGACGATCCGTACACACTCTGCTGCCTGACCGTCGAGTAGTCCCGCTCGCGCCCGTAACGAGATTCGGCTTCTTCCGTAGTGCAACAGGCGCTGCCTCGATACGATGGCGGCGTCGACAAGCGCATGGCTCAGGGCGAAGACAATGATGGTGCGGCGGGTGGGTCCCGTCGCGGGTTCTTGACGATCGGGTTCTCGGCGGTGAGCGTCGGCCTTGCGGGGGCGGCTCTCGGCCCTGCGGTGGCGATGCTGGTTCACCCCCTGGGCAATGCGACGACCAGCGGCGCGGACGTGTTTGTTCCCGTGGGTGGCCGCACCGGGTTCGGTGAGGACCCGGTCAAGGTCGACATCTACGCCGACCGGGTCGATGCGTGGAACCGGGTTGTGCAAGTGAAGGTCGGCTCGGCGTGGGTTCGGGAGCAGGGCGACGAACTCGTCGCGTTCTCGACGGTCTGTCCGCACCTGGGCTGCGGGATCGACTACGTGCCAGAGAAGAAAAAGTTCCTCTGCGCGTGCCACAACTCCTGGTTCACGATCGAAGGTGGCGTTGAAGAGGGACCGTCGCCGCGGGCGATGGATACCCTGGAGACCCAGGTCGATGAGAGCCTGGTCCAGATTCGCTACCAGCGATTCAAACAGGGCATTGAAGGCAAGGAGCCGATCGTATGAGCATGCTCGACAACCTCGTCGACGCGGTCGAAGACCGGCTGGGTCTGATCTCCAGCTGGGAGATGTATCGGGACCGGCTCGTGCACGGTGGCGTCCGCCTTCGCCACATCTTCCCGGCGATCATCACGTACCTGTTCGTGCAGCAGGCGGTACTGGGCACCGTGCTCGCGACCTACTACAGCCCATCGGCAACCGATGCGTGGGCCTCGACCGCCTACATTCAGGACCAGGTCACCATGGGCTGGTTCGTCCGTGGGCTGCACTATCACGGCACCTCGGTGTTCATCGTGGTGATCGGTCTGTGGCTGACGCAGATGGTGTTGCACCGCGTCTACCAGGCGCCGCGCGAGGTCACGTGGTGGGCGGGAATCGGAATGCTCGGCATCGGCCTTGCGCTCGGTCTGACCGGCAACCCGTTGCCGTGGGACCAAGCCGGCTACTGGGGCATTCAGGTCGAGTTGTCGATCGCGGAGCAGACCCCCGGCGGCGAGATCATTCGGACGCTCGTCCAAGGGGGCTCGGATGCGGGCAACCTCAGCATCCTGCGTCTGTATGCACTGCACGTGTTCGTGTTGCCCGCCGTCTTCGTCGGGCTGATCTGGCTCATCAGTCGACAGCGCGCCCAGCACGGCCTGCCGGCACCCGAGCGGATGTCGGATGCCGAGGCGCACAAGACCACGCAGCGATACTTCCCCGCGCAGGCGTTTCTCGACATTCTCGCGATGGCGGCCGTCGGAGGCCTGATCGTCGCGTTGACGATCAGCACGCACGGCGCTGAGTTGTTGGGGCCCGCCGATCCGACGGAGAACTTCCAGGCAAGACCCGAGTGGTACTTCCTGTTCCTCTACAAGCTGCGGATGTTCTTCGAGGGGCCGATGGAGCCGGTGGCGACCATGGTCATCCCCGGTGCCGCAGTCACGTTCTTGGTCGTCGCGCCGTTCATCGACAAGGTCGCCGGCAAGGCCGGACGCATCTTGGTCCTGGCCGGCATGGCCGTGCTCATGACCGGAACCATCGGCCTGACCGTCTACGGCATCCAGTCGGACGCAGCCGACGAGGAGTTCCAGAAATCGGTCGCGGCGGCGGAGAAGTCGGCGGAAGAAGCTCGCGCCTACGCCAAGATGGGCGTGGTCCCTCTCGGCGGTCCCGCGGTGTTCTTCAACGACCCGGAGTACCGCACCAAGATGCTCTACAAGGAGCACTGCCAGGGCTGTCATGCGCTCGGTGGGTTCGGTGGAGACGAGGGCCCCTCGCTCGAGGACTACTCGTCGCGGGCATGGGTCTCGGCGCTGGTCCGCAACGCCGCGGATCCGCGATTCTTCGGCAACACGAAGATGGCCGACGAGATGGAGGCCTATCCCGAAGAAGACCTGCCGGCGGAACAGTTCGAGCCGCTGGTCGAGTACCTCATGCAGCTGCAGGGCGACCAGGTCGTCGATGAGGCGTTGGCGGCGAAGGGGGCTGCGCTCTGGGAGGATGAACTCGAGTGCAACGCATGCCACGAGGTCGAGCCCGGTGAAGAGGGCGATGGGCCCAACCTGGCTCGGCATGGCTCCCAAGCCTGGGTTGCCCCTGTCTCTTATACACATCTCCGAGCCCACGAGACCTCTCTACATCTC
>CAJXVA010000688.1 GCA_913061055.1 uncultured Pseudomonadota bacterium
CCGAGAGCAACGATGCGGCGGCACACCACGCGGCGGCGGTCACGAACTTGCGCTCGATCACCGCCACGGTCGCGGCCGCGAGGATCATTGAGGTGAAGATGAAGCCCTGCTCGAGCGCGAAGGCCCCGTGAATCCAGGTGTCGCTGGCGGCGAACTTGGCGATCAACCCTTCGCTGAATGGGGGTCCTCCGGGGCTTCCCACGCCCGCGGCACGAAGTCCGTTCTTCGCCATCACCGCGCCCCAAGCCCCAACCCCCGGGAGCAGCCCCATCACGACCGCAGGGGCGTGGTTTCGCGGGGTGGCCTGGAACGCCTGGGCGGTGATCACCATCCCGATCCACAAGATGATCGCCATGCCTGCGTCGATGGGGATGGCGTATGCGAGCCAGCCCAGCGTTCCCGTCAGGCAAACGATGGTGACGAATACGGCGTTGGCCACCGAATATCCCGCCCGAGCTCCCATCGCCTTCCAGCCGGGGTGCCCGATGTAGATCGTCGTCGGGAAGCAGCTGCCGAACAAGCCGGCGACGAGGGTGCCGCCGCCGTTGACCGCAAGCGAGGGTGCTGCGGGAAAATCGTCGCCGCTGGCGGAGGCAGATTCGATGTTCTGAAGCGAGCCGACCAGGTTGAACAGCCCCATCGGCAGGATGATGGAGAAGTATGTCGTCAGGTGCCCGGCGCCCAAGGCATCGATGAGGTCGCCGATGACGGGGA
Organism: uncultured Pseudomonadota bacterium; assembly: GCA_913061055.1. Taxonomy (GTDB): domain Bacteria; phylum Myxococcota_A; class Polyangia; order Nannocystales; family Nannocystaceae; genus CAJXVA01. The sequence continues at coordinate 715 of CAJXVA010000688.1, forward strand.
TCGGAACGTGGAAGCTCGCGGCGCCGGGCGGGTCGCCGACCGGCGCCATCCCGGTGCTCCACGCGATGATGATGCCCAGCCCCACCGCGACGAGTCCGCCGGGAATGTTGCCCTTGAACCGGACCCGCCCGAAGTACGTCAGCATGACGATGCCCAGCGTCGCGAGTCCGATGAGCGGATTGGCGAACGTCCTGAACAGAAACCCCAGGGCGATGAAGCCCAGCGCGATGCCCGAGAGGGTGGCGAGCAGAGCGGCTCGAGGCGTGGCCTTGCGCAGACGTTCCGCGACGAAGGCACCGCCGAGCTCGATCGCGCCGCTGCCGAGCGTCGCGACGAGTCCGGCCTGCCATGCGATGCGCGCCGGGTCCTCGGCCCCGGCTGCCGTGGCCGCCAGCTTGGCCGGCAGCATCACCAAGAACACATGGGCGAACAACGAGACGGTGTTGATCCCGTAGGGCAGGGCGCACACGTCGTCCCGGCCGGTGGTGTCCCCGAGTTTCTTGGCCTGGTAGGCGTAGAAGAGGTTGCCGACGATGAGTGACATCGCCACGCCGGGCAGCACCCGTCCGTGCAGCAACGCGTCGTCGAAGCCGAGCACCGTGCGGCACAAGGCGTCGATGAGCAGCAGCTGCACCAAGTTGTCGAGCGCAAGGCCGAAGAACCCGTCGATGTCTCCGCGGACAAACCAGCGCATTGTCCCCGAGTACCAGACCTCAACCGGCCTCCGAAAGCCCTCCGGACGCCGAATCGGGTGCGCCCGGGCAAGTTCCGCGAGCATCGGCTAATCTCCCCGGCCGTGGCCGATCTATCGAACAAGGTGCTGTTCATTACTGGGGCGAGCCGAGGCATCGGCAAGGCCATCGCGCTGCGTGCTGCTCGCGACGGGGCGAAGATCGTCGTCGCGGCCAAGACCGCCGAGCCGCACCCCAAGCTCCCCGGAACGATCTACACGGCAGCCGAGGAGATCGAGGCCGCCGGTGGCACCGCGCTTCCGATCGTGACCGACATCCGATCGGAGGAGGCGGTCGACGCTGCGATGGCCAAGGCCGTGGAGACCTTCGGGGGCATCGACATCCTCATCAACAACGCCAGTGCGATCAGCCTGACGAACACGGCGCACACGTCGATGAAGCGCTACGATCTCATGCAGCAGGTCAACGCGCGCGGCACATACCTGTGCACTGCCAAGGCGGCGCCGCACCTGCTCAAGGCGGACAACCCACACGTGCTCACGCTGTGCCCGCCGCTGTCGGCCGATCCCAAGTGGTACCGAAGCCACCCCGCCTACACGATGGCCAAGATGGGGATGAGCATGTGCGTCATCGGCCATGCCGGCGAGTTCAAAGGCAAGATCGCGGTCAACGGCCTGTGGCCCCGGACGGCCATCGCGACCGCAGCCGTCCGCAACGTGATCGGGGGCGACGACATGATGAAGCGTTGCCGCAAGCCGACGATCATGGCCGATGCAGCCCACGCCGTCCTGGTGATGGACGCCAAGACCACGACCGGGAACTTCTTCGTCGATGATGCGGTGCTGGCGGATGCTGGAATCACGGACTTCGACCCCTACGCCGTCGAACCTGGCGCGGACCTCGTGCCCGACTTCTTCTTGGATTGAGGCAAGACGATGATCGAAGTCGAAGGCCTTACGCGCTACTACGGCGACTTTGCGGCGGTGCAGGACGCCTCGTTCTCGATCGGCGAGCGCGAGATTGTCGGGTTCCTTGGCCTCAACGGCGCGGGCAAGAGCACCATCCTCAAGGTCATTGCAGGGCTGCTGATGCCCAGCGCGGGCACGGTCCGCGTCGGTGGTGTGGATGCGCTCGAGGACCCGGATACGTTGCGGACCAAGATCGGCTTCCTGCCCGAAGAGCCGCCACTGTATCGTGAGATGCAGGTCCGAGAGTTTCTCCGCTGGGCGGGGCAAGCCAAGGGCTGCTCGGCCAAGGAGGTCGATGCCGAACTGCCCAAGGTCATCGAGTTGTGCGACCTCGGGACCATGCAGCACAAGGTCATCGACGAGCTCTCGCACGGCTATCGAAAGCGGGTGGGCATCGCCCAGGCGATCATTCACCGACCCGAGGTTGTGATCCTCGACGAGCCTATCAGCGGGCTCGATCCGCAGCAGATCGTCGAGATGCGCAAGGTCGTCCGCTCCCTCAAGGAGCGCGCCACGGTCCTCATCAGCTCCCACATCCTCACCGAGGTTGCGGTGACCTGTGACCGGGTACTCGTCATCCACGGTGGGCGCATCGTCGCGACCGGATCGACCGACGAACTCGCCGAACAGCAGGGGGGCGGCGGGTCTGTCACGCTGAGCCTTCGTGGCACCGTGGATGCCGTCAAAGAGGCGCTCTCGAGCAGCGATGCGGTCACGGACTTCGAAGTTGACGAGGACGAGGCGCTCGTCCGTGCCGACGTGACGCTGGCCGATGGCGAACGCGCCCGCGACGAGTTGGTCGCCCACGTCGTCGCGGCAGGGCTCGGCGTGTTTGCGGTTGCGGACACGGTTTCGGAGCTCGAGCAGGCATTCCTGCAGCTCACACGGGGTGACGCGAAGGCGACCCTCGCCAAGGAAGAAAAGGCATCATGAGAGGGATGATGATGGTGGCGCGCCGGGACCTGGCCGCCTATCTCAACAACGTCTGGGGTTACGCGGTGATCGCCGTTGTGTTGGTCGTGGACGGGATCCTGTTCAACGCGGTCGCCCTGGGCGATCGGCCCAAGTACAGCGCCGAGGTGATGGAGCAGTTCTTCTACTTCTCCTTTGGCACCACGGTCATCGCCTCGATGTTGCTGACCATGCGGCTGGTGGCCGAGGAGCGTCAGACGGGCACGCTGGTCCTCATCGATAGCTCTCCGTTGCGTCCGTGGCAGATCATCGGTGGCAAGTACCTCTCGGCGATGACTGTGCTCGCGGGGCTCATCCTCGTGACGCTGTACATGCCGGCCCTGGTCTTCGTGAACGGCAAGGTGTCCTACGGGCACATCGTGGCCGGCTACACGGGCTTGTTGCTGGTCGCAGCCGCAACGGCGGCGATCGGGACGTTCGCATCCACAGTATCCCGTTCCCAGCTGGTGGCGGGCTTTGCCTCCACCGCGCTGACCGTTGTGCTGGTCGTGTTCTGGTTGCTTGCCAAGGTCGCCGATCCACCGCTCAAGGACGTGTTCTCGTACATGAGCCTGTATGACCGGCACTTTCGCGGGTTCATGCAGGGACAGATCAACACCGAGGACATCGTGTTCTACGTCAGTATCGCGTTCGTTTCTCTGATGCTCAGTACCCGCTTCATGGCGGCTCGGAGGTGGCGATGAGCCTCTCGGCGATTCTGTACCTGGTCTCGATGTGCACGCTGTTCATCGGGCAGCGCATGCTCGATGGGAACGACGGCCCGCAGATGGCGGCCACGATCCTCGGTTGCATCTTGTTGGCCGTCGCAGCGGCGCTGAGGTTGCGACCGTTGCGTGCCACCAAGGACCCCGGCCTCCGGCTGGGACATCGCCTGGCGCTGATGGGCTTGCTCACCGGTGTGGCCTCCCTCGTGCTCTACACGGCGACGACCGACACCGTCGTCGCCACGCTCACGCTCGGCGACGAAGCGGAAGAGCGCTGGCTGGGGACGTGGCGCTCGCTGTGGCCGCTCGTCTGGCTGATCGGCACCGTACCCATGCTGACGGCGGACTACGCGTGCGAGAGCTCGCCGACCGTCATGCCCAAACGACGGGCGCGCGAACTGGCGTTGCACGGTCTGATCGTCGCGATGGGCATCGGCGTGGTGTTCCCGGTCAACTACATCGCCAGCCAGAAGAAGGAACGCTGGGACCTCGCGTACTTCAAGACGCCGCAACCAGGGACTGCCACGTTCGCGCTCGCGCAGGCTCTCGAGGCACCGGTCGATGTTCGCATCTTCATGCCGCCCAGCTCTGAAGTTGCGCAGGAGCTGCGCAACTACTTCGGTCCGCTCGAAGGGCCGATGCTGCGGGTCGAGGTCATCGACCAAGCGGCTGAGCCGCGGCTGGCCAAGGCG
>CAJXVA010000689.1 GCA_913061055.1 uncultured Pseudomonadota bacterium
CCTTCGGGTCCTCGGGCGGCAGCGTCCCGGCCGCGCTTGCGCAGGGTCGCGGCGATGCGCCGGGATCCGCTCGCACTCGCGGCGCCGAGGACGAGCGCGGTGCCACCATCTATACGGCACGCGGCCGGGACGCTGCCGCCCGAGGACCCGAAGGGGCTGAGTCTGGCGACGACGAACAATCAGCGACGCCGCTTGCCGCACCGGCCGAACTCACCGAGCGTGAGCAGGCCACAGTCGAGGAACTGCAGGCGAGAGATGAGGAGGTTCGGCGGCGCGAACAAGCGCACGCGGCTCGTGGTGGTTCCTTCGCCTCCACTCCGCAGTACAAGTACGAGACCGGGCCCGATGGGCGGCGCTATGTCGTGGACGGCAGCGTGTCGATCGATGCCGCGGAAGTGGAGGGCGATGTGAAGGCGACCCTTCGAAAGATGGAGACGGTGATCGGTGCTGCGAGTGCAGCGGCCAACCCCTCACCGCAAGACCGCGCGGTCGCCCGGGCGGCGCGGGCCGTCGCGCTCGAGGCACGCGCCGAACTGACCGCGCAGGCGGTCGATCCCGATGCATCACGCGTCGACGGATCAACGGACAACACGGGGCCGGGGCCCGTGGAGGAGAGTCTGGAGTACGCCGCCGCGACGAGTCCGATCAGGCCGCGCGTGAACCCACCGCTGCGGGACCGGCTCGACGCCTACGAGGCAACCGGCCCGCCCTCGGGGTAGCGGGATCGGCGGAGCCCCAACAGCACGACCAGCAGCAGCCCCGCTCCCAGCACGCCGGGTCCATCCCCGCCGCTTCGACATGCACAGATCCCGAAGTCCAGCGGCTCGGGGTCGGGTGAGAACGGATCCTCGGGGAAGTCCTCGCACACCCGGCTGGTCCATCGGAGCTCCAGGGTCTGCTCGAGCCCGGCGATGCCCGCGACGACCGTGGCGCTCTGATCGCCAGAGCCGGCCTCGGCAGGGGTGCAGGCCGTCCCGAGGATGAGAACGTCGCCGGAGGTCTGGGGCAGCTCGGCGTCGCCGCGGACGTCCCACTGCATCGAGGCGCCGCGCAGCAGGCCGCCTTCGCTGTCCCGCAGGATCGCCCGGACGCCCAGAGGTGAACCCCATGGCGCGCCATCGCGGGCGGGCTCGTAGGCAGCGACGAGGGAGAGGCTCGCGACCTCGGACTCTTGGACGCCGAGGATCGTCGGGCCCTCCACGGTACCGGCCGGCAGCTCGAGGTCGAGGCGGGCGCGCTCGCCGGGGCTCAGCTGGACGGAGGTGCCGAACAGGGCGTCGTTGGTGAAGACCGGATCGCCGTCCAACGCCTCACCGCGGACCAGTCCCTGGGTGAAGGCGACGGACTCGGAGACGCCGGGCTCGCGCAGGGCGAGGGTCGGCCAGAACTCCCCGAACCCAGCCACGCGGATCTCGGCGCCAACGGGATCGAGCCAGTCGTCGGGGAAGGAAGGCTCGGGGCCGGGGCTGGCGAGGCTCTCGGCCCGCTCTTCGAACCACCACAGCATCCGGGCCTGCATCGACGCGAAGGGTCGAACATCGAAGCTCAGCGCGTCGGGGCCGAACTCGGGCGTCTCGACATCGATCTCACACTCCCGCGGCTCAAGACTCCAGGTCACCTCACCCGGCCCGCGGAGCTGCAAACACCCATCGTCCGGCTCCTGTGCCGGGCCCTCGACCCTCCGCTGCCAGCACGGATCGAACCACTCCTGCGGCGCTGCCGAGATCGCCACGCAGGTGCGCTCCGGCCCCTCGTACCACTGCAGGACCTCGGAGCAGAACGCAGACCCCTCCACAACCGGGTCACCAGACGCATACGGCGCAGGCAAGCTCGAGTCGAACGGGTCCAGGAAGCCGAGCTGCCCCTGCTCGCTGTCGACCGTCTCGACGCAGGGGCGATCGCAGCCGCCGAGCAGCAGCAGACCGAGAGAGGCGCACGTTCGGCGGAGCAGGCGGGTATCCATCGCAGCTTCGTGTCCGGATGGTGGGCGGATTCGTGAGTTGGTCCGGACGTGGCATGGGAGCCCCTCGAACGCCATGTGTCCGTTCGCTTTGCCGCAACACTGCGGCGATGCTACGGCTATGAAGATGTCGTCGGTCGCTCGGGGTTTGACCAAGCATCGACTCCAGCTGTTCGCAGCCACACTTGCGTCCGCCTGGTGTCTGCAGGCTTGCGCGTCACGGACCGCGAGCCCTCCGCCTCCGGCCGCGGTCGTCGCGAAGCCGACTCCGGCAAGCCCCGCGGCCGCAGAGCCGACCTTCGACGAGCTCCTCGAACGGGTGGCTCACATCCCGGCTCCCCCTCCTCCCTCGCCGTATACGCCGGCAGAGGCGCTCTCGGTCGACACCGCGGATGTTCCCGCGTTCGCTCTACTCGACTTCGATCCCAGCCGGCTACACCAGCGAGCATGGGTCGGCACGCCGAAGCTCGCCTACACTCCGCGCGGACTCACCGTGGTCGCCAAACCAAGGCGACCGCGCTTGGTATCTCGGGTGTATGCGGTGCTCGACCCCGACGACGGGGCGACCTCGAGACGCCCTCGGCTGCTCTGCGAGCATGATGGTCCCTACCGAATCGGGGTGGCCTTCGACGTTGACGACCTCGAGACCGTCATCACCACCCCAAGCCTCCTACAGCCCTCATCATCACCGGTCTCCGAGGGCGAGACCACGCCGGGCGTCGCCTTGGCACCGGGTGTGAGAGTGATGGCCTTGGACTCCGAGGGCAGCATGACGCGTGTCCAACTCGAGCGCGGCAAGCTCACTGCGGAAGGATATGTCGCCACCGAACAGCTCGGCGCGGTCTTCTCGAGCGCCACTCAACCGCTGGTCGAATGGACCGACAACGCCACCCTCATCCGCCCCATCGAGTTCAGAGCGTCGCCCGGGGGAGCAGTCTTCGCACGGTCCGCACCACAACATCGGAACACAGCGCGCCGATTCGGTTCGGAGCACGACGGCTACGTTCTCATCGGGTATGAAGTCGACGCTTCCGTGGTCACGACCGGATGGGTCGACGCCGTAGCGGTGGCGCGAGGCCTGCCGTATCCTCTCCCAGGAGGGGCGCAAGTCGTCACCGGGGTCTTGTGTGGCGTGGCCGCGGGCGGCCGTGCACAACCCGAGCCGCGGTATGTGAAGCTGACCCGAGGGACGCTACTGCGGACCGTTGGGAGCAACGAAGTCGTGGGCGTCGTGACCTTCGACCACCAAGCGGAGTGCCGTAGAGGCTGCAACACCCCAACGCCACGGGTACGGCCGGGGGGTTGCGGGGTTGATCTGACGTTGAAGGCCACGCCCGCGACCAGTGTCGCCGAGTAGCCCGGCCGCTCTGCAAAACTTGCGAGACCGTCGCGACGGGAGATGTCGCGTGAAGTGGCTGCTCGTGCCGTGTTCTTGGTTTTCGAGATTGGAGACCCTGCGTCCGGGCCTGCCTGGCCTTCCCGTGTGCCAGTTGGCGGTTCAATAATGCCGAAGAACGGTGACCCAATGTCCGGTCCGGTCCTCGCGCTACTTAACTTCCGGATCGTGATCAGCTGCGAAGTACGATTCCATCTTCTTGAACGGACCATCGAGATCAACACCAAGCAGCCCAAGAAGTTCAAGGAACCACGAGAGGTGCTCCCCCAGTCGGCTAGCTTCCTCCAAGTTCGCAGATAGCAGACAGAGGCCGAGCCGCGCTCTGAGCGCAGAAACATCTCCCATCTCGCAACCCGAGGGGTCTATTGAGTCTAAGTACGCCCACCATCTATCCGCGCTGGTTCGATACTCCGCCTCAGACATTCGGCCCGCGGCATACGAATCTGCGGTCGCGACAGGGTCGGGGAGTTCCTCAGGGAAATTCACTTTCAGCTTCACAACAAGATCCACAATAAAACGAAGATAATGCGCAGTCGCGGCACGAGCGTCGGACGGCCAACAAATGGATCCTATGTTCATCAAAAATTCACTCCGAAGAAGGTGAGGACACTTGCGCAGGAGGAGCATGCAGCCTTGAACGTGCCGTGGCCGTCCTTGCCGGAGCGTCCGACGTTGACAGCGCGGCTCGTCGCGCCCCGCACGTCGACGCCCGCATTTAGCGCTTTGTTGAGACATCCTATCTCCGCGCACGCGCCGTGCCAAGGCGCACCCGCGCGAGCAGCTTTCGGAGTGCCCATCAAAGCACCAGTCACAGCTGGATTCTGAGGAACCAGCTCGCCGCTGACCGCCGTGAACACCCGACGGCCGACGCGAAGTTCGGCCGCGGCCCCCACCTCCTTGCCAGCTCTCAGCGCGGCATCGGCAGCGGCCTCGGCACTACGTGGCCCGAACCTTCCGGCGACTAGGCGACTCGCGAAGTTCCCCAATGCCGGCGCCTTGGACACGAGCTGGCCCAAGGCCCAGCGGCCGATCCCACGAGCAGCACCGCCGACGGAAACGGCGGTTACCGCGTACCCTTCCCATGTCCCGTTTCTGAGGCCCGTTTGAAACGCGGGAGATCCTCGGTCACCGAATCCAAAGAACGCCAGGGCACTGAAGGTGCTCTGCCATGGCAAATGCCCGGCGCCCTCCGCTTCGCCTATCATGTAGTTGACGTAGTCATCGGAGAGCTCTGAACTGCCCTCCGAGGCTTGAGGCACCTCTCCCGCACGAATCGCCAAACGCCCGAAATAGGAGATTGACCCAAACTGAACGGCCACTGGACCACCCTGTCCCACTCCGTTGGGATTGGTCGAACTTCCCCCCCCGGACCTTCCGCCCC
>CAJXVA010000690.1 GCA_913061055.1 uncultured Pseudomonadota bacterium
TACGAGATGTAGAGAGGTCTCGTGGGCTCGGAGATGTGTATAAGAGACAGTCCGTGGGATCCGCTCGGTCCGCGCCGAGCATCGGCGCTCCTGGGGCGAACCGCCCAAGACAGGACTGACGTGCCGCACGGCTCCATCCACATGCAATCACCGGTAAACCGCGTCTCCCACCGTGAGCCGGCACCCGCGGCCTGCTACGCTGGGCGGGTGATTGCGCCCCTCAGCGGTGTCCCCCGGCGCGTCCGTACTGGCTTCGGCACGGTGGCCCTCGCCCTCGCCCTCCCTGTGTGTGGGTGCAGCGCTCCCTCCGCCAGGCCGACGGAGCCCACCGGCCCGGTGGAAGCGACCGGACCCGCCAAGACCTCGGGGCACGCCGCCGAGCAGACCGAGCCGGCGGGCACCCGCGGCATCGACGAGGCCCGCGCCAAAGAGGAAGCCGCGAGAATTCTCGACGCCGTGGCGGCCGCGCGGAACCTCAAGGCGACCTCGGCTGTCGAAGTCACCGTCACCAACAAGGCGGATATCCGCGCATTTGCGATCGAGAACATGCACGAGCACATCACCTCGGAGGAAATGGCCCTCCAGGGAAGGATCAGCGCCCGATTGGGCGTCATCGCTCCGGGGGCGAGCCTGGAGCAGGTCCTGCTCAACATCCTCGATGCCGGTGTGCTCGGGTTCTACGACCCCAAAAAGAAGACCCTCTTCATCGGCGACTTCATCTCCACCAACCTCCTCAGCCAGACCGTCGGCCACGAAATCGCCCATGCCCTGCAAGACATGCATTTTGGGCTCGATAAGCGCATGAAGCCCACGCTGCACCGCGCCGACCTCGACAGCGCCGAAACCTTCCTCATCGAGGGCGGGGCGAACGCGGCCTACTTCGCATGGGTCACCGGCGAGGACGGGCTGCAGGCGATCGACGACGCGGTGCTGGAGGCCTCGATCAACCAGAGCCTGGAGCTGGTCAGCATCATGAGCGAGTCCCCGGTGATCGCGCGCAGTTTGCATCTGCCATACACCGCCGGGGCGGCCACGGTCGTTCGCATGGTCGTGCAGGACGGCTGGAAGAGCGTGGACGCGCTCTATGACGACCCCCCGACCACCACGGAGCAGATGATGCACGTGGAGAAGCTGCGATCTCGCGAGCCTGCGCGCGGTATCCGCTTCGACCATGAGGCCGTCTCCAAGGCCTTCGACAAGCCCGTCGTCTGGCACGACGAGTTTGGCGAGGCGCAGTGGCTGGCGCTGCTGGCCGACGTCGAGTCCGCTGCGGTCGCCCGTCGTTCCGCGGCCGGTTGGGGCGGCGACACGCTGGTGGCCCTCGAGCGTGAAGGGGGCGAGATGTCTGTGGCCCTGGCCGTGGTGATGGACGATCGGTCCGACGCCGACGAACTCGAGGCGAGCCTGCGCAAGTACGCCGACGAGCGCATCGAAGGCGACACCCTGCTCGTTCGCAAGCGCGACACGGTCGTGTTCGCCTCCGGGATCCCACAGGGCGCCGACCGAAAGGCACTCGGCAGTGCCCTGTGGTCCGCGCTCACGGTCGATGCCCGAGAGAAGAAAGGCAGGCGGTGAGCGGAATCCGCGGTCTCCTAGGCGCCGTCCAGCGCCGCGAACGACTCGCCGACGCGGCGGCGGCGTTGGCTCGCGTCGCACTGCCAGCGGGGCTTTGGATCGCGGCTGGTGCCCTGCTGGGCATCCGCCTGCTGGGATGGCCCCCCGTGGTTCTCTGGGCGTGTGCCCTGCCCGTCCCGCTGCTGCTCGGGTGGGCGACGCTCCGGCCGCGCTCGCTTCGGAAGACCGCCCGCCGGGTCGACGAGCACTACGGTCTTGGCGACCAGCTGGGTTCGGCGCTCGAGTTCCGCGCCTCCCCGCCCAAGGCCGACGACCCCCGCACCGCCGCGTTGGCCACCCTGTTCGCAGACAACGCCGAAGCCTTGGCCACCGGCCTCGACCCCAGTCCTGTCGTTCCGCTGACCGTCCCCGGTCCTCGGTGGGTCGACGGTGTTGGTTTGGTCGCGGTTGGCATCGCCATGCTGATCCCGATCCCGCAGGCCCGCTCCGCCGAAGTCGGCGCGTGGTGCATCATCCCGCCCGCAGTCGCGGTGGCGAGTGAGCAGGCCGGCGTCGACATGGCCCTGGCCGAACCGCTCCGCCAAAACCTGCAAGCGCTCACCCAGGACAAGGATGAGGTCGCCGCGATCGCCAAGCGCATGCTCGAGATTCTCGACGCCCTGGAGGAGGGCACGATGGACCGGGCCGAGGCGCTGGCCGAGCTGGAGAAGCTCGAAGAGGCGCTGGCCGAGGCCGAACAGAAGCTGGAGCTCAACCTCGACGAAGACCCCGGCATGCTCGCCGACACGGTTCGCGAGCTCGCCGACGCCCTGCAGGAGCACGAGATCACCGAAAAGGCTGGCGACGCGTTCGAGCAGAAAACCCCTCAAGAGGCCGAGGACGCGATGGCCGAGGCCGCCGAAGCCGCTGAGGCGGGCGGAAAAGAGACCGACGAAGCCCTTCGCAAGGCGATGGAGGAGGTCGAGCGCCGACTCGAGCGGGCCGCGAAGAAGCAGTCCGAGCAGCGCAAAGAGACCGACGACGCCCTCGACGAGGCCGAGCGCCGCCTTCGCAAAGAGAAGAAGCGCAAGCCCAAGGATGCGCAGGACGAGGAGCGCCGGCTCAAAAAGAAGAAGGACCTGGAGAAGCGGGTCGAGCAGCTTCGGCGCCAGCAAAAGCGGGAGCAAGAGGCGCAGCGACGCCTCGACCAGCTACGGCGCCAGGCCAAGGATGCTGCCCGTAAGGGACAGAGCCCCGGCCAGCGCAAGCGCTCCACCCAGAAGCTATCGAGACAGGCATCCGAGGCGGCTCGCAAGGCCCGAGGCGCCCGCCGCAGTCAGCAGGCGCGCGACGGCATCCAGGAAGCCAAGTCCTTCATTCGCCGGGCGGGCAAGCAGGGCGAAGGACAAAACCGCCGCCGCAAACAGTTCAAGCGCTTCTCCAAGGCCGCCAAAGGCAAACAGGGCAAGCAAGGCAAAGACGGCAAGGGCGGCAAGCAAGGCAAGTCTTCGCTCCTCGTCGAAGGCCAAGTCGGCGATGGTCCGCCCAATATGATGATGGAGGGCGAGGGCCAGGGTCAGGGCGAGGGCCAAGGCGAAGGACAAGGCCAGGGTGAAGGCGAAGGCCAGGGCCAGGGCCAAGGACAAGGCCAGGGCGACGGCCAAGGCCAGGGTGATGGGATGGGCGAAGGCAGCCAGGACCCCCTCGGTGAAGACCGGGCGCTTGCCACCAACAAGACCACCGTCCGCGTGAAGGTCAAGGAAGGCAAGGGCGTGTCCCGAGCCGAAGTCATCCGGGATTCCAGCCAGAAGGGCTTCGCCACCGAGGCCTATCGAGACATCTACACCGACTACCGTGGGTTTGCGCAGAGCGCGATCGACAACGAAACGCTCCCCGCCGCGAGACGCCGTGCTGTGCGTCGCTACTACCAGCTCATTCAGCCGCGCGAGTAGCCACTCTCTCTTCGACAAAGCAACTTCATGACCGCCGCTGCTGCGAATCACCAAAACGAAATCGAGGCCCTTCAGCGTGACCTGGCCGCCCTCACCGAACAGATCGGCAAGGTCATCGTGGGGCAGGAAAACGTGATCTCAGGCGTCATCACGTGTCTGCTCGCGGGAGGTCACGGTCTGCTCGAAGGCGTCCCCGGTCTGGGCAAGACGCTGCTGATTCGAACAGTCGCCGACGCGGTCGACCTCGACTTCGCACGCGTCCAGTTCACGCCAGACCTGATGCCGGCGGATATCGTGGGCACCTCCGTCTTGCGGCAGAACGATGCCGACAGCCGCGGCGGCATGCTCGAGTTCCAGCCCGGGCCGGTGTTCTCCAACATCCTGCTGGCCGACGAGATCAACCGAGCCACGCCCAAGACTCAGTCTGCGCTGCTCGAGGCCATGGCCGAGGGGACCGTCACCGCCGCCGGCGAGACCCGGCCGCTGCCGCAGCCGTTCTTGGTGCTCGCAACGCAAAACCCGTTGGAAATGGAGGGCACCTACCCGCTGCCCGAAGCCCAGCTCGACCGCTTTCTCTACAAGATTCAGGTCAACTTCCCCACCGAGGACGACCTCATGCAGATCCTCGACCGCACCACCGGCACGCACAGCGCCCAGGTCGACCCTGTGGTCAACGGCGAGCGGCTGCTGGAGATGCGGGCCCTGGTGCGGGCGATGCCGGTCACACCCAGCCTCACCCGCTACGTGGTCCGGGTGCTCCGTGCGACGCACCCCGACGATGCCCGCGCCCCCGAGTTGATCAAGCGCTACGTGCGGTTCGGCGGCAGCCCCCGAGGTGCCCAGTCCATTCTGCTCGCGGCCCGCATTCGAGCATGCCTGCATGGCCGCTCCCCGAGCACCGACGACGTCAAGGCCGTCGCCCTTCCCGCCCTACGGCACCGGGTGATCCTCAACTTCGAGGGCGAAGCGGAAGGCATCTCGATCGACGACTGCATCGGCCAGGTCCTCGAAGGCGTTCCGAAGGACTGAGGTCTCGGCCCGTGGGTCTTCGCGAACGCATCTTCGGCGCCCCCAAGGCGTCCGCGCCGTCGTCGGACGACTTGTTCGACGAGGCCTTTCTGGCGCGCCTCGAGCTCCTCCAAGTCATCGCCCGGAGGCTGTTTCGTGGGCGTCAACGCGCCGAGCGAAAGACGCGAAAGGTCGGCAGCGGCATCGAG
>CAJXVA010000691.1 GCA_913061055.1 uncultured Pseudomonadota bacterium
CGCCGACGTCGTGGAACATCGAGTCGTCCATCGGGAAGCCTGCGCCCCCGCCCGGAAACCCACCGCCGCCGCCGGCATAGGCCCGCTGCTGGCTGGACTTGTACGCACGAGCCCGATCGGCGTCGAAGCCATTGGTGAGGCTCATGTCGCCGAACTCGTCGTACAGCGTTCGTCTCTCGGGGTCGGAGAGGACGTCGTAGGCGCTGGAGACGGACTTGAACCGCTCCTCGGCCGCCTTGTTTCCCGGGTTCTTGTCCGGGTGGAACTTGCGAGTGAGCTGGCGGTACGCCTTCTTGACCTCGCTGGCCGAGGCATCGCGGCTGACGCCCAAGGTGTTGTAGAGGTCCTTCACGATCTGTATGCATGGTAAATCGGCGCAGCAGACGCGCAAGGGGGGTGCGTCGACATGAACACACGCGGGGCTCCTGAAGGGCTCGGCGGCGTCTCCGCAAGGCCGGACAATGGCGTCTTGGCGCTGTCTGTGGCAGTAGAGCGCCATGAGCACTGGACGCATCGAGCCCCCGGCGGTCAACGCAGCCGCGCTGTCGGAGCACCCGTATGCGGATTTCTTGACCAGTGTTCAGAAGCCGGGCCGCTATCTCGGTGGTGAGGAGCAGCAGATCCTCAAGTCGCACGACGACCTGGCGTGCACGTTCGTGCTCGCGTTCCCCGACATCTACGAGATCGGGATGAGCCACCTGGGCACCCGGATCCTCTACGACCTGATCAACAAGGAGGACGACCTCGTATGCGAGCGGGCGTTCTCCCCGTGGGTCGACATGGAGGCCGAGCTGCGCAAGCGCAACCTGCCGCTGGTGTCGCTCGAGACGCAGACCCCGCTGTCGCAGTTCGATGTTGTGGGGGTGAGCCTGCAGTACGAGCTCTGCTACACCAACGTGCTGCTCAACCTCGAGTTGGGGGGCGTCCCGTACCGTGCCGATGCGCGCGGTGACAGCGACCCCATCGTTCTCGCCGGTGGCCCCACCGCCACGCACCCCGAGCCGCTGTCCGACTTTGTCGACGCGTTCTTGGTGGGCGAGGCCGAAGAGGTGCTCCCCGGGTTGCTGCGCACCATCGGCACGATGCGCAAGCAAGGCGCATCGCGGGCTGAGGTGCTTGCGGCGATCGCCCACACGGCCGGCATGTACGTGCCCTCGATGTACGTCGTGGCCGAAGATGACCGCACCGGACTGGAAGTGGTCACCGGACTCTCGGAGGCCGGCGAGGCCGCCAACGTCGATCTCACGGTCCAGCGCGTCTTCGTGCGGGACCTCGATGAGTTCCCGTTCCCCGAACGCTTTCCCGTGCCCTACGCCGAGGCGATCTTCGATCGTGCCTCGGTGGAGGTGACCCGAGGCTGCACCGAGGGCTGCCGATTCTGTCAGGCGGGCATCATCTACCGTCCGGTTCGCGAGCGAACCCCAGAGGCGATCAAGAAGGCCGTGCTGGGCGGCATCGAGGCCGGCGGCTTCAACGAAACCAGCCTGACCGCACTGTCGACGGCGGATGTCTCGTGCATCAACCCGCTGATCAAGGACCTCGTGCCCGAGCTGGCCGAGCGCAAGGTCAAGCTGGGGATCGCGAGCCTGCGCGCCTACGGGCTCGACGGTGAGTTGCTCGATCAGATCAAGACGGTGGGCATCACCGGGCTGACCTTCGCCCCCGAGGCCGGGACCCAGCGGATGCGTGACGTCATCAACAAGAACGTCACCGAGGACGACATCGCCCAGTCGGCACGCCGCATCTTCGAGCGCGGCTACGACCGCATGAAGATGTACTTCATCATGGGTCTACCGACCGAAACGGACGAAGATGTCGTGGGCATCATCGAGACGGGTCGTCGCGTGAAGGCGATCGCCCGCGAGGTCGGGATGAAGCGACCGCCGGCGATCACCGTCAGCGTCTCTCAACACGTGCCCAAGCCGCACACCCCGTTTCAGTGGGCGGCGATGGACACCATGGAGGACCTGCGGACCAAGGTCACGATGCTTCGTGGACTCGCCCGTCAGGCCAAACTGACGCTCAAGACCCACACGGTCGAGGACAGCTGGCTCGAGTGCCTGTTCGCCCGCGGTGACCGCAAGCTGGGCAAGGCGCTGCAGCTCGCGTATGAGGCCGGCGCGCGTTTCGACGGGTGGCAAGAGGTCTTCAGCTTTGATCGTTGGCTCGATGCGCTCGAAGGTGCGGGCGTCAATCCCACCGCATACACGCGCACCTTGCCCGTGGATGCACGGCTTCCCTGGGACCACATCGACATCGGGCTTGAGCCTGGCTTCTTGGCGTCGGAGTACCAGAAGGCCACGCGGAGCCGGCTCTCCCCACCGTGTGGCAAGGCGGCCGGCGACAAGGTGCACCACACCAACCTGCCGGACGCCGAGGGCGATAAGCGAAAGCTCGTTTGTTACGACTGCGGCATCGCCTGCGACATGAGCGAGATGCGGGACGAACGGATCGTCGCGCTGCGAAGCCTCCGGTCCTCTCACAAAGAGCCGGTTGCCGAGCCCGCGGTCGCGGCCTCGTCCAACCTCGTCCCGGCCGAAGCCCTCGTCGGGCGGCTCGCGACGTCCAACCTCGAAGACGGCAACGCGTGGAAGGCCAACGCCGAGGCGGCGCACTCCCGGCTGCGCCTCATCTTCGGCAAGCAGGGCCCGCTGCGGTTCCTGAGCCATCGCGACCTGCTGCGAATCCTGCCGCGGATGTTCCGACGGGCCGAGGTCGAGCTCGCGTTCTCTCGCGGCTACAACCCGATCCCCCGGATGATCTTCAGCCCGGCGCTCGCGTTGGGCATGGCCGCCGAGGAGGAGGTCGTCGACATCGACGTCCTGCTGCCTCGGTCCCGAGAAGACCTCGCAGGCCTGCTCAGCGATGAGGAGCGCGCCGCGATGGGCGACGATGTCGTGCAGCGGATCCGGGACGCCGCACCTCCGGGACTGGTGATCGTCAGTGGGACCCTGCTGGAGCCGGGCGCGGTCAAGCTGCCCAAGCTGATCGAGGCGGCCGACTACGCCGTCTCGCTGGAGCCTGACCAGCTCGCCGTGGCGGCCGAGACCGTCGCGCGTCGGCTTGCCGAAGGGGAGCTGACCGTCCAGCGGGCGGTGCACAAGAAGAAGCGAGGCGGCAAGCGCCGCCCGATCCGCCCCGGGGAGGCACCCCAGGAGAAGACCATCGATGTCCGCGAGTACCTCATGGATGCCTCGGTTCAGGACGGCACGCTGACGTTCCGTCTGCGGGTTGGGAACGATGGTGGGGTTCGGCCGCGGGAGGTCGTCGAGGCGCTGCTGCAGACGCACGTCGCCGACCACCGCATGCGCCGGACTCGGCTACTGCGGCGCAGCGGCGACACGCTGGTCGGTTTCGCAAGCGCTTGAGGTGACGGCGGTCAGGCCCGAGCTGCGAGGCGTCGCAGTCGGGCCTCGACGGCACCGACGACGGCTCGGCCCAGCACCATCGGGATGAGCAGCAGCAGAGACCACGCAAGCGGGCTCAGTGCGATCGGCAGCGCCCGGGACAGCGCCATGACGTGGTGCTCGGGTGGGACGCTGCGCAGCGCGGCTCCGGTCTCGATCAGCCCGAACGTGGCACCGAGGGCGCCCGCCAAGCCTGCGGCAATCATGAGGCCCAGGACGAGGCCCTCATGCTCGATCGGCGGCGGTGGCTTGCCGGCGGTCACGCGCCGGACCAGACCGCGAAGTCGCACGGCACGGGACGCGAGCAGCCCGGTGCTGGTGAGCGCGAAGAGGGTGATGAGGTGCATGAACACCCCGCCTTGCTGGTAGAACTGGGCGAAATTCGTCATCCCCAGCACTGAGCCGCGAGCCCAAGGCGGGGTTTCTCCGACTACGAAGAAACCGGCGCGCACGTCGGGGTGTCCCAGCGTTTGGCGACCCCCGTCGCCAAACGCGTCGGGCCGAAAGCGTTTCGCGCCCCCCGGCGCGACAACGCGTGGCCCCAGCTGCCGGCACCACGTCGCCCTCCAGAAGAACGGAGGCTCCGGAGGGCGCCTACCCCAGCGGATGCTCGAACTGCGCAGGCTTGCCGCGCATCATGGCCTTGACCCCGATCGCGCTGCTGCTGAGCGTCAGGCTCTTGGCCGCGTTCGTGGCCTCGAGCGCGGATCCATCGGCGTAGGGGAGTCCGTTGGCCTGCTCGATCGTCTCCGCGAGAAGCGTTCGCAGCTCGCTGTCCAGGACCACGCCGGCCTCGTTGGTGGTCGCGACGTTGCGGTCGACCTCGAGCGTGGCGCCCTCGGTCCGGAATGCCGGCATCGGCGTCTCGCCGGAGGCCAGGGCGGCGGCCAGCTTCATGCTCGCGCCCGGCAGGTCGGGGATCGGAACAACGTCGCTGACGATGCCCATGGCCTTCGCCTCATCGACCTTGAAGCCGTGGCCGGTGAGCAGGATCTCGTTGATCCGGCCGTAGTGCTCGGCGGTGCTGAAGCGGTGGGCGTGATGGCAGCCCCCCAGTCCCGGAATGACGCCGACGGTTGTTTCGGGGAACTGCAGCCGGGTGCGCTCCCCGGCGATGCGTGCGTGGCAGGCCAGCGCGAACTCGAGCGACCCACCCAAGACGCGGCCGACGAGGGCGGCGACGGTGGGCTTGCCGCTGCGGATCTTCGACAGCGTCTTCTTCCAGCCGTCGATGAGCGCCTGGGCCTTGTCCTGCTTGCCGAGCACCGGGACGAAGTCGAGCAGTCGAGGGACATCGCCACGCGCTTCCTCGC
>CAJXVA010000692.1 GCA_913061055.1 uncultured Pseudomonadota bacterium
CGCTCGTCGGCAGCGTCAGATGTGTATAAGAGACAGCAACCCCACCGACCCCACGACCTCGGGGCCATCCACCCTTTCGGCGGGCGACACGACGTCGAGCTCGGAATCGAGTTCCACCACCGACTTCGTCCCCGGCTGCGACAA
Organism: uncultured Pseudomonadota bacterium; assembly: GCA_913061055.1. GTDB lineage: Bacteria > Myxococcota_A > Polyangia > Nannocystales > Nannocystaceae > CAJXVA01. The sequence continues at coordinate 145 of CAJXVA010000692.1, forward strand.
CGGCGTCGTGGAGGATGACGAGCTGTGTTTCGAGGACGCGGTCGAACTGGATACCCTGGTCAGTACACAGGGCGTTGTGATCGCCGACCTCGATGGTGACGACCACCTCGACGTCGTCGTCGGCGACTATGGAGACGGCACGGTCGGTGGGCTCTACGTCTACCTGGGCAACGGCGACGGTAGCTTCTCGGATGCGATCGACTCGGGCGACGATACGCCGTTGATCCGAGTTGCCGCCGGGCCCATCGCCGATGGGGTCGTCGATGTGATCGCCATGCGTGGAACCGGAAACACGGCCATCCTGCGATACCGTGGGAACGACGACGGCACGTTCTCCAGCATCGCCCCGTTCGTCGGCGGAACCTCGTGGGACGTCGCCTTGGCAGACCTCAACGGGGACGGCCGACTCGACGCGCTCGGCAAAGTTGGAGCGGTGAACGTCCTGCTCGCAAACGCCTCGGAGAACTTCGGCACCATTCAGAGCTACGGCAACGCGCCCGGCACCCAATGCGTGCATACGGTGGACTTCGATGGGGACGATGACCTAGACGTCCTCGCCTGCACCTCAGCGGGCATCTATCCGCTGACCAACGACGGGAATGGCGTGCTGGATCCTGGGGAGTTCTTCGGGGGATCTGGCAGCGATCTGATGGTGGGGGACTTCGATGGCGACGACATCCCCGACGTCGCAAGCGCGGGGAACAGCCTGGTATCGATCCACTTCGGAGCTGGAGACGGGACGTTCTCAGATGGCCCCGAGGTCACGGTCAACTCTTCTCCGATCGCGGGGAAAGCATCGGACCTGGACAACGATGGGTACGACGACATCATCGTCGTGAACACCTCTGGAACCACGAGCATCGTCATGAGCAATGGGGACGGCACGTTCGCCAACCAAGAGCTGTTCACCATGCTCGAGGGCTACCTCTACGACATGGACATGGGCGACCTGAACGAGGACGGCGTCGACGACATCGTCGTGGTGTCTCCCAACGCCGGGCCCATCCAACTCCTGCTCTCGCACATTTGAGTGCCCACGCTTTGCGGCCCAGGACGAGTAGACGTGTGAAGGGATCTTGTCAGATGCGGCCGTCCGCGCAGTAGAACGTCTTCATGCTGTTCGCGTGGCTGGAGCCGATCGCCCCGACCGCGCCTGAAGTCTCCAACAACTTTCCCCCGCCGCCCGACCCCCTCGGTGCGCTTGCGTCCGTTCTCGCGGTCCTCGCGGTCCTGCTCATCATCAGCGTCCTGCTGCGTCGCCTGCTTCGGGGACGCCGTGGCGCTGAAACGGTGTTCGCGTTTTCGGTTGGCCTCGGCAACGCGTTGATGGAAGTCGGCGCAATGCTGCAACCCGACCGGCCGAAGGTCACGGTGTCCAGCGAGAAGGACGCTCCCTCGGCGAGCGAAGGTGAGACCGTCGGAGATGGTCGAACGAGAGGTGTCGGCGCACCGCGAGGACACCGGCGAGAACTCGACGGACCTGCTGGCCGGAAAGTTTGAGGCACGAGGGCGACTTGGGCGTTCAGACCCGTGGAGCCCGCATGAAACACGCCCGAATCCCCTTCCCCGCTCTGTGCACCGCTACGCTGCTCGCGCTCTCGCTCGCGACCGCCTGTGACAAGGGCGAGTCCAAAGAGGGAGCCTCAGAGGCCGCCGCATCGGAGAAATCCGCAGGCCCCAGCGCCAAGGCCGGCAAGGTCACCTTCGACCGACTCGAGACGCTCGACAACGCCAAGATCCTGGCCGAGGCCGCCGACTACGACAAATGCGTTGCCGAGGCCCAGGCCCAGCTCGGCAAGGCCAGCAAGGTCGAGGGCGACGACTACACTTGGTACGCGATGAACGGCGAGGAATGCCATTCGTATGTCCTCATGGGGGCCAACGGCACGATGTCCCGCTCGAAGGGGCCCTACAAGGTCGGCACCAGCGAACTGGAGGAGTGCAAGAAGGCCGCGGAGGGATGACGGGTCCGCCGTCGTCAAGCGCTCGCACCGAGGTGATGTTTCAGCGAGAGCGACGACGGCGAGCCACACAACCGCCTGCGAGCACGAAGACCCAGAGCCAGGTCGGCGATCGCTCTTGGTCGCTCCGGCAGGCGCAGCCGTCATCGGTCGAGCTGCCGCCAGCCGTATCGGTACCGGAGCTGTCGTCCATGGGTCCCGAGGATGAAGCGGCGGGGGTTCCACTCGTGCTCCCGCTCGCGTTCGGCCCCCCGGAGGTCTCTGCTGTCTCACCCGGGCCTGTCGAATCGGCAGCACCCGTCGACGATGTCGTCGCCCCGGGCCCCGAGCTGCTTTCCGGGCCCGTCGTGCCCGTGGTCGTCTCGGCGCCGGTGCTTCCCGGGACTGGCTCTTCGACCACACACGAAGCGTCACAGCCATCGCCGTCTTCGTTGTTCCCGTCGTCACACGCCTCGACCCCGGCCTGGAGGAACCCGTCCCCGCATGTCGCGGTCTGACACGTACTCGGGCAATCGTCAGTGTCGTCATCGTTGGCGTCGTCGCACGTCTCTCCCCCGCCAACGTTGCCGTCACCGCAGCAGTTGAACGGGATTCGCACGATCGCGTTGAGGTCGCCGGGGTCGAGGTCGACCTCGAGGAACACGGCGTCCGCATCCCCGAGGGTGCGCCCCGGCTCATTCGTGGCAAGCACCAGGTCCGCGACGGTCACATCTCCAACGGTGTCTCCGTCGAGGTCGAGTTCGTCGTTCGTCGACAGCAGCAGCTGAATGTCGGTTGCCATCTCAGAAGCTCGGCACGCGAAGAACACGTGCTCGACGATGCCGCCGGAGTTGCTTGCCCAGCCGATCGCAGCGTTGTCGTTGTCGTTGATCGCGACGAAACGGACAGGGAAAGACACGCTGATCCCATCGATGATGTTTCCCTCGTGGAAGACGATGTCGCCGTTGTAGGCGACGAACTCATCTGCGTTCGTCGGAGCGCTCGAATCGCCCGAGAACACGTAGTTTCCGCCGTCGTTCACACTCGACAGATCAAACGACCCCCAGTTCTCGGCGGGAAAGCTCGGAACCGGGTCCCCCTCTCGCGCGACGATGGTGTCGTCCAACACCACGAGGCTGTCGGTGAGGGTGCTGCCGGCGGCAGCGAGTTGGACCAGCACGTGGGCGCCGTCGTCGGATACCGCGAAGTCGCTGTTCACAGCGGACGTGTTTGCACCGAGTTCAACGCCGTCGACAACATCACCCGAAACGTACAGCGCCTCGATCGCTCCGGCGCCGATCGCCGAACGCCGGAACAACCCGACGACATCGGCAAACCCGCTTTCGTTCGTATCCACCAGGCCTCTCCACATGACGTCCCCGTCACCTGTGGCCGTGGGTCGAATCAGATCGGTGAAGGCCGCGGTGGCGGAGAGTGGAAAGCCTGGGGCGGGATCGTCCTCGAGGACGAGCGCCCCCATATCCGACCACAACACGGCGCCTCCGAGCGTGTTTGCCGACAGGACGAATGCGCCGCCGTCGAACGTTGCCACATGCGGCTGTATCCCGGTCACCGCGGCAACCTCGTCGCTGGCAAGCCAGACCACCTGGTCTTCGACGAATACGAAGCTGTCCCCACCGATGAGCGTGCCGGTGAAGCCAACCTGTCCGGCACCATTGACGAACGGCTGACGAACATTGGCGACTGCGATCGCGGCCCCGACCGGAGTGGACCCCTCAATCGCAACGATCTCTCCAGGAACGGTGGCCGAGTGCGCCACGGGAACGACGAACATCGTGCCCGCCGAGACGACAACCGCAGCACAAGATGTGTGCGCCTTTGACCAGAGCTTCATCGCCCCGAAGCGTAGCAGCAGTCGAGTCGCGCATTCACGAAACGGTCGCGATGCTTCACGTGCGCGGCGGAAGATCGCGTGGGTTACCCCCGATGCGAAGGCTCGCAGTAGCGAAGCTGTACCAACGGAGGAACCCCAGGGTCATCGCCAAGGACCACTTCGATCAGTCGGTCGTGTTCCTGCTCGGGGATGTGCCCCTTTGCATTCAACCCCTGCAACGGCGCTCCCAACATCTCGGTCAGTTTTGGGATTGTGTTCGAGTGGCCGGCCACCAGCGCAACCGAACCATCCGGAAGTCCACGCAACGCATTCGCAAGCGCGTCGATATCCGATGCCGGGAACGTCACGACTTCGAGTTCGTGCGACGCGGCGGTCGGTCGCACGGTCAGCTCGGTTCGCTGCAGGTCGGTGGCAAACACGTGGGTCAACTCGACGTTCCCCAGCATCCCGGCCAGACACGTCGCACGCGCGACCCCTCGAGGTAGCAGCGGAGGGTCCTTCGTCCCGTCGTCGGCCTTCTCTGCGTGCCGAACCAGGAACACCCGTGACTGCGGCGATGTGTCCGCGCGGGTCTCCGGTGTGGTCAACCCAGCCGGCTCGGGGCATCGGGTCGGTGTCGGCGTCGCCGAGCATCCAGCGAGAGAGAGCCAGGCGAGCGCGAGAAGACCCAGGCCGTACTTCACGCCCGGAGTCTCGCATGTCTGTCGCTGCTAGAGCGGCGATCGGTTTGAAACGGCTCGCAAGGTGCGTCGCTGGACGCTTGTGGCAAGACGG
>CAJXVA010000693.1 GCA_913061055.1 uncultured Pseudomonadota bacterium
ACGAGATGTAGAGAGGTCTCGTGGGCTCGGAGATGTGTATAAGAGACAGGTACCGAGGCGGCCGCGTCGAAATCGACCCAGCATGCGTCGGCCGCGATTGGCTCTCGAACTCACCCTTCATTCGTAGCGCAGCGGGCACAGGTGGTCCACCCTTCGGCGGTCCGTGGGCACACGCAAAGACGCAGCGGGCCCGCTACGCCCTCCCCGCTCGGGCGGGTCGGGCGCAGTCTTTTCGCGTCAGACGGAGACGTCGAAGGTGCGCAGGGCCTCGTTGAGGCTCGTACGCGTGTCCGTCGAGGCTTTTCGGTGGCCGATGATGAGCGCGCAGGAGAGTTGGTACTCGCCCGCGGGGAACTGCTTTTTGCGGGTCCCGGGGACCACGACGCTGCGGGCCGGGACCCGGCCTTTGAGCGTGACGGGTTCGGGACCGGTCACATCGATGATGGGCGTGGACGCCGTGATGACCACGTTGGCTCCCAGAACGGCCTCCTTCTCCAGGTGCACACCCTCGACCACGATCGCGCGGGAGCCGACGAAGCAGCCATCTTCGATGATGACCGGTGCGGCTCCGGGGGGCTCGAGGACGCCGCCGATGCCCACGCCGCCGGAGAGGTGAACGTTGCGTCCGATCTGGGCGCAACTGCCGACGGTTGCCCAAGTGTCCACCATCGTACCGGCGCCGACCCAGGCTCCGATGTTCACGTAGCTGGGCATGAGGATCGCGCCGCGCTCGATGAAGCAGCCAAAGCGCGCCGTCGCCGGGGGGACGACCCGGACACCGGCTTGCTCCCAGTCGCGCTTGAGCGGGATCTTGTCGAAGTATTGATAGGGACCGACCTCTTCGACCCGCATCTCCTGGACGATGAAGTAGAGCACGATCGCCTGCTTGACCCAGGCGTTGACCGTCCATGGCTGGTCCTCGGTGCCCGGTGGCGTGGCGACCCGCAAGGTGCCGTCATCGACCAGGGCCACGGTGTGGCGCACAGCGGTGCGGTGCTCTGCATCCTCGAGGAGCGAACGGTTTTCCCAGGCTGCCTCCACAAGGCTACGGAGCTGGGCCTGGTCGGCGTCACGGTGGGTGCTCATGCGCACTCCTTCCCACACGTGCGCGCCCTGGACAAGGGGGTCAGGCCGCTCGGGCGGGCGCTCGCGCGTGGTCGAGGCGGGCGCCCATTTGCACGGTGGCGTGGGTGAAGGCCACCTCGACGGTGCCGCGCGCGCCGAGCACGTCCGTGAGCATCGGCTTCCCATCCGCCAGAAGCAGCAAACCGTCCCGGACCCCATCCTCGGCCGCGGAGGAGAACACCGTCGGCGGCTCGAGCCCGAACCCGCGGCTCCAGTGATGGTCCCAATGTGCGGGCACGTGGGACCCCAACAGACGAAGCATCGTCTCGTCCGGAACCGGCCAGGTCGCGTCGAGCCCGAGGCTCGTCTGGAGGGCAGCGGCGTAGAGATCTGCGGAGGCCGAATCGATCCGGCTCAGCGGGCCGAGCAGCATCAAGGCCTGCTCCGGCGCGATCCGGGGTAGGGCACGCACCGACTCTGCCGCCTGCGGCGGGCGAGAAGCGAAGCTCCCGAACGCCTCTGGCCACGAGACGCGAGATGTCCCGAGGCCCCGGCACAGCTCGGCCTCAAACTCCTCGTAGAGGCGGCGCGCTTCGTCGGTCCGCGCGGCCGCGCGCATCTTCATCAAGCCCGTCAGGCAGCGGGGTGCGTCCGCGAGCGCCTCGAACAGCGCGGGCCAATCTGGGGCGCGCCGGACCCACTGGGCCCGAATTCCAGACGCGACCGCTCTAAACACCGCTTCAGCACCACCGACCACGGTGTTCCATCGGTTTTGCCTCCGGCGCCTTGAGTTCTCCTCGCGCGCGCCGATGGACCAGGGCGGGACACGATCGTTGCCGAGAAGTCGGCTTTGGGACCGCCTTGAACCCCGCAGCCCCGAAAAGTCGACAGAAAACGACGTGAGGGGTTGCGCCGAGAACCCACCCTCACAATAGACCGTATTGAGCGAGGACAATCCCAATGCAGGCCGCCGATCTTGCCCAGTCATTCCCAGAATCTATTGCCGAGAGTCGCCTAAAAAGCGCTCCACCCACCTTTAGGGGTCATTCCCCCGCCGCCCGCCGCGTACAATCGATGATTCATCGCGCCGTTCGGACCAACCTTCCAGTGCTGCTGGTCGGCGCCAAGGGGTCGGGAAAGGAGAGCATTGCTCGCATCCTTCACCACTTCGGTGGCGGAGAGGTCCCCAACGTGGAGGTCATCAATGCGAAGGAGCAGGGCCGATTGGTGAGCCTCGGGGCTTTCACCTACCTCAGCAACCTCGAGGATCTGAGCCTCGAAGAGCAGGCGCGCATTCCCGCCCTCACCGGCCTGGGCCGCGTGGTCATCGGGACCGAGCTGAAGCCGGAGAGCGAGGAAGGTCGCCAGCGGCTGCACCCGCAGATCGTCCGCTGGGCGTGCGGGGTCCGCATCGACGTCCCCACGCTCGCCGAGCGTATCGAGGACCTGGAGATGATCTCGATGGACATCATCTCCAAGACGGCCACCCGCCGTCCGATCGGTGGCATCGCCGACAATGCGCTGGATTGCCTGCGGTCGTACCGCTGGCCCGGCAACATGGACGAGCTCGATGACGTCATCCGTCAGGCCGTCACCGCGGGTGCGACCGAGCAGATCGAACTGCGCGACCTCCCCGCCAAGCTGCGGGTCCGGGATGTGCACTACGCACGCACCGAGTCACCCGAGCGTCAGCTGTGTCTCGAGGAAGCCGAGAAGCAAGCCATTCGCCGCGCCCTGAACTACGCCCGAGGCAACAAGCGGAAAGCCGCGCGTCTGCTCCACATCGGCAAGACCACCCTTTACCGCAAGCTGAAGCAGTACGACCTCGAGTAGGACCGCGTCATCCTTCGCTGCGTTGCGCCTTCGAGTCCGCGTTCTGTGCGGTCACTCGAGGGCGCTCTGTGTTTGGGGCGCCTCGAACGGTCGCTACGTGTCGAACTCACCCGAGACCGGGGGCAGGTTGGAGACCAGATCCAGCACCCGTCGCAGGTTCACCTGGGCCCGAAGTCGGTTGCTCAATCGGGCGATCCGTTCCTCGTCCTCCACGGTGAGCTCATCGAAATTGGGGAGTCCCTCGGCAACAGTCGCGTCGAGCACGCTGGCGGGTCGATGCACGCGGGTGTAGTTCGTTTTGCTCTGCCAGGGGTTCCCGCAGCGAGCTGGTGGGGTTGCCATGGCGCCACCGGGGCGGTTTGTCCCAGGTGTTGATCTCCGAACGGACCGCGACGCCAACCCGCCGGTGGGAACTCCGGACCGCATCTGTTGTCGCTCTCGCATGCAGTTCGAGATCCAAGTCCTCGCGTTCGTGCTGCTCGTGGGTTGTTCGGCCCAGCCCGCCGCCGGGCCCCCAAAGAGGCCTTCGCCGGCCCCACCGACGCGGGGACGGCAAGCATCCGACGCTTCACCGTCGCCGACCCCACCGGCCGAGATCCATCGGGACCGCTACGTGGGTCACCGAGTCGGCGTTGAGATACATCATCCCGCGCAGCCGACGGTCGGACGATTCGAGCTGCCCCGGGATCTCGCCTATGTTGGGCACATCTCTTTCGCAGACGGCTTCGTCTACATCACCACGACGGAGCGCGGGGCGCTCACGGTTTTGATCGCCGCGGACGGTCGAGTCGTCGGCGACCTTCGGATACCAGGAATGGCTGATCATGTCCTGGACGCCAGTTGCACCAGCGACGAAAGCGACGCGGAATTTGTCGCGCTGGTTCCTGTGCACTGCGGCGGCGGAGATCAGATCTCGCCCGCTCGGCTCTGGGAGCGGCAGGGGCCGAGCCTCGTCCCCTCGTCCGTGTCCGTCGACTGCTTCTGCATCCTGTGAGTCTGCGAGGGGGCGTGACCGCTTCCCACCTCGATCAGCGGCACTGCTGCGCCGTGAATTGGACGTAGCAGCATTCGCCGTCGCGGGGCGTCGTACCGCACTCGCCTCGAAGTCGACGCTCCCGGGTGTGTTGCGGGCTGAACTTGGCTGGGAGGCCCAGCACGTCCTCGACGATCGGCCCGATCTCCGGAGGGCACTGCACGAACGGAATGGGCTGCCAAGCTCTGCGGACGGGGGAGGGCGGCTGGCAGTGGGGCACCGCTTCGATGACGCACTCCACCTCCGGCGGCTCGGGCTCCGCGGCGAGCGTGGGGTCGGGCTCGCATTGTCCGGGAGTTTGGGCGGCGCCCTTCGCAGCCACGGGCTGTTGTCCACGAGCGCGGACCTCCATCGCGAACTGCGAGACCGCTGGCGACTGCGACATCGCCTCGACGAGTCGGACCGCCGTCTCCGCCGAGTGATGCACCGTCTTTGGCGGCTTGCCCGACACCGGCACCTGCACGGAGATGTGATCGATGACCGCCCCGCCGCTGCTCAGTGCCAGCGTCGCAACGCCGGATTGCCCAGGTGGCATCTCGGATTGGATCACAGCCACGAGGTCGGCCGGATCCGCTCGGTCCACGGTGACCGTGAACCCGGCGCGCACCAGCTCGAGCTGGAAGAGCCGACGCAGCTCACCGGTGTAGCCCGGCATGTGGTGGTAGTCCCAGTCGTCTTCTGGCGTCACCGCGGGGGTGACCAGCTGGAACACGTGCACGACGAGTCCGGCGAGTTCCGCGGGGGCCGGGGTGACGATGGGGCTGTCTCTTATAC
>CAJXVA010000694.1 GCA_913061055.1 uncultured Pseudomonadota bacterium
TGTGTATAAGAGACAGGGTTTGTCCGGCGCGCGAGTGGGCTTGCTCGGCTGGGCGGCGTCCGGTTCCGGCTGAGGAGCTTCTGGCGCGCTCTCCCCAGGGAGCGGTGGCAGCGAAGGCGGCCCCGCGATGGAGATCAGCACGGCCCAAGCCCACACGTCCTCACCGTAGGCCGGGCCCGAGTCGAGGGTCAATCGGCGTGCGATCGATTGGCCACAGCGACGCGCCCTTGGGACCCTGGGACGCGGTCTTTGCGTTCAGTGCACCGGGGGCCTGCACGCGGCGCTGATCCCGAGCGGGCCCTTCGACGCGGCAGGGCGCCACAGCTCGGATCTCATCGACGATCTTTGAGCACGGGGAAGTTCGCGCGTGCTTGCGCAACCACCTGCGGATCGACGTCGGCCAGGAGCATCGTCTCGGCCATCGCGGCCGCGGCCACCGGCTCGCCCCATGGGTCGAAGATTCGGCTGTCGCCGCTGTACTCCATCGCCCCGCCGACGCCGACCCGGTTGATGCCGACGACATACGCCTGGTTCTCGATCGCCCGGGCCCGCAGCAGGGTGGTCCAGTGCTCGCGGCGCTTCTTGGGCCAGTTCGCGACCACGATGTAGCAGTCGGTGTCGTGGGCATTGGCCCAAAACTCGTCGGCGAAACGCAGGTCGTAGCAGACGAACAACGTGACCCGCAGGTCGCCGACGACGGCGCGTACGTGCTGCGAGCCGGCGTCGTAGTGCTCGTGTTCGCCGGCGAAGGTGAACGGGTGCATCTTGGCGTACCGGACTCGCTCGCCGCCGGGCCCGGCGAGGACCATCTCGTTGCGCGGGCGTCCGCTCGCCTGCCGCAGCGGAACGGTCCCGGTGACCCACAGGTCGTGCGTCGTCGCCATCTCGCCCAGGAACGACGTGCTGGGCCCCTCGACATCTTCGGCGATCGCCTCGGCGTTCATCGAAAAACCGCACGCGAACATCTCCGGCAGCACGACCAGGCCCGCGCCGCTCGCTTTGGCCGCAGCGACCCAAGTTCGCAGCTTGGCGAAGTTGGCCTCGGGGTCTTCCCAGACGATATCGGACTGAATGCCAGCGACCCTCACGTGGCTGCCTTCAGGTTTCCGATGTTCTTGCGCAGCCGCGCAATCCCTTCATCGAGGACCGCGTCGGTCTTGCAGAACGCGAATCGGACGAGGTGTTTGCCCCGCCTGGGATCCAGGTAGAAGGCCGAGTTCGGAATCGCCGCCACGCCGACCTTCTCAGGCAGCAGGCGGCAGAGCGTCTGATCGTCGTCGAAGCCCATCGCCCGGATGTCGACACAGGCGAAATAGGTGCCGGCCGGGTCGAGCACGGTGAACCCCACATCGCGGAGCCCAGCGCACAGCTTGTCGCGTCGCACCTGATACTCGCTGCGGAAGCCGTCGAAGAAGTGGTCGCCCATGCGCAGCGCGTGTGCGATGCCGTGCTGAAACGGAGTGCCGTTGCAAAAGGTGACGAACTGGTGGCTGGTGCGAATGGCCGCGGTCACGTCTTTGCCCGCACACGCCCAGCCGATCTTCCAGCCGGTCAAAGAGAATGTCTTTCCAGCGGACGAAATCGTGATCGTTCGGTCCCTCATCCCCGGAAGCGTCGCGATCGGGACGTGCTCCACGCCGAACGTGAGGTGCTCGTAGACCTCGTCGCTGAGCACCAAGACGTCGTGTTTGATGCATAGGGCTGCGATGTGCTCGAGTTCGGCGCGAGAGAACACCTTGCCGGTCGGATTGTGCGGACTGTTGAGCACCAGGACCCGGGTCTTGGGACCGATCGAAAGCTCGAGCAACTCCGGGTCATACCGGAAGTCCGGGTCGCGCAGCGGGATCACCCGCGGGGAGGCGCCGGCCATCGCAACCGCGGCTCGGTAGCTATCGTAGAACGGCTCAAACAGCACGACCTCATCCCCCGCCTCGCACAGCGCGAGCAGGCTGCTGGCGATGGCTTCGGTTGCGCCGGTGAAGACCGTCACCTCGCCGGCCGGGTCGTAGTCCAGGTCGTAGAAACGCTTTTGGTGTTCGGCGATCGCCTGGCGCAGGGAGGGGATGCCGGCCCCAGGGCAGTACTGGTTGTGCCCAGCGTTCATCGCCGCGATTGCGGCATCCTTGATCTCGGCGGGCCCCTCGAAGTCCGGGAATCCTTGGCCCAGGTTGACGGCGTTGTGCTCGTTGGCCAGCGCGGTCATCTCGGCGAAGATCGTGGTTCCGAAACCCTGCAGCCGGGTAGTCAAATGCGGCAGACGCGACACGGCGGCAGCGTATCGCAGTTTTTGGCAATCTGAAGGCCTCGCGGCGCGGGTCAGTGGGTCTGTGCCAGCATCGCAAAGAACTCCGCGGCCGAGGGTTCTGCCGGGAAGATGAGCTCCACCTTCAGCTCGTGCAGCGACACGTCGTTGGCGTGTTCGAAGCGCATCACGGTGCTGAAGGTTCGCACGACCTGGTCGCCGAACCGAAACCGCGGGCACACGACGGGGCTCGCGGTGAGGTCGGGGGCGCTCGGCCGCGGGACATCGGTGAGGTGTTGCTCCGCGCGTTCGGCCAAGGCGTGGAGACGAGCGTCTCCGATGCGAATCGCCTCTCGTCGGCGCATGTCGACGTCGCGCCAGGCAAGCTCGGCCCAGTTCTCGAGCATGTCGCGTGCGGGTCCGGGGCCGAAGAACGCATCGATGTTCTGCTCGGGCGTCAGCGATCGCGCGCCGGGCCACAGCCGTTCGAAGCCCGCGTTGGTTCTTCGAACGTGTCCATATCCATCCATCGCACACCCTGGGTACGGGTCGTGGTTGCGAAGGACCAGCTCGACCGCGTCGACAAAGGGCCGCAGGTCCTGCTCTTCGAGGTCGCGCTCCGCGTACGCGCGACCGAGGCCCGCCGCTTCGAGCAATGCGTTGCGATGCCGCACCGGGATCTCCATCGCATCTGCGAGCCGGAGCACCAAGTCTCGCCCCGGACGGGATCGGCCGGTCTCGATGAAGGAAAGGTGTCGGGGCGTAGTCTCGGCCTGCGCGGCCAAGGTCAGCTGAGAGAGGCCTCGCCGGCCCCGCCATTCGCGGAGCATGCGTCCAAACGGGGTCGCCGGCATGGGGGCAGGGTATCGCGAGCGTCGATCGCGGCCATTCCCGATCCGGGAAGCGAGGCTCAGCCGAATGGGCTCTGGCTCGGCACCGGCGCCGCGACGACCTGAGATTGGGCCCGATACGCCTCGAACGCTTCGAGCGCCACCGGCTTGATCCGCAAGTAGACGTAGTCGCCCGCCATCTTTCGCAGCTGGTAGGGGCGGTGGAGGACCGCGGCCAGGATGAGCCCCACGAACAGCGCGATGCCGCCGACCAGGGCCGCCCCAACACCCCCATCGCTCTCCAAAGCGACGCCCGCGATGACCAGCACCAGGCCGACTCCTGCCACGCCAAACCCGATCTGCAGGCCCTGCTTCCGCTTGGCTTCGGCCTGCTCGCTGAGCGCGAACGTCACGTTCGCGGTCTTTCGGGCCACGAGCATGCAGATGATTCCGATGATCCGGATCAGCACGAACACGACGACCGTCCACGGCGGAATCCACGACAGCTTCTTGGTCCGCATGCGGCCGCCGGTGGGCTCGCCGGTTCGCAAGCAAATGTCCGGGAGAGCGGACTCCTTGCGAACCACCAGGTCGTCGCCCTCCCGATAGAAGTCCATCGTGGCGGTTTGCAGGGGCTGGCCGTCGGCGGTCGGAGGGGCGTAGGGGTTCACGGAGCCGGGGGTCGCCTGGTTCATCACCCTCAGGACGCCACTGCTCGTGCTCCATTGCAAGGGATCGGCTGAAAATCGTGTTCGGCAGGTCACGCTTCGAACCAGTCCGGGGAAAACCCGGGATTCGGTGGGACACCTGGCGGACTCGCGCAATGGACCGCGTGATGGCCGAGCGACGACTGCCCCTCCTCCTGTTGGGGTTCCTGATGGGCGGCTGCTACGACGGGTACTCCGGTGATGCGCTGTGGGAGCCAGAGCTTCCTGCCGGGGCCGAGCCGGAAGACCCGGAGGATGGCGGCACGGCCGGTGGCACCGACGAGGAGGAGCCAGAGCTCGACGCGTGTGCGGCGGAGATCCTCTCGCTGGGTCCGTCGTCGATGCTCCGCCTGAGCCGGACTCAGTACGCCAACGTGTTGCGCGATCTGTTCCACGTTGGGGAGCTTGCCGATGCGCTCGCCCTGGAGCTGCCCGCAGACCAGAAGCTCGGGCCGTTCACCGCCAACGCAAGCGGTACGCCGCAGCTCCTCGCCGACGCCGCACTTCGCAACGCGGAGGCGGTGGCTGACGACGTTGTGGCTCGGCTGGCCCAGACCCTCCCGTGCAGCGTCGAGGGGGACCTTGGGTGTGCGGAAGGTTGGATCGAGGATGTGGCTCCTCGCGCGTATCGACGGGCGCTCAGCGATGCCGAGCGGGAGACCTTCCTTGCGCTGTTCGAAACCGGGGCTGAGTCGAGCTTCGACGAGGGAATCCGGCGAGTTGTCGCCGCGCTGCTGTCCTCGCCATCGTTCCTGTACCGGATCGAGCTGGGCGAAGGCGCGCATGACCCCGGCGACTCGTTTGCGCTCACCGACTACGAGGTGGCATCGCGTCTGTCGTTTCTGCTGTGGGACGCGGGGCCCGATGCCGTGCTCTTGCAAGAGGCCGAGGCCGGCGGGCTTGATTCGGCGGCGGGGCGGGCG
>CAJXVA010000695.1 GCA_913061055.1 uncultured Pseudomonadota bacterium
GTAGAGAGGTCTCGTGGGCTCGGAGATGTGTATAAGAGACAGGGTAGGGGGAGACTGCGAAGTCTCCCCCTACCGCTAATCCCAAGGAGACTTGTACTTCTGGGCCCGGTCCGGGTCGCAGAAGTCGTCGTCTTGCTCGAGGGCGCGCAGGAGCTCGAGTTCCTCCTTGCCGAGGCGGTCGCCGCCGTACATGCCTTCGCGTTGGAACTCGGCAAAACTGCTGAATGTACTTCGGAAGTAGCTCATCGATCCCGTTCTCCTGGTTCCCTCCGCCCCAGAGGCGTTGGTGTTTGGAGAGTACGGGCAGGTCGCACATGTAGGCAAAAATCTCACTCATTCTTGGGAAGGCTGTTTGTCGGCCCCCGTGGCCCGGTGTCGGTGGTAGGACTTCGGGCCGTGCCGGCGCCGACGGTCATCGCGATCAGCAATCAAAAAGGGGGCGAGGGAAAGACCACTACGGCGGTCAACCTCGCTGCTTCCATTGCCGCGGCAGAGCACAGAGTCCTGCTCATCGACATGGACCCGCAGGGCAACGCCAGTAGCTCCGTGGGCTACACCAAGGGCGTCGCCGAGCAAGGGACCTACGACCTCTTGATGGGCCTCGCGGGGCCGGCCGAAGTCGTGCAAACGACCGAGCTTCCGATGCTCGATGTGATCCCCAGTTCGATGGATCTCGCAGGCGCCGAGGTCGAGCTCGTGGAGGTGGAACAGCGCGAGACGGTGCTGCAGCGCGCAATGGCGTCGATCCACGAGTACCGCGAGTACGAGTACATTCTGCTCGACTGCCCGCCGTCCTTGGGGCTGCTGACGATCAACGCGCTGGTCGCCTCCAACAGCGTCATCATCCCGATGCAGGCGAAGTACTTTTCGCTCGAAGGGCTCGGCGCGCTGAACAACACCATCGAGGCGGTCCGCGAGGCGTTCAACCCCGAGTTGGTGGTCGAAGGCATCGTGTTCTGCATGTTCGACAACCGCACCAACTTGGCGCGCCAGGTCGTCGAAGAGGTCGGGGCACACTTCGAGGGGCTCGTGTACGAAACACGCATCCCGGTGAACATCCGGCTCAGCGAGAGCCCAAGCCACGGCAAGCCCGCGCTGCTGTACGACATCGAGAGCAAGGGCGCCCAGGCGTACCTCCAGCTGGCTCGCGAAGTGCTCGCACGACGCGAAGGCCCAGCGCAGGAGGCCCCGGCTCAATGAGCAAGGCAAAGAAACGACCGGCGCTCGGCCGCGGCCTGGGTGCACTGCTCCCAGGTCAAGCGAAGCAACCCAAGGGCGAGGCCAAGGCCAAGCCCGCCCCCCCCTCGCCGGCACCCTCGGCTGACGGAAGCGACGCGCCACGTGTGGGCGTTCAGACCCTGCCGATCGAGCAGCTCGAGCCCAACCCCGATCAGCCCCGCCGGTACTTCGACCCCACGAAGCTCGACGAGCTCACGGTCAGCATCAAGAACCAGGGCCTGCTTCAGCCGATCGTCGTCACGCCCCACACCAAGTCCGGCGGCGAGCAGACCTACCTCATCATCGCGGGCGAGCGTCGCTGGCGGGCGTCTCAGAAAGCAGGTCTGCACGACATCCCCGTCGTCATCCGTGCGATCCCCGAAGAGGACCGCCTGGAGCTCGGGCTGGTCGAGAACATCCAGCGGGCCGACCTCAACCCGATCGAAGAAGCCCAGGCGTACGCCGAGCTGATCAAGCTGCGGGAATACACGCAAGAGGAACTCGCCACGCGGGTGGGCAAGGATCGGAGCACGGTCGCCAATGCGATTCGCTTGCTGCGCCTGCCGGAGCGGGTTCAGGGCATGGTCCAGGTGGGCAAGCTGAGCATGGGACACGCCCGGGCACTGCTCGGCCTCGAGCACGAGGACGCGATGAACGCGATGGCGACCGAGGTGACGCGCGCGAACTTGTCCGTGCGCGCGACCGAGGCCGCGGTGCGAAAGCACAACACGGAGCACAGCGCCCAAGCCCCATCCGACGAGGAGTCGCGGCGCAAAATCATCGTGGGCGAGCTCGAGGCCCGCCTTCGCCGGCGTCTGGGTGCCCGCGTCGCGCTCAAGTCGAAGGGCAAGAAGGGCCAAGGGATGATCGAGATCCCCTACGCCTCCCTCGACGAGCTGGACCGCTTGCTCAAGATGCTGTTGGCCGACGCCTCCCTCTGAGGGCGGATCCGGGCCACGCGACAGCGCGAAAAAAGACGGCCCCGCCGTTGTGTCGGCTTTCCCCCCAGGCTGCTAGCATCGAGGTGATGGTGGATGATGCCGGTCGGCGTGGAACCGAACGCGCGCCTGTTGTCCTCCAGTTGCAGTACCGGAGCGCGGGGCACTTGCTCGTCAACTACTGCACCAACCTGTCGCGGGGTGGCGTCTTCATCCCCTGCCCCGATCCGCTGCCAGCGGGGACCCACCTTCAGCTCGAGGTGCTCGTTCCGGGACACGACACGCCGACCCGGCTCGATGCCGACGTTCGTTGGCTTCGCACCGAGGACGAGCCCGATGGCCCCACCGGAATGGGCCTGGCGTTTCGCGATGTCGACAGCGCGCTGGGAATGCGGATCGATGGCCTGGTCACCGACTTCGAACCACTGCGGGTGTTCGTGATCGGCCGCCACGAAAGCTTGCGCACCGCGATCGCCTCGCAGATCCGGATGCTCGTCCATTGCGAGACCTCGGAGTACGACAGCCCCGTCGGACTGCTCGACGACATGGGCCTCGCAGACCTGGTCGTGGTCGATGGCAACCCTGTACCCGAGGAGACGCTCGCGTTTCTCAAGGCCCTTCAAACCCTCGACCGCCCACCGCCCCGCGTGGTCCTGTGCAGCTCGCAGGCGGCGGATCGTCGCGCGATGTTCTCTCCCCTCGCACGGCTGCTCGACACCCCCGTCGATCCCCGGGTGCTCAAGGATGTCGTCCTCGGCGGACTCTCGCAGGTCTACGCCGAGCGCTTCGGAGAATCGCCCGTGGTGGGCTAGCGCCGGCTCGCGGCCAACGCGACGTTGTGCATCAGGCACGCGATCGTCATGGGACCCACCCCACCGGGCACAGGCGTGATCGCGCCGGCTCGCTCGACGGCGGTGGCGAAATCAACATCCCCGCACAGTTTCCCGTCCTCGCCGCGGTTGATGCCCACGTCGATAACGGTCGCTCCAGGCTTGATCCAAGCGCCCTGAATCATGCGTGGGCGCCCGACGGCGGCCACCAGGACGTCGGCCTCGGCCACTGCGGCCGGGAGATCGCGAGTCCGTGAATGGGCCATCGTCACGGTGGCGTTGGCAGCCAGAAGCAGTTGGGCCATCGGCTTGCCGACGATCGTCGAGCGCCCAACCACCAGGGCTTTGGCGCCGCTGAGTTCCGTGCCCGTCGCCTCGAGCATCTTCATGCAGCCCAACGGCGTACAGGCGACGAAACGAGGCTCACCGATCATCAGCCGGCCGAGGTTCTCCGGGTGGAACCCGTCGACATCCTTGGCCGGGTCGATCGACAGCAAAACCGCGTCGGCATCGATCTGCGGCGGCAAGGGCAACTGCACCAAGATGCCGTCGACGCTTGGGTCTTCGTTGAGCTCGCGGACAACCCCCAGCAACCCTTCGGTTGTGGTGTCGGCGCCCAATCGATGGTCGGCCGTCTCAATGCCGGCCTCCGCTGCGCGCTTGCCTTTGTTGCGCACGTAGACCGCCGAGGCGGGGTCGTCACCCACGAGCACGACCGCCAGCTTGGGCTGAACGCCTCGCGCCTTGTGCTGCTCGACCGTCTTCGCGACGTCCGCCAGCAGAGCCTTGGAGATTGCGCGACCGTCGATCAGCTCAGCCATCACTCCCCGGATGCCTTGCCCGATGAGGAGCCACCACCATCGGAGCCACCACCACCATCGGAGCTTCCACCGCCGGTGCTGGCGTAGCCGTCCGCGTACCAGCCGCCACCCTTGAGCGCGAAGGCCGTGCCTGTGATGATGCGCTTGGTCGGTCCTTTACAGGCCTCGCACTTGGAGATCGGATCGTCGGAGAAGCGCTCGATGTGCTCCTCTTCGTGGCCACATTTTTCGCAGCGATACGCGTACAACGGCATGTTCTGAGGTCCCCGTTCGGGAAGGTGCGAACGTAGGTCCTCACCAGACTACGTCAACCTGTTTCTGGTCGCCTCCGCGCCAAGTCCGCGGGCTGCCGAGGGGTCGCCCCGGAGCCCTCCGCGCGGGCGGCCCTGGCTGAAACGACCGCGACCCTCAGCACCTGCTAGGCTGATGTTGATGAGTCTCACGCGCCGCGCCGTCGCGCCCGTTCTCGCTCTCGCGCTGGGCGGAAGCGTTGCGAGTCCGGCCCACGCCGGAGACGACTGGTCGCTGGAGCGGTCCTCGAGCGATCCCGCGCTCGTCTCCGCCCGGCTCGCCAAGCTGCGCCGTAACCCCTTCGACAGCCGACACTGGGGTGCCCTGCGCAAGTCGATCGGCCTCCAGGGTCTGGCCAAGAAGATCGCCGCAGGCCGGGCCCGATCCCCCTCGGACCAAGGCTGGCGGATTCTCGAAGCGCGCATGGATCTCGCGCAAGGCCGCGCAGGCGAGGCCGCCGACAAGCTCGCCGCCCTCCAGCTGGCGACCACCGGAAAGCGCTCGACGCAGATCTTCGAGATGCGCGTCCAGGCGCTCGAGTCCGCGGCCGACTGGGGAACGGTGGTGGGGTTGCTCGAGCGCCGAGCCG
>CAJXVA010000696.1 GCA_913061055.1 uncultured Pseudomonadota bacterium
CACCAAGCGAAAGCCCAAGGGGGACCCTGTGCGTCGTGGGTTCGGAAAGGCCAAGAAGGCCATTGCGTCCTGCGGATCCGAGCACGGAGCGCTCTCAGGCACCGCGTTCAACGTCGGCTTCGACGTGTCCAATGGCCGGGCGACCAACGTGAAGGTCCAGTCCCCGCACAACGTCACTTCGGTGGGTCGCTGCGTCTCGCGAGCGGTCTCCTCCCACGCCCGGTTCACCGGGGGCGACCGCTTCGGCCAGACCCAGCGCGTGAAGTTCTAGGGAACCCCCCAGAACGAGGATTCAACCGTCGTTCGACGTGCCGACGACCTGACCGTGGTCGCGGAGCACTCGCTCCCACAGGTCTTCGTCTTCGAGCAAGAACCGGTCGCCCTCGATCAGCAGGGGTCGACGCGCCGAGACCTTGCGATACGGCGTCGGCTCAGCATCGGGTTGGTTCTGCGGATAGTCATCCATCCGAACGAGATCGGTCACGAACACACCTTCCTCGTCCAACTCGAGGCTACGCGTGAGGACGAACTTCCGGGTCGTCCCGTTCGCGAGATCTCGGGTTTCGCGTTTTTCGAGGATGAACTGGGCGCGCCCGATGCATCCGCGCTCCGTTTCCCACACCGGGAGCTCGGCGAGTCGTTTGTTGATGATCGGCACCACCTGCGACACGCCGACACACGATCCCTCGGCGTCACACTTGTCGCTCTGCAGCACCAGGACCGGCGTCGCTCCGATCGAGTGGAGGCGCACCCGGGCGCCATGCCGGTAGCCACGCAACAGGCCGACGGCATGCACTTCGACCGACTTGTCGGTCCAAAGCGCGAGCGCGGCGGCGCCTTCGACCTCACCGGAGGTCAGCTCATCGGTGGCGGCCCACAGCACCGTTCGGTCCTCCCCAGCGGAGTTCATGATCAGATCGGTCTCTTCGACGAGATCGGTCGAAATGAGTTCCCCGGCGGGCTCGAACCCCGGACAGTCAAAGCCCTCGGAGAAGACCGGCGGGATGACCTGGCCGCACGCGTTCATCATCGGACCGTTTCGCTGCATGGCCTGGCGATCGACAGACGGCGAGGTGAGTGTCAGCCACGTGATGGGCGCAAGCGCCTGCCCCTCGCGCTCCTCTTCGCTGAGGCCATCGAACGAGCACAGGGCCGGAACCCGCGTCGGCTTGGGCTTGCAGCCCGCCGACACCGCCGCGCCCAACCCCACCGCGGCACCGAGTACCAACGAGAGGGATCGAACGATCGAAGCCTGCTTAGGCGTGGGGTTCTTGCGGTGGATCATCGGCTGCGGGGGCTGAGGGGGCTGAAGGAGACTGTGCCGGTAGGGACTGCTCGCCCCCGACCTCGGCGTAGGCCTTGGCGAACTCCGGACCAAACAGCATCTCGGTCATCACGCGGTCATCCGCCATGACGCTTCGGTACAGGGTCACAAACTGTTCCCACTTCTTGGATGTCTGATTGCCCCACCCTCGAACGGTGCGCTCGATTTCATCGGGGTCGAGCCGTGCCAACAGGGCACGTCCACCCTCGGCGACGCCGTTGAGCAGGGCCACTTGGTGGATCATCGTGTCGGCGAACAACCCCGAGAGCTGGGCAACACGCTCCGGTCCGGAGTGCCGAAAGTCCAGAAGGTGTCCAAGCATCTCGCTGGAGGTCTGCGCGACGTGCAGCGGGGTGAACTCCTTGATCGCCTTCACCCCCATCTCTCGACCGAACTGCTCCTGGCCACGTTGGAGCTCGACCAACCCTTTGGCGCAGATCTCAAGGACGTCGCGGACCCGATGCAGGAACTGCTGCATCTCGCGTTCGGTCGTCGGAGGCGGCACCTCGGGGAGGATCTGCTCGGCGAACTCGGTCACCGATCCGTAGCCACCGGTGAACGGCGAGGATGCAGACTCGAACCCGTCCGAGGGAGACGAGCGCACGAACTCCCGCCGGATGAACTCCTCCGCCTGCTCACGGGCATAGTTGGGAAGCGCGGCGAGCTGGCTGCGGAGCTCCTGCTCGAACTGGACCCGGGCGTTTTGGACCGACTCATGGTGCGGACGCAGGGCTGCCAGCGCGCCATGAATCTGACGCATCGGCACGTGTGCGGTCTGATGGGCGTTGAGTGCGGGGCGCGCTTCGGGATCGGCCGCCGCGTTGGGATCGATCTCCCCGGCGGCCGCAGACTCCGAGGTGTCCGGCGCTTGCATCCACCCCCCTTGCGCCTGCACGGGAACACCGCTGGGCTGGGTTCCTCCCGAGGGCGCGTGACTCGGAACGATCGTGGTCGCGCCGTGAGACATCAGCAGCTCGAGGTCTCCGAGGACCACGGTCGCCTGAGGCTCGATCGGTACCGACTGCCCCACCTCCACCCTCAGGCCTTCGTACAGAGATCCGTTGGTCGAACCGAGATCAAAGAATCGCGCCTTGGCGTCGTCAAACCGAATGACGGCGTGCCAACCCGACACGAACGGGTACGGCAGCGCGAGGTCGTTGAGTCGGTTGCGGCCGATCCGAACCGGGGAGTTCGAGAACTGATAGTCGGTCGTGTCGCCGGTGGAGATCGACCGGACGGTGATGCGAACGTGCCTCAAGCTCGTCTCCGGATCACGGGGTTAGGTCCGGGCGCTTCGGTGCACTGGGGAGGTCCCCCTTCGACGGCGCACTCGGTCGTGACGGCGTCTCGGGCCCGCTGGGGAGCCCAGGCTTCTTGGGTTTCTTCTCGTCGATCTCCTTGGTCCGCAGGGGATCGTCGAGGTCCTCGTCGAGCTTCTTGCGATCGCGAAGCTTCCGCCGCTTGGGCTCGGGTTTGGGTGGCGGACCCAGCGGTGCGCACGTGGCCCCCTCCGCCTCGAATCCGGACGGCGGCGTCTCCCCGCCGCTGACCTCGCTGCGGTCCAGATACACGAAGAAGCACGGATCGGGGATGTTCTTCCCCACCGGGTCGCGAGCGCAGACGTTCTCCGGATGTCGCCGCGGGATCTCGTAGAGCGTGTACCAGCTGGTCCCGACACTGTCGCGAAACAAGCCAGCCGCCATCAGGTGCGTCGCGTCTTCCTTGAGCGCGATGGTGCGGTTGTCGTCGGCCTCGGGCGCGAGGATCAGCTCGTCGACCGACAAGAAGTCCTCTCCGAGATCTTCAGCCTTCTCCGAGGCCCACAGCTGGGTCGAATCGACGTCCTCTGCAGCCAGCTCCCCGCGGAGCTGATAGACGCGGACCATCGTCGGCAGCGATTCCCCCTCTTCGTTGGGGTTGACGCGGTCGCTGGCCCCAATGACGAGCGAGATGCCCCACTCGACGCTGTCGGGTTTGCACGTTGGTTCGTCGTCTTTGCAGCCGCCCATCGCGGCGGCGAGGAAGCCTAGAGAAACGAGACCGACAAAATGATGAGTGCGTGCGCCCATGAGGAGGTCTCAGGCGAAGATGGAGGGGTCGAGGGGAAAGCCGCGCTGGACGATGTCTTCGTAGCACCGCGGCCGCGCTCCGGTGAACTGCCAGGTGCGGCTACCCGGGACCAACGTGAACACATCCTGGACCCCAAGACGCCCCGAATCATCGAGCGTTGGCTCCGAGATCTGCGTGATCCGGTCGACGCCGTCGGAGAAATGCTGGAGCGTGACCGCAAGGGACACCGAGCGCATCGTCAGAGCTCCGACGTACGCAGGGTCTGCGGTCTCCGCCAACATCGAGCGGAGCTGATGAACCCCGGCACCGCTGTTCGACGCCCGTATGCCGATGAGCTGACTGCAGGACCGAGACACCATGCCCATGACGGCACCGGCCTCGCCGGCTTCCACGTCCTCCACGGCGATGCGATCGGGTCCCAGGCTGAGTGCGGCATCGAGCGAGTGACCCGGGCGACCGACACGAGTCATGACGACGGCGGTCGAGGGAAACGGCGTCACATCGGAGCCGGGGCTGAGCAACGCGACCTGGAGTTCGTGGGGAGCACCGCCGCCGAGCAGCGAAGCCATCAGCCACGTCGAGCGTGCACCCGGACCCACGCAGATAAGCAGGCTCATCCGGGAGGCGACGCTCGCGGAGAGCAGTGCCAGCATTCCCGGCGATGCCACCCCGACCCGTGCCAACGCCTCGGTCGTCGCCGAGCCCGCAGGAACCCGCTTTCGAAGGGAGACGATGCTTCCGCTCGGCTCGTAGGCAGCGTGCACCGCGTACTGGCCGAACACCCCGCGCGCTGCGACGGTGGAGGAAGACAGCGTGACTCCCGTCGCCCGGCGCACCCAAGCGTTGAGACCTTGTGCGCACGTAAACGGGCTCTGACCTTCGGAGACATGCCCCCCGCGATTGACTCTGGCGCGCGTCGAGGCGATGAAGACCACCTCCTCGGGTTGTCCCTCGAGCAGGCCGGAGATCGGTCCGTCGCCAACCATCTCGGCGAGCATGCGGGCGTGAAGCCCTTGGACGTCGCCCAGACTCCGCACGGCCGAGGCGGCTTGAAGCGCAGCGGTGAGCATGCCGCCGACCTTGGTTCGAACGCCGGCCTCCCCGGCGAGCACCGCAGAGGACACGCGGCGCCAAACCGCCTCGAACACGCGGCTGATCAGCACCTCCGGCTCGGCGTCTTGGAACTCGAATCCTCCGCCGGCCAACGCGCCGGCGGTCGGCATGGCGGAACTTGGGGGACGCGAGGGGGGTTGGGGCTGTCTCTTATACACATCTGACGCTGCCGACGAGCG
>CAJXVA010000697.1 GCA_913061055.1 uncultured Pseudomonadota bacterium
GCGCATCCTCGTGGTAGCGCGTCTTGAACTCCGAGAACTTCAGCCCGTGGGCGGTGGAGACCACGATGACGCGGTCATCGCGCCCGATGGCGCCGCGCGCGACAAGCTTCTCCAGGCACGCGAGTGCGACGCCGGTGTGTGGGCAGTTGAACATCACAGTCCGATCGGCGCGCGCGGTCGCCTCGGACAACTCGGCCTCCGAGGCCTGCTCGACGACGCCGTCCATCGCCGCCAACGCCCGCACCGCCTTGGGAAGGCTGACCGGGTTGCCGATCTGAATCGCGGACGCGAGCGTCTTGCCCGCCGTCACGGCCTCGAAGTCGTCCTCGGCCAACGCCCGTCCCGCCGCCTGCGCGCGTTGGTAGGCCTGGTACAGCGGATTGGCCTGCTGCGCCTGACAGCAGACCAGTCGCGGCAGCTTGGAGACCAACCCCAACGCCTGCATCTCGAGGAAGCCTTTGGCGATCGCGCTGACGTTCCCGAGGTTGCCGCCGGGTACCAACACCCAGTCGGGCACCTCCCAGTCGAACTGCTGCACCATCTCGAACGAGATCGTCTTCTGGCCCTCGATGCGAAGGCTGTTCATCGAGTTGGCCAGATAGATGCTGGAGTCTTCGGTCAGCGCCTGCACGACCTTCATGCACCCGTCGAAGTCGGTGTCGAGGCTGCACACCAGTGCGCCGTTGGCCATCGGCTGCACCAGCTGGGCGGCGCTGATCTTGGCGCGAGGCAACAGCACCACGACCGGAATTCCCGCCGCCGCACCATAGGCAGCCAGCGCGGCCGACGTGTCCCCTGTGGACGCGCAAGCCACCGCCCTCACCGGCTTGCCCTCGGCGATCATCTGCTTGACGCTCGAGACCAGGACCGTCATCCCCAAGTCCTTGAACGAGCCGGTGTGGCTGGTGCCGCACTGCTTGATCCACAGGTCCTGCAAGCCGAGCTGCGCCCCATACCGTTCGGCCCAGAACAGGTTGGTGCCGCCCTCGAACAGCGAGACGACATTCTCGTCGGCGACGTGCGGCTGCACCAACTCCTTCTTGCCCCACACCCCGCTCCCGTAGGGCCACTGCGTCCGGAGGTAGCGGTCGGAGAACACCTTCATCCAGCCGGCGGCCGAACGAGCCTTCAACGCGCTGAGGTCATGCTCGACCTCGAGAAGGCCCTGGCACGACGGGCAGCGGTAGATCACGTCGGTGAGCGGCCACTGGCCTGAGCAACCGGACACGCAGCGGAAGTGGGCGCGGTAGGTCATCGCGCCGCATGCTACCGCGACCGCGGCCCCTGCGACCCGCGCTATGCTCTGCGCCGTGCGTCCTGCTCTCGCCGCGCTCGCGCGCCCCTTGTGGCGGCGACGCCTCATCGTCCTCGTCCTAGTTGCGGCTCTCAACACCCTGCCGCTGGTCGGGTCTCTAGGCTACGAGCATGCCTTCGTGCTCTCGCCGATCTTCTCCTTGCTGGGGATGGCCGTCGGCGTCGATGCGATGCGACGCCTCGCCGGAACGCCCGAGGCCTCGTGGTGGTCATTGGGCTCCGCCGTGCTGCGCGAGCTGAGCTCGCTGCACGGGATCGCCATCGCCATGACGCTGCTCGGAGGCCTGTGGCAACGCGGCTGCGATCCGCTGGGCGGCCTGGTGTTCTACGGCATGGGCCCTGCCCTGTCGTCGTTGCTCGGGGGGGTCTGCGGCGTCATCGCGGCCACGTTCACCGAGCGTCGCGGACGCGCCCTGTGGCTTGCGTTTGTTCCGATGGCGCTGTGCATCGTCATTGGACTCCGTCGCCTGTACGGCGACCCCGTCGTCTACGCCTACGATCCGTTTTTTGGCTACTTCTCTGGGTCCGTCTACGACGAGAGCGTCGCGGTCGGAGATCGGTACCTGCGCTACCGCGGATACAACCTGCTGGCCGGCGCGGCCGCGGCCATGCTGCTAGGCCTCATCTGTGACGCAGCCCTACGCCGCCGCGCACAACCCCTGGGCGGACTGCGCGAGGGTCGGCGTGGGGTGCTGGCTGTCGTCGCCTTCGCGACAGCGCTGGCGACCATCGTCATCGGCTGGAACGGAGCGACGCTCGGATTCACCGCCGACGACGAGAGCCTGCGCGAGGTCCTCCCGCAGCGCATGGAGACCGAGCACTTCATCATCGACTACGCCCCGCGTACGGCGGACGACCGCACGATCGAACTCATCGCCGCCGAGCACGAGTATGCCTACGACCGCTTGAAGAAACGAATGGGTGGCCTGGAGCCGGCCGGCAAGGTCCACAGCTTCAACTTCCGCGACCGCAACCAGAAGCGGGCCGCGATGGGTGCCGGCACCGTTCAAGTGGCCGCGCCCTGGCGCCAGCAGATCTATCTCGACCACCGCGAGTTCCCCCACCCGGTCCTGCACCACGAACTCGCCCACATCTTCGGTAACACCGTGGGCGACGACATCTTCGGCGTCTCTCGCGACGGATTCCGCCTCAACATCGGACTCATCGAAGGCTTTGCGACCGGCCTGGCCCCCCGTCCCTCGGACCGACTCGACCTGCACGACCAAGTCGAGGTCCTCGGGGCGCTGGAGCGCCGGCCCAAGCTGGCTTCGATCATGGGGCCGGGTTTTCTCAGCCACAGCTCGCGGGTCGCGTACATGACCGCGGGGTCGTTCGTGCTGTGGCTGATCGACACCCGAGGCTTCGAGAAGATGGGCACGTTCTACGGGACGGCCGGCGATGCCCAGGCGGCGTATGGCACCTCGCTCGAAGCGCTGGAGGTCGAGTGGATCGAGTTCCTCGAGCAGCGCAATGGGATCCGTCCCGAAGATGTGGAAGCGCAGGCCCAACGGTTCAAGCGGGGCAGCCTGTTCGAGCGGCCCTGCGCCCACACCGTCGCCGAGGTCCGGGCCGAGCTCGGTCGGGCCACCGGACGCGCCGAGTTCGAGGACGCCATCGAGCTCCATGAGGAGCTGTGCAGACTCGAGCCCCTGCAGCCTGTGCACCGCCTCGGCCTCGCGCGCGGACACATGGACGATCGAGACCCCGAGGCGGCCCTCGCAGCGCTCGAGAGCTTGGAGCAGATGCCCAAGCTCACCGTCAGCGTCCTCAGCCGCATGCATGAGCTCCGTGGTGACGTGCACATGTTCGCCGGCGACCTGGACGCCGCTCGGACCGCCTACGATGCCGGCCTCGCGCTGCCCGACGACGAGGGACACACGCGAATGCTGCAGCTCAAGCGCGAGGCCACGCTCGACCCCGCGCTGGCCGAGGTCCTCACCGACTACCTCGCGCTGTTCGACATCGAAGGCGACCGCTTCACGCAGAGCCTCGGACGCCTCGCCGGCGCCCACCGGATCCGCGAACTCTCCGGTCACGAAGCGCTGGGTAGCTACCTCGTGGCCCGGCAGCTGCTCAACGTGCAGCGAGCCGCCGCCGCCGTGCCCTTCCTCGAGGCCGCCCTGCAACGCGCCGCAGATCTTCCGAGCGATGAGTTTCGCCGCGCCACCCGGTACGAGCTGATGAGCGCACTCGTGCAAGGGCGCCAGTACGACCGAGCGTCCGCGCTGCTGGACACCCTCGAAGCCGAGCCGGGCATCGGCAACGGCCACCGGTTGCGCTACGAGGACTGGCGTGGCCGCATCGCGTTCTTCCGCGACTACCGACCCTGAGCCGAATCGCCCTACAAACCGCGGGTGATTCGCCAGCTGTTGCCGTCGCGCAGCAACTCGAACATCGCGTGGTCTTGCTTGCGGGCGTGCTGGCTCTCGACGCGGGTCATGCCGCTGTCGCCATCGACGATCGGCGACAGGCGGAAGCTCGCATCGATCCAAGCCTTCACCACCGCACGGTCATCGACGATGTTGACCTCGAGGTAGTCGACCGTGAACCGAATCGACTCGACCTGGGAGAGGCGCTCGCGGAGGATCGGACCGAGCAGTTCGTACTCGACGTCGTCGCCGGGGTCGTCGGTGCCCGCGGTGTCGTAGTAGGTCGGGTGGGCGGTTGCGAGCACACCGGCGGCGTCGCGACGAACGAACGCGGTCCGGTAGCGCTCGATCACCCGCAAAATCTCGCGGTTCTCGTCCGTGTCCGGGATCTCAGTCCCCGGAATCGTCGGCGCGTCTTTGCAGCCCGGCGCTGAAACAGCGACGAGCCCGAGTCCACAGGCGAACAGCATCGAGCGAAGACGATTCATGGCGAAGTGCTGCCGTAACATCAATGCAATGCCCCGGCCGGCGGGAGCGTACGCAAAATCCTGAAAGATCCAAAGGGTTACCGGCAGCGGCTGAAAAACGGATTGTCATTTTGGCAATCCGCCCCCGCGTTCGCTGACGACCCGTCAGGCCGGCCATCCGGCACCGACACCTGGACACTCGTTGAATGCTCACGTGCCTCCAGGTCCGTTATGATCCCCCGGTGAGCGCCGACGCTCGACTGCACCCCCGGTTTCCGATCCCCGCGACGGCGGACGTCATCGGCCACGAGGTCGTGCTCTGCGTGCCCATGGCCGACCTGAGCATGGGCGGTTGTCGTTTTGCGGGCCGAGGTTGGGAGGCGCCGGGGACGGACGTCGCGCTGGTGCTGTCGTTCCCGCGCAAGTCGGCCAACCTCCCCCTGACCGGAATCGTGGTGCGCTCGTCGAATCGCGACATGGGGATCCAGTTTCAGAACCTCAGCGATGAGCAGAAGTGGGCGCTGCGCAAGCA
>CAJXVA010000698.1 GCA_913061055.1 uncultured Pseudomonadota bacterium
GAGTGCGACGAGGAGCCGTTTGTGGTCGACGGGGTTCGGCTCGGTGACTTCTCGACGCACATCGCCGCCTCGGTCGAGCCCGACGGGCCGCCGCGTTTGTGGGTCCCGGTGCGGGGCGATCCGAGCATCACCTACATCGACGTCAAGGAGCCGTGGCCCGAGGCACCCGACCTCGATTGCGGCCAGGGACGGGGCGACGGCGAGGCGCTGGACGAGGCCCGGTGTGGGGACGACTTCCGTCTGCAGAACCTCCGCAACGACGGAAGCCTCCAAGAACTCCCGCGCGAGCCGTTCAACATCCACGTCAGTGAAGGCGACGACTATCGGTATGCGTTCGTCGCCCACAGCGGTGGGCCTTCGGTCTCGGTCATCGACCTCGATGGCCTCCGCGGTGGTGATGGGCGTCCGGCGATCGTCGACATCACCAACGTCTACAACCCCACGGTCGGCACCGTCTTCAGTGGGGGCTTCGGCCTCGCGACCCGTCCGTGCGGCGCCTGCGGCGATGCGCAAGACGAGACGCCCGGATTCAATACGCCTTCGGTGACGCAGGAATGCACCCGGCCGCTGGTCTACAGCTCGCTGCGCTTCCAGCTGCTTGCCACCAGCTTCACCGCCTCGGGCATCGAAGAGGACGACCTGCCCGAAGGGGCCACCGAGCGCGACGGCTGCGAGGACGCCCAAGGCAACTACCTCGGCCCGTACTGCGCCAGCCCAGACGAGGTCGGCAACGAATGCGCCCTGGTGTGCGAGCCTCAGGTCCGCAACATCGTCCGGTTCCCGGTCGGCGGGGTCGACCCGCTCGCCGCGACAACCGCCGAGGCGCTCGGAGACGTTCAGTTCGGTGACGCGTGCGGCGACGAGCTGTTCGTGTTGCAGACCAACCCCGGGGCGCTTCTGCGGCTCGATACGTCGATCGAAAACGGCGAGCCGGTCGACATTCCCGCCGGGCGCCCGATCGAGGTCTGCGACCAGCCCTCGCGGTTCCAGGTTTGGGAAGAAGAGGGGCTCGCGTTCGTGGCGTGTTTCCAGGCTGCCTACGTCTACGTGGTCGACCTCCGGGCCGAGCAGGTGGTCGACACGATCATCACCGGGACGGGCCCGCACGACGTCGTTCTCGACGAGGCTCGCGGCATGCTCTACGTCGCCAACCTGCTGGAAGGGTCGGTCAGCGTGATCGACGTGGGTCTCAGCCGCCCGACGCGTTTCAAAGAAGTCGCCCGCATTGGCCTGCAGGAGCCGTTCAGCCGATGAATTCCATTCGCACACGCGCTGTCTCGTCTCGTCCCGTTGTTGCAGCTCGCTGGGCGCTCAGCCTGGCCCTGCTCGCGCCGGTGTTGCTCGCCGCCGGTTGTCAGCAGCAGACCCGCGTCCAGGTGCCCAACCGGGTCCTCGACCGTCCGCTCGACGTCACGCTCACCTGTGTTCGCGTGAAAGACGGCACGCTGTCGCCGTTGGGCGTTGGCGATTGCGAGAACGACCAGCGTCCGAATTGCTCGGAGGAGGGTGCTCAGCTGATCGGGTACGTCGCCAACAGCGAACGCAATGAGGTTGCCGTGTTCCGCCGATGCGATGCGACCGCCGCCGTGGTCGACGTCGACAAGGACGCGCCGGGCTACCAGCTCATCCCGGTCGGGCAGCTGCCCTCGGAGATCGAGTCTACGACGCTGGGATGTCGGGTCATCACGGCCAACGCCGGAAGCTGCGACTTGACGCTGCTCGATGGGCTGGGCCTCGCCGCGATCGCACTTCAGGCCGAAGCGGCCGACCAGGTCGCGCCCAGCTCGTTGGTCTCCAAGCTCATCCCGCTGCGCTCGGACGGCCTTCCCCTGGGCGCACGGCCCGGCGCCCTCGTCACCGCCCCGCGCGACCTCAGCACCGCGGTCTCCAGCTCGCCCGAGCCGGTAGGCGGGGCGGGCGACTTCGATGACAGCCAATGCCAGGACGACGCCCAAGGCAGCGCCTGGGTCACGTTTCCGACCTGCCAGCTCCTCGCCGAAGTCGAGCTGAGCACCGGACGGCTGCTTCAGAGCCGCCAGTTCGTCGCCCAGGCGGATGGCTCGGTCGAGGTCGTCGACGGCGGGACCGCGCCGGATTGTCCAGTCGACTGCCCGATCCAGTTCCCCGACGGCGCACCGGCGACGTGTTCGGGTGCCGAAGACGATCCTGCCGATTGTCGGCCCGCCTCCGGGCTGGACGGCTTCTTCCCCAACGCGGTCGAGCTCGTGCGGCCCGAGCAGTACGACCCCGAGACGGATCTCGGGGCGGACGCCAACCTGGACTACGCCTCGTTGTTCGTCGGCGGTTCGGGGAGCGACATGCTGGTGGAGCTCCCGTTCGCCTTCGAAGGCGGCAGCACTGTCGGCACCTGGAGAGACGAGGCGCTCACGCTGCCGCTGGAAGACCCCCAAGGCATCGTCAAGGTCCGCGCCGCCCCGCCCGCGCCGATGGTCGATGGTGATCACCAGTTCCTCTACGTCATCGGTGGCGACGGGGCGACCCACGTCGTGGACCGGGATTTCGAAGACGATACCCTCGGGGTGGAGTGCGACACGCAGGTCGACCCGACGACGACCTCTCCGCCGTTCCCTTCGTGCAACCCGATCGCGCCCACTGCGGGCGGGCAGGGCCTCGCCCCGGATCGTCGTCCCTTCGCGGCCGGACCGGGTATTCGGGTCAGTGGCGGGGCGGGGTTCACCGACTGGACATTCTTTCGCGTCGCCGCCGGCAACGGGAACGCGGGCACGCCGTTCGAGGTTCCGGGGATCGTCGGGGTCGGCACCACCAGTTTCGGCCGGATCGTCATGTCGGTCTTCAACCAACTTCAGAACCCGGTCGACAACACCGACATCAACACGGCGGTGATGGACCTCTCGATTCCGCCGCACAGTTTGTGGCCTCTCGAGGATCCCACCAACATCGGCGTCGGTAGCACCGCGCTTCCGGCGGTCGAGGATGAGGAGCCGGAGCGGGCGCTCGTCGGCGACGTGAACTCCACTCAGGCCCTGAGCCCGACGCTGCGTCGCATCGATCTGGCGTACTCGATCCCTCCTGGGGACGGCGCCGTGACCGAGGAGCGCATCGCTCGCGCGGAGAGCCTCGGCAACCCGAGCAACGCCGATGGCCTCGGTTTGTTCGAAGGCGATGCCGTGTACGCCAATGAAGCGGTCCGGGCGGTCGCTCGCGACTACCAGCAGTGGGCGCCGGTGCGTTGGTCGCTGACCTGGGAGGGCACGATCCCCGGAACCCGCAGCGCCACCGGCCGGTTCGAGTGCGACTCCCCGGGTTGGGAAAACGGCACCTGCATCTTGGCCGATGGCAGCGCGACGGAGGGATCACGCCTCGTCGACGAGTCCGCGTCGTTCTGCGACAACGGCGTCCTCGCGGGCGACAAGCTGGTCATTCTCGGCTGTAGCGAGGACGACGACTGCGGCTTGGGTCAGCGCTGTCTTCGGGAGCCGACGGCACCGAGCAGCGCCTCGGGCATCTGCGTCTCCGCCCAGGCCTACGAGGAGGAGTTTGAGGTGCTGCGCCAGGTCTGCGCGCCGTTCATCAACGACGCCTGCGGCACGCCGCGCCGCGAGTACCTGGTCACGCGCGCCTTCCAAGACGAGCTTCACATCCAGGCCCTCGACCGTCCTCTCGAGTCGCACCTGCGCGCGGTCGATCCCGAGACGGGACTGCCGCCCGAGGAGGACGCGGAACTCGAGGTCGTGGGGCTGCAGGAGGTCGTGGACCGCTACACTTGCGATCTCCCCAACGACCCGGCCACCGTCAACCAGCCCGTCGATGGGCAGGGTTGCAGTAGCGATGCCCAGTGCTCGGAACTCAACGCGGACGGAGAATTCCTTTGCGCCTCCGATGGCTTCTGTCGCGGCCCGTGTCCGCTCGGTGACCCGGAGTGTTACGAGTGCGACGTCGACACCGACTGCGGGCACTACGGGGAGGGCGCGCTGTGCGTTGGCCAGCAGTGCCAGCGCCCCTGCGAGCCCGGCCAGCGCGAATGCACCCAGGCGCTTCTGCCGGGGCCCCGTTGCTTCGCGGAGCTGGTCGACTACGTCGTCCGGACCCGGGACAGCTTCACGGTCATCGGCGACCCCGCCCCGGGCTTCATCAGCACCCGCGTGGTCATCGACCCGGTCACCGGCGAGTGCCGCGAGAACGAGGCCGAGAGCGCCCTGCTCACCTCGAGGCTGCGGTTGGGTTCCGATCAAGCATCGGTCTTCAACGATCCCGTGGTGGGCATCCCAGACTGCCCCAACCCCGACGAGGCTTCGCCGCAGGACCCGAACCCCTGTCGCATCGTGGCCCGCCGCTCCGAGGGCGAGACGACGCTGTTCCACCAGATGGAGTACGAGGGGGAGCCGGTTTCGGCGATCCGCTTCTCCACCCCCAGCATCTCGCTGGTCATCGACCTGACGGACCTGTTGGCGCTGTCCTCCAACGTCGATGTCACCGACGCCAACGGTCAGCTGTACACCACCCGGTACCCGACCGAGTTCCGGCAGTTCGACCGCGCCCGGATCCCCCGGAACTACGCGACGACCTTCGCTGCGACTGCGGGATACATCCCGATCTCCGAGCCGGCCATCGTGGGGAACACCGTGATGGTCTATCCGGTCCGCATCATTCGCGGGCCGTCCTCGAACACCGCCTACGTCGTGGACG
>CAJXVA010000699.1 GCA_913061055.1 uncultured Pseudomonadota bacterium
CCCGCGGACCCCGCCCTTGGACGCGTCGTAACGACCGATGCGATCGACGAACCGATGCAGTGTGTCCGCGGTGAGGTCCTCAGCGTCGGCTCGCACACGAACGCGCGCGGCCAGGTAGCCGTAGACCACGGGATGCAGTGCGTGGAACAAGGCGGAGAACGCCTTTTTGTCTCCACGCTGGGCTCGCCGCACCCATCGGGCGAGGCGAAACCGCTGAAGGTGGCCGATGGCCATCGAGCTACTCGGACTGCGCCTTGTGCTGCTCGACGCGGACCTCGACCCGGCGCTCGCCGTCTTCGTCGATCACGTCCACGTGGATGTCCCCTTCGACACCGTCAGCCCGGAGTTTTTCGATGACCTCGGCTTTGACCTCCTGGGGGGTCTTGTCTTTGTCGGCCGCAATCGCGATGCCGTCCGCGTCGACGGGACCCTGAGGGACGGGAGCGTCCTCGATGGAGACTGACGTGTCGGCGAGCCCCTCGAACTCGGCGACCGCAGCCTCGAGCTCTTCAGCGTTGGGCATGTCGAACCCGCCGAGGGTCAGTCGGGCCCGGGTCGGGCCGTCGCCGGTCTGCTCGATGGCGATCTCGACCGAGTGAATCTCCGCCAGTCCTTCGAGGTGCTTGGCCAGGGCGTGGATGGTGCTCGGGTCGAGGTCACCTTCGAGAAGCACGGCGCGAGCTTCAGCTTCGCCCGGGTTGGAGGGCGCTTCGGCCGCGCGGGGCTCTTGGGCGGTGTCGTTGGACGTGGCGCAGCCGAAGGAGAGCGCGGCGAGGAGGGCACACAAGGGGAGTCGTGCAGTCATGTCGGCGTCTCCTACGGGGGCGTGCCCGAAAGGGTGACATGCGCCCCGAGAAAAGACTCGGGACGCGTCACGGACCGTCGCAGCGCCCTATTTGCAGCCGCTCAGCTCGGGGAACGAGCAGGTTCCGCCAGTGCAGGTGTTCTCGATCGAGCCTGTCCGGAAGAACGTATCCATCTGCTGCCGCGCCTCATCGAGCCGGCGTACCTCCCCGTGGGGGTCTTCGCAGGCGCGTTGCGGTGTGTTGACCACGGGGTCGGCAGGAAGACCGAACTCGTACTCGACGTACGCGGACCCGGCGATGGGTCCCGCCTCGGAGTCGAGGCCCCAGATCTCGCGGATCCCGGTATCGAGATGCGGGATGCCCAGCGAGCGCGACATGATGTGCGCGCCGAAGTTGGTCACCTGGTGGTCACCGACGGCCGCCCGGATCAGCACCTCTTTGGGCTCGGTGCCCGGGAAGGTGTCGCCGAGCAGGTATGGCGCATAGCCGGTGGGCTCGATCCGGTCCCACAGCATCTGTGCGTAGTTGAGCAGCATCATGTGGTCGCGCGAGTCGGGGTAGCTGGCCCGCATGATGTCGAAGAAAATGTCGAAGTCGACGCTGCGGCTGAGCAACACGTTGTAGGGCATGCCGGGCACACCGAAGGTGCCGCGTTCGATGTCGGTCGACAGCGCCATGTATGTGGGGCCGTAGATTCCGCCCTGGCTGATGCCGAGGTAGTGGCCGGCGCTGTTGTCGATCAGCGCCCCGTAAGTCTCGTCCTGCGCGAACGTGGTGAGCATCATCCGCATCGCGACCAGCGAGTTGACCATGCCTTGCTGCTGGCGATCGATGACCTGCTTGAACTGGTCGAACGACCCGTTGCCCAGCATGGCGCCGATGAACAGCTCGTCATCCTCGGAGAATCCGATGAACGTGACGCCGAACAGCGCGTAGCCGTAGTCGTTGATGAACTCGCGGAAGTGGCCGCTTTCGATCTGGGACTTGCTCCCCAGCAAGCCGTGGCCGTATTGCAGCGGGCGAACCGGGGTCGTCTCAGCCGAGGTCGGAATGAGGATCTCGACCTCGAACAACGCGGTGCCGGTGGGCTCGGGCATGCCATCGTCGCCGAACTGCAGGGTCGACAGTGGCGCGACCTGGTCGAGGTACATCGGTACCTCCAGGTCGAGGAAGACGCGGTGGGCGATGAGGCCCTCTTTGTCCCACTCGTCGTCGACGCTGGTGATCGTGTAGGTGGGGCCATCCTTGCCGATCAGCTCGAACGCCTCGTCACGCATGTGGACCATCCACCCGGTGTTGTTCTCGCGGGAGGAGGTCGTGAAGTCCCACGCGAGTTGCAGGCTGTCGCGGTCGATACCGGCAGCCGTCGTGTGGATGAAGATGTCGCCGTACAGGGGGCGACGGTCGTTGATCGTCGCGTCTTCGGAGTCGCTGCGGTCGCGCAATGCGGCGAAGCCGTCCGTGGCTGCGATCGCGTTGCCCTCGCCGTCTTGCAGGTCCCGAATCGCGACGATGTAGCGCGACGCGTCGTTGAGGCGAATGGCCGGGCGAATCATGAATAGGCGCTGGGCGTCGTCGTCCCCCGTGGCGTCGAGGTCGACCCAGTGCGGCACCCGTTCACCCGTGGTGACGTCGAGAAGGACCGTTGGCGAGTCGTCCTCGAGCGAGCGTGGAATGCTGACCGCGGTCGCCACGTTGCTCGCCGTGAGTGAGTCTTGGGTGACGTCGGGGAAGTGCGTGCTGATCGCGATGCCCGGCGAGAACCCGTCGAGTTCGTTCCAGGGCGTCGGGTCCGCACTCACGCCGGCGGTATCAGCCGGGAGTAGCTCCTGCGCCAACATCACGCGGCGGCCGGTGCTCGTGCCCTTGTCCTCGACGGTGTAGACGTTTGAGGGAAACGGCGCCGAGCAGTAGGTCGGCACCAAGGGATCGCAGCCGATGTTGGGCCACTCCTCGGCAGCCGGCTCCGGGCCCAAGCCGGTCGAGCTGCTGTCCGCAACGGAGGTGCTCGAACCGGTCGAGCTCTCGGCGAGCGTCGTGGTGCCGCTCATCGTCGTGTCGGCCGAGCTCGTCGAGCCCCCGGTGCTGCCTCCGGCAGGGGCTCCGTCATCACCGCATCCGGGGACAAGCGAGACGAGTCCGGTCAAGACGAGCGCCGTAGCGCGTCGGGTCAGGCATCCAAGTTCAAACCGCATTCGGAGAACATACAACACGGCACGCAGGCGCGGATTTTCCGCCGAGATGGCCGCTGAACGCCGTTTGGGCCCGTGGGCCGCATGGCGTGGGGTTGCCGAGATTCATATTTAATGAAATATGAATCAGGTTTCAACTTCTGGGAGCCCATGACGAAGCGAACGATTCTTGCCCTCCTCTTGAGCGCGACGGCTGCGGCCTGCAGCGGCTCTGGAACCTCCACGACCGATCGCGCCAGCGACACCGAGGACGACACCGCGACCAGCGGTCCCTCGAGCTCGACGACGGACGACGCCGAGACCGGAGGGACGTCGAGCACACCGGGCACCGGTGCGACGACCGACGACCCCGCCGGCACGACGATGGCCGACAGCGGTACTGCAGCGGACTCCACGGGTGACCCGGCAGAGACCGACGCCGAGACCGAAACCACGGCGGGTGAGGACGTGACCATCGTGGGGACCTGGCTCTCCGAGGGCAAGAACGTCGCGCCCCTGTTGGTCGAGCTCGCGGCCGTCGACTCGATCACCGCCACCTTCGAGGACTCGCCGTTCACGGTGCTGACCACGGACACGGACGGCCAAGAGGTTGAGCAGACGGGGGTCTACATCGTCGAGGACACGGAGTTCGGGGAGATCAAGACGATCACGCTGGAGCAGTCGACGCCCCAGTCGATCACCGTCGAGGGCATCTTCGAGATCGACAACTCCACCAACCCCCCGACGATGCGCTACGAGGTCGTGCAGACGATCCCGAGCGTCGGCGCAGAGGCGCCAACTGCAGAAGGTGGCTTCGGTTCGACCGGCTTGGGCAGCGACCTGACCCAAGTCTTCGTCTGGCAGCAAGGATAGGCCTCGGCGATGCTCGGCGCAGTGGCCCTCGCAGCAGCCTCTTTGGCTGCGCTTCCGCCACCGGCTCCTCAGAGCCCGGCGGAGGAGAACACCGAAGCGCTAGGCCGCACCCGGAGGCCGGACCGGCAGCTGCAGTTCTTTGGCTACTTCTTCACGCGTGCGGAGATGACCAACGTCGCTCCCGAGAACGACTTGTTCCGTGGCCAGGTCATCGGTCGACTCTTCGGCCCCAACACAACCGGCACGTCAAAGAAGCGGTCGAGCTTCGTCGAGCAGCGTTTCCTCCCGATCTTCATCTACGAGCCTCGGCTCCTCAGCCGCCGGGCCCGGATGCGAGCATCGTTCGAGGTCGACTGGACGTACGGCGACTCGTCCAACGCCACCGGAGCGAACTTCGGTGGGGGCTTCAACGCGGACCAGGTCAACCTGCAAACGCAGAACCTCGAGATTGAGATCGACCTGCCGCGGCCGGGCTGGCACATCGACGTCGGACTGCAGCGGCTGTACGACACCCCGTTCAATCCCTACACGACCCCGGTCAGCACGCTCTTCAATACCGGGGAGCGGCTGGCGTTTTGGGGCTCGGACGCGGTCGGGGTGACGGTCTTCGGCCGCGAGGGCGACTGGTCGATCAAGGCCGGCGCGTACCAGCTGTGGGAAAACCTCATTCAAGAAGACGACGACGTGTGGTTGCTCGAGGCCGCGACCGACCTCCACGTGTTCAAGACGTGGCACGTGGGCGCGACCACCCGCTACTTGCGGGACAGCTCCACGGGCTGTCTCTTATACACATCTGACGCTGCCGACGAG
>CAJXVA010000700.1 GCA_913061055.1 uncultured Pseudomonadota bacterium
ATCTACACTAGATCGCTCGTCGGCAGCGTCAGATGTGTATAAGAGACAGCCCAATCGCCACGCAGACCGAGGGTTGTTCTTTTTTTCATCGATCGGACCAGGGGCGGCTCCACGGAACAGACGAGATGGACCGGAGCGAACAGCGACTGCGGAGGAGGACCTTCATGCGGATGATGGGGATCGGGATGGCCGCCCCCTTTGCTGCGCAGATGGCCTCGTGGGTTCACGCAGACCCGGGGGACCGGCCGGTCCGCCTCATGATCTTCTACGTCCCTCACGGCTGGCCGATCGAATCGGTCGACCCCGGCGGCCAGGGCAACGGATTTTTCACCGGCGATGTGCTGTCCCCGCTCGCGGCGGTGCAAGACCAAGTCACCGTGGTGCGCGGCATCGGCATGAACGACGGCGCCACCAACCACGCTGCGATTCGCACGGTCCTCACGGGCCGCGCCGAAGGGGGAGATGACGACTCGATCGATCGCCGCATCGCCGAGGCGTTGGGCGTGCAGGCGCATGTGTTGGGGACTGTCCCCTACGCCTCGTTCGCCGGGTTCAGCGTCGACTCGTTCCTCACGAAGCATGGGGGCGCGTGGGTGCGTCCCACGGAGAACCCCGTCGATGCGGCCGACACACTGTTGGGTTCGCTCGGTTCTGGCGCAGACCCCAAGAGCGGGCCGACCGATGCCGATTTTCGCCGCCAAGCCCTGGCGCTGACCGAACGCGAACTCGAAGTGATGCACGACTCGATCTCCGGGCTCACGTCCGAGCAGTCGAAGCTCTCGATCCATCTCGAGGCCGTTCGCGCACTCAAGGCCGGCGGCGGAGGCGGCCCGAACCTCGTCACCTGTGATGAGCGACCTGTGCTCCCGGCCGTGGATGCCATGCAGGGCCTCGACGCCCTCGACCCGGCCAACTTCGGGCGGGTGCTCGACGGACACCTCGAGGTCATTGCCGCCTCGCTCATCTGCGGCACGGCCCAAGTCGTCACGCTGCAAAACATGTACGTCAATGGCCAGGTCCCGTTCAACTTCGCCGGCGGTCCTGGCATCGCCAAGGGGCACCACGACCCCATCTCGCACTCGTGGGACGCCGCGGGGCGGACCGAGTTCGCGACCTGTCAGCGCTGGTTCTTCGAGCGGCTGATGGAGAAGGTGATCACGCCGCTGTCGACCACGCCCGACCCCTCGGACTCCGACCCCAACAACATGGTCCTCGACAACACGCTGATCTATGTGTGTTCGGAGATCAGCGACGGGGCAAACCACAACTCCGATGCCTCGCAGGTCTGGGTGGACGGGGTTGGATATGACAACTACCTGCCGCAGGTTCTGATCGGCGGCGGCGGAGGCTGCATGCGCAGCGGGGAGATCATCAACGCTCCAGGGCGGTCCAACTTGGAGATGCTCGCCACGATCGGCGAGGCGATGGGGGCTGGCGGACTTACCATCGGCGGCGAGACGCCCGACGTCATCGGGGAGGTGTTGGCATGAGCGTGCGGTCCTGCATGATGTTGTTGAGTCTCGCGACCGCGGGCTGCTACGGCGGCTCGCACGTGGCCGGAGACACGGACGGTTCGGGCGAGACCGGCGGTGCGGAATCCGGTGGGGAGTCGGGCACGGCCGAGGGCGGAGATACCGACGGCGACGGCCCACAGGGCGAACCTGCGGATCGATGTGACGCCTCGAAGATCGGCCCACCGCTGCTCCGTCGGCTGACGCAGACCGAGTTCGACGCCACGGTACGGGTCGTGTTCCCACCCATCGCTGGCACCTTTGAGGGGGTCTCCGTGGGCGCTGATACCACCAGCGCGCTCGGATTCCGCAACGATGCTGGCTCGCTCTTGGTCGGTGAACAGACCGCCGCAGAGATCCTCTCCACCGCCGAGGACGTGGGCGATGCGGTCACGGACCCTGCGGTTTTCGCCTCTGTCCTGCCGTGTTCCAACGAAGCTCCCGACGAAGGTTGTGCACGAACATTCGCGGAGGAGTACGGGGCCCGTCTCTTCCGACGACCACTCTCGGCGGAAGAAGTCGACCGGTACGTTGAGCTGCATGGTTCGGTGTCCAGCGACTCCGACTTTTCGACGGGCATCAAGTGGATGCTGGTCTCGATGTTTCAGTCGCCCCACGTCGTCTACCGATCTGAGCTCGG
This sequence comes from uncultured Pseudomonadota bacterium, assembly GCA_913061055.1. Classification (GTDB taxonomy): domain Bacteria; phylum Myxococcota_A; class Polyangia; order Nannocystales; family Nannocystaceae; genus CAJXVA01. The sequence continues at coordinate 2,152 of CAJXVA010000700.1, forward strand.
CGAAGACGCTGGCGACGGCACGCGGGCGTTGAGGGGCTGGGAACTCGCGACAGCACTCGCCTACGACTACGCCGGACAGCCTCCCTCGGATGCGCTGCGGGCGTCGGGCGAACAAGGTGCGCTCGCAGATCCACAAGCCCGGGTCGAGCAGGCCCGCATGTTGCTGGCCAGCGATGCCGGCCGCGAGGGGGTGCACCGGTTCTTCGAAGACTGGATCGACTACCCGGAGGTCGCTCTCAAGACCCGTCCCGACACGCCGGAGTTCGATGGCGTTCGCGGTGCGCTGGTGCAGGAAACCCGTCGCTTCATCGAGACCGTCATCCTCGAGGATGAGGGGGATGTCGCGTCACTGTTGCTGGCCGACTACACGAGCCTGGACCCCGAGCTTGCCGCGTACTACGGCTGGGGGAGCGGTTCGGCCGAAGGCGAGATCGTGCCGCGCCCCGAGGATTGGGGGGTGGGCTTGCTGGCGCAGGGCTCCATCCTTGCTGCCAACGCACAGATCGACGCGTCCTCGCCGACCCAGCGCGGCCTGCTGGTCTACGAGCGGTTGCTCTGCAACGAGCGCCCTCCGGTTCCCGAGGACATCCCCGCAATCGAGGCCCCGCAGCCCGGTGTATCGACGACACGGCAGCGCTACGAGGAGTCCCACATGGCCAACGCCGGGTGCCGCTCGTGCCACGCGTTCTTCGACCCGATCGGGTTTGCGTTCGAGCACTTTGGCCCCGAGGGGCGTTACCGACCCGATGAGGGAGGCCTGCTGATCGACGCGAGCGGCAACATTCCACTTGGGGTGCTGGAAGAGGAGGTCGCCTTCGAGGGCCTCACCGACCTTGGCGAAACACTGGCGTCCCTGCCAGAGGTCACCGACTGCGTCAGCGGACTGACGGCGGCGTACGTGTTTGGCGGGGCGGGTGGACAGTCCTGTCTTGCGGAGGACGCCCGGACGTCTCTCGCGGAAGGCGAGATCGGGATGGTCGAGTTCATCGCTCAGCTCGCCGCCGCGCCGCACTTCAGTACCCGGCGGCCCTAGCGGGCACAGTGGCCCGCCTCACGGAGAGGCGGGACCGAAGATCGGGACCGGCGAGCCGGCGGAAGGTGGCTCGTCGTCGCCGATCGGGAGTTGGTTTCCCTGCCCCAGCTGCCCGGCTTCGTTGTCGCCCCAGCACCACAGTTCACGTGTCTCGAGCCACGCGCACGTCGCATACGAAGCGGCTGCGAGCAGCTGAACCGGCGCGGGGAGGTCGACCGGCGGCGGCGGTGTCCCCTCGAGGTTCTGCCCGATGTCTTCGCCCGTTCCGGATCCGTTGGCGCCCCGGAACCCGGAGCCCGAGCATCGGACCTCGCCGGTGTTGGACAGCGCGCAGATATGCTCCGCTCCGACCGCGGTGGCGACCGTACTCAGGCCGAGCGGCACCCGAACCGGGAGGTCATCCCCTCCGCCGAGCACGTCCGTGGTGTCTCCGGTGCCGAGCTGCCCGGCCGAGTTTCCACCCCAACAGTGGAGCTCGCCGAGCGGATTGACCTGGCACGCATTCGAGTCCATGGCCAAAGCCTCCGTGTCTGAGATGGGCGAAGTCTCGACTGTTGCCGGCGGCATCTCGTCGTCCTCATCGCCGATGTTCTCAGCGCGGTTGATGCCGACGCCCAAGACGCCCTGGTCGTTGCTTCCCCAGCACCGAATCTCGGGAGTCTGGTGTGCCGCAGCGCAGCAACTGAAGGGGCCGCAGGTCAGGATGTCGGGAACGAGTTCTCCAAGGTCGACGAGGGGAGCGGGGTTCGCCGGGATCGGGACGACATCGTCGAGGTTCCCCTGTCCCAAGCCGCCCGCGGCTCCACGACCCCAGCACCGCACCTCTCCCGATTCGAACAACGCGCAGTTGTGTCCGGTACCCGACGCAACCGACCGGGGGGTGTCGTCTCCAACCGGAACCGTGGGCGGGGGCATCTCGCCGGGCCAGTCGCCGAGGGTCGTGTAGACGAGGCGTCCCCAACACTTGACCTCGCCGCTCACGAGAATCGCGCAAGCTTGAGAGGCCCCGACGTCGAGTGAGGCGACCGGTCCGCCGAGCTCGAGAGGTCCGACCGGGCGTTCCCCCTCGTCGTCGCCAACGTTGTCGGTGTGCCCGGCGCCAAGCTGCCCGATGCTGTTGTCACCCCAGCAGAACACCGAGCCCACCCGGCTCAACGCGCAGAAGTGTCCACCCGCGCCATGGAGTTCGACCACCTCTGATGGCCGGCAGTCGTCGTCGCAGCCATCGTCGTTGGCCTGATTCCCATCATCACAGACCTCCTGCGGTTGCAGCTGACCATCTCCGCACGCGCTGGGGGCTTCGCCGGTCGTCCCATCAGAGGAGCTGGTGTTTGAGCTTCCTTCGCTCGAAGTCGGGTTGCCCGGGCCCGCGGACGTTGCGTCGATGCGGCTTCCCGAGCTGGGGCCCGCCGAAGTCGAAGACCCGCTCGACGCTTCTTGCGAGGCACCGTAG
>CAJXVA010000701.1 GCA_913061055.1 uncultured Pseudomonadota bacterium
CAGCTTCGGCATCGCTCCTAACCACGGATGCCCCCAGACGCACCCTGACCCGCGCAGTTTGGCGGTTCGCCTCTCTAGCAGCCGCCCGACGCCCACGGAATGCGAAGGATCGTCGGCGCGGCGACCTCGACGTCTTCCCGCGGTCGTCCGTCCCCATCGAAGACCCGGTCCCAAAGATCGGTCTGCATGACCCACAGCGAGTCGTCCACGAACGTGGCCAGGGTCGGTTCGCCGGCTTGGGGATTGGGGACCGTGAGGACTTCCCCGGATTCGATCGCGCGCGCATTCGCGGAGAGTTCGACCCGGATCACGCGCGGTGGCTGGGCCCCGTTCTGAATCGCGGCCAACGACCGCCCGCAGCGTGCGAGCCCATCGATCCCTCGCAGGTCCATGTCCGGTGGCGTCTTCAGCACGTCCATGTTTTGCGAGGCGTGATGGTCGTCGAGCTCGACGCGCACGAGTCCGGTGGGGTAGTCCGCGACGATGAGCGTGGTGGGGTCGAGCAACACGATGCCCTGCACGGAGCGAAACGTCTTGGCGGGTAGGACCTCGCGCAGGCCTTCGGTGCCCCACGAGGCAGCGTAGATTCCACCGCCGAGCGTGTCGGTGACGAAGACCGTCCCGTCGGTCCCCACGGCCAGATCTCCGAACAGGTGGTCGTGGCCGTCTTCGAGGGGTTGTTCCGCGACGACCGTTCCATCCTGCAAGGAGAAGGCGACCAGCGCGGCGGGCCCGACCGGGATCGGAAGCGAGCGGCCTTGCGGCACGGCGGAACATGCCGCCCAGACCACCTCGTGCCCGACATCGAGCTCGAGACCGAAGACCGACCAGTTCCGCGGGGGTCGGGCAAACGGCTCGGTGTGGCCCGAGGGGAGCGTGACCGCGACGATCTGCTGGCCGACGATGCCGCCCACCAACAGGCGGTTTCGGTCGGCGTCCCAGGCGAGTCCTTCCGCAAAGAGACCGGGGAGTGCGAGCGGGAGAGCTCCGTGGCCGGGCTCCGTCGCGGGGATGGAGACCGGGTCCGGCTCGGAGGACGGCGTGGCCACCGAGGTTGGGGCCGAACAGGCCGCCGCACCGGCCACGAGCATTCCCAGTGGGCTCCGAGACACGGCCGACCGTGCGACGGATGCTGCGCGGAACGCAAGCCGGAGGGGATGAACCTGGTGGCCTCGGAGCCCCGAGCGAGAATCTTCGTTTGGGCTGAAACGGTTTTCCGTCGGGCGGTACTGCAAGCGTGTGCCCACGGACTACTTAGGCCTCTCCCCCGATGTCATTCAGGCTTTCGAAGAGGCATCTCCGCTGTCCGAAGACCCGGAGGTCGCCGCCGAGATTCGAGCCCTGGAGACCTTGTTCGGCTGCCCGATGCCCGAGGAAGTCTCTCGGGTGTTGGAAACCGAGCGCAGTGAGCTCTTCGATCCTTCGCCGTGCGAACTTGCCGAGTTGGAGCATCCGTTCGAGGCGTTGATCCTCCGGGCACAAGAAATGGACGACACGGCGGCGGTGTTGTTTCCGCTGACCGGGAGCATCTTCCTGCACGGTGTCGGCGGCGTCGAGTTGCTCGGGCACGTCACCGGGACGCCAGGTCAGCCGGTCATGCCGTTCGCGGGGTGGCGTCGAGAGATGTGGGCCTATGACTTGCCGAGCTTCAAGGCGCTCACGTCGGCGCTGAAGGTCTTCCTCTACGTCGAGGATGACTACGGTGACGACGACGACGATGACGAGGACGAGTACCAGGAACCTCGTGTGGGGCGCCAAGCCGAAGCGCTTCTCAAGCCCGTGTGGGGACGGGTGCAGCGAACCGAGTGGACCGAGAACATGTTCGACGCGATCGACTCGACCGAAGTCGAAGACCGCTTGGATGAGGCGGCGAGCGAGGTCCCGGATCTCCGGCCCCAGCTGACGCAGTGGTGGCGCCACGAACGGTGCCTGTTGCTGGGCTTCGGTCTGATCGGGAAATTCCGCCCACCCGAGACGGACGCGTTCGCCCAGGTGCCGTGGGGAGCCCTGGACCATCCGCATTTTCTGACCAACCTTGGTGCCCAGATGAACCTTCTGTGGCGAGGCTGGTTCCTCGATGAGGAAGACCTGCTCGAGCGAACGATGGCCGCGACCGAGGCGTCGCCGTCTCGTCTGGTCCAGGATGCACGCCGGTTGATCTCCGAGCTTCTGGACGGGCGGACGATGATCGGGAGCGTCGACATGCAGGAGGCCAGGGCGAACTACAAGACGTGGATCGACGACCCCAGCGCGTACGAGCGGGCGCAACGTACGAAGCGTCGAACCGCACTCGAGGGGTGTCTCGAGCCTTCGCCAACTGGCATTGAGTTGGTCCGCGCACAGTGGCCGCTCCACGAGGCTGCAACGAATACGAAGACGGCCGAGCCCGCAGGGCACACGTGGGACCCGCAGACACGGACGCTCATTGTGACGAACTCCGACGGACCGAGCACCAAGGTGTTGGCCGCACCGAAGGAGAGCCAGTCGTTCGGGCTCACTCATCCGGATGCCAAGACCGGCCTATCTCCCTCGGGTTCTCGTTTTGCGTGCCTGGCGTCGATCGTCCGTTTGGGCCCCGGAGGCCAGGCGTACCCGGGTGTGGGGTTGGTGGAGTACGACTTCGCAACGGAGGCCTGGCGAAAGATCTCCGACGCGGACAACCTGCGCTATTTCGCCTACGTCGACGAGGACCGTTGGGTGGTCCATGGCAACGACTACACCTACTTGTTGAGCGACGTCGACGGCGAGATCAAGACCGGCGACCCCGCATTCACGGGTCAGCCCCACACGTTTCATATCCCGCAGCTGGGTGTGCTGATCGCGTACGGAAAGACCGACCTGGTCGAGGGTCGGGACCCCGGCGATCTCAAGTCACCGTGGATCCGGGTCTACGGGACTTCCCGGGATCGCCTGTCCTCGATCGCGGGTTTCCCAGTCGATGGGGTCGAGCTCGTTGCCAAGCAGACCGAGGGTGTTTGGAGCGTGGGGCTCGTCTCCGCCGATCGGGAGGTGGCCTGGGAGCTCCGCAACCTCGAGGGCGGCACCGAGGCGTGGCGGCAAGCGTCGGAGGCCGGAGCGTAGACAGGTCTACGGCGCTCGGGCGCGCGTGCCGTCCAGGCCCAAGGTTTCGAGCTGCGGCAGGCCACTGAGCGGAACGATGCCGTCACGGGTGACGACGGTGTGGCTGAGGTTGAGCCGGCGCAGCGCTCGGAGCTTCACGATGTGCTCGATCGCGCCGTCGGTGACCAGGGTGTGATCCAGGCGGAGGACCTCGAGGCTCGTCAGGGGGGCGAGGTGTTCAATCGCCGCATCAACGACGTCGGTGTGGTCGAGCTCCAGCACACGGAGCGAGGCGAGTCCGGAGAGCGAGGCAAGCCCTCGGTTGGTCACGCGAGTGTGGTGCAGATGCAGCGCGTCCAGGTTGGTCAACGCCGAGAGCGACGCCAACCCGTCGTCGGAGACGTCCGTGTTGCCCAGGTCGAGGGTCTGCAGGCGGGTGAGCGCGGCGAGCTCCGGCATCGCACGGTCGTCGAGGCGAGGGTAGTCCAGCACCAGCGCCTCGAGGCTGGTGAGTCCGGAGAGCTTCTCCATGGCCGGGTGCTCGAGCTCGCCCGAGAGCTGGAGCTTCCGCAGCTTGGGGAACTTGGCGAGTGCCTCGAGTCCTTTGGGGCCGATGTCGATTCCGGTGAGGACCAGGGTTTCGAGCTCGGTCAGGTCTTCGAGCGCGTCGAGCCCTTCTCCGGTGATCTGCGTGCCGCGCAACTGGAGCTTGCGGATTCCGGTGCTGTGCCGCAGCGATCGCAAACCATAGTCACCGAGCCGCGCGCAGTCGCATTCGAACGATTTGATCGGCAGCTCGCGGAAGTACAGCGGCGAGTTGTCGTTGAACGTGCTGCCGGAGAAGACCACCTCGCGCAGCTTGTCGAGCGGCTTGATCTGGTTGAGCGAAAAGTTGCCGATGCGGGTGTCTCGAAGCTCGAGCCGTTCGAGTGCGTCCGCCTTGGCGAGGGTGAGCATCGCCTTGTGGCCTGCCCAGCTGCCCTCGAGGATCACGCTGCGAAGCTTGCGAGGCCACAGGTCGAGGATGAGCGAAATCTCGCTGTCCTTGGGAAGCTCGGACAATCGCACCGCTTGCAGGTCGAGCTTGCGCAGTGGCGTGAGCGGTTCGCTTCCCGCCGAGACCCGGCGCAGGCTCAGCTGCTCCAACTTCTCGAGCTGGGCGAGGCGACCCACGATCACGCCATCGATGCGCATGTCTGCGAGCTCCAACTGCGTGAGCCGGGGAGCGAACGCGCCGAGTCCAGACTGCACGGCGCCCGCACAACCCGAGACGCGAAGGCTGACCAGCCGTGGAGCCTGGCCGGCAAGCTTCACGAGGTCGAGACCGGCACATCCGTCCTCGGGGCTGCCCTCGTCGATGAAGCCGACCCGGTCCGGGCTCGAGAGGGCAAGGTCCAAATGCTCGACGATCCCGAGATCGAGCCGGGCGAGATCTCCCGCGTCATGAACGGTCACTTGGCGCGGGTCGGCCGGCCACGGCGTCTGTGCTTCTCCCTCTGCGGGGTTCGCGGAGGGGGTCCCGACCTGGGGCTGTCTCTTATACACATCTGAC
>CAJXVA010000702.1 GCA_913061055.1 uncultured Pseudomonadota bacterium
CGGCAAGCCGAGCTGGACGCAGGCCACGAGCGCTTCGTCGACAGGCTCGCCATCATCGCCCCCGACCTCGAGGTGCTCGTTCAGGTCGGCGTGCAGCCGCTGCAGCGTCCGCAACAGGTCCTGCTCGCCGAGGTTCTCGACGGGCATGAACGCCGCCGCATCGCCCGCCACCGCCGGCGCCTAGAAGCAGCCGTCGGTGACCAGCGCGTGCAGATGTACGAACAAGCCGGAGCTCATGCCCAGCAGTTCTGCAACCGCCGTGCCCACGAGACCGGCCCCGACGACGGCTCGCTATCGACCCCCGAGCGCCCGGGCCGCTGTGATGGGTGTCCCACCGAGCACCCCCCGGAGCAGCGAAGCAAGGTTGCCCTTCCTCGCGACCTCGACCCGCTCGACCTCGACCAGCCGGGCCAGGTCCTCGATCGCCCCCACGACCTGGGCAGCGGTCGCGAGGTCTTTCCGGCCGGGTTCCGCATGCGCGGCCTTGATCTGGAGAACCCCGCGCTTTCGATCGGTCTTCACGTCGAGTCGCGAGACGATGTGCCCGTCGACCATCACGGGCAACACGTAGTACCCCCACCTGCGCTTCGCCTCGGGGACGTAGATCTCGATCTTGTACTCGAAGTCGAACAGTCGCTCCGCCCGATCTCGTTTCCAGACGACCGGGTCGAACGGAGAGAGCACGGTGGCCCCCTCGATCGTTCGAGGCACACGACCGGCCGGATCTGCGAAGGCGGGATGTTTCCAACCCGGCACCGTCGCATCCAGCACCAGACCGTCCTCGACAAGCTCAGCGAGCATCGAGCGGACCTCGCGTATGGGCAGGCGGAAGTAGTCCGCGACATCGGTGGCCGTACCCACGCCAAGCGCTTGCACGGACTGCACGGTCAGCTCGCGCAGGGCCTCCGCCGCGGACGGGGTTGGAGTGGATGCGATCGAGGCCCCCACGATGTCGACCAGCGGACTGAAGTGCTTTTCAAAGTTCCCGCGGCGACGGATGCCCAGCTCCCCGACCCGAAACAGCCAGTCGAGTGCCAACGTCCCCTGGGACCGTCCGCCCCACCCTCCACTCTTCTTGGCGACCGGTCTCGGGTCACTGAGCGCGCTCGGAGCCACCGTCCCCCGCTCTCGCACTTCCTCCAGGACGCTCTGCACGTATGCGGGCTCCTTCCACGCGAAGTCGTAGATCCACTTCCAAGTGTGCCCCGATCGCACGCGCTCCTTCATCCAGCGGAACAACGGCTCGGACGCGACCGGCAGAAGCGAAGCCTCGTGCGCCCACGCCTCGAACCACTCGTCGTCCTGATAGGCGATGCGATCGAGCAACCCTGCGGAGTACGGGCCGAGACGGGAGTGAAACGGCAGGTACTGGGTTCGGATGACGACAGGAATGGAGTCGAGCTGAAGCACCCGCAGCCGACCCATGACGCGCCTGAGATGACGCCGGGTGACCGACGCGCCCGGAGGCTTGTCACCGAACCCCTGCGCCCCGAGGGCAAGCCGACGCGCGACGTCCGGCGACATGTTCCAGTGCCCAGCTCTCCCCACGAGCCAGAGCATAGGCCGGAGCCTGGGCTCCCCCACCACGTCGAAGGCGAAAAGTAGGCCCTGGCGCCCGGATGCAGAGAGCCGAGGTCGACGGGGTACTCTAACGGTCGTGAAGCTCGCCTGGCGCCTCCTCCCGCCGGACCCACACCTGGGGTGGGTGCCACTCGTTTGGGTTCTGTATGTGGGGTTCGTGTTCCTGGTGCCGGTCCTCGGGGAGTTCGCATCGGCGCAGGTGTGGTGGGCTTCAACCGCGGTCACCGTCCTGTTCCTGCCGCTGTACTTCTCGGCCTACTGGGTCACCGGATGGCGTCAGTTGGTGCTCGCGGTCCTCATTGCGCTGCTCGGTGTGGCCCTGGCTCCGGTCAACACGGGTGCGAGTACGTTCTTCGTGTACGCGGCCTACTTCGCCGGTCTCAGCCAACACCGAATCCGAGACGCGGCCCTCGCGATCGGACTGGTCATCATCATCGCCGGCCTCACCGCGGCGACCCTGGCCCCGACGATCTACTTCGCCGGCCCCACGCTTCTGGGCGTGGTGATCGTGGGGTTTTTGGGCAGCCATTTCGCGCAGCAGCGAGTGCGGCAGGCCGAGCTGCACATGGCGCGAGGCGAGGTTGCAGCGCTGGCTCGAATCGCCGAGCGCGACCGCATCGCCGGCGACCTTCACGATCTGCTGGGGCACACGCTTTCGGTGATCGCCCTGAAGTCGGAGCTTATCGCGGCCGTGGCACAGCGGGATGCAGAGCGAGCTGGCCGCGAGGCCACAGAGGTGCAGGGCATCGCACGTCGCGCCCTCGATGAGGTTCGGACCGCTGTCCGGGGCTACACGGTTGGGGCCGGCGCTGGACTTCGGCAGGAGCTCAAGGTGGTCGGGGGCAGTCTTGAGTCCGCCTCCGTCGAGTTCATCGTCGAAGGCGGGCCGGAGCGGTTCGCCCAGCGTCTCGATGCGGCCCGAGAGGGGGTCGTGGCGCTGGCCGTCCGAGAGGCGACAACGAACGTCATTCGCCACGCCGACGCCAAGCGATGCTGGATCGAGTTCTTCGACGACCACGAGGTCTACGGCGTCGAGATTCGCGACGATGGCCGGGGCCTCCGCGGTCGTCCTGGGCACGGGCTGCTGGGGATGAGGCGGCGGGTCGAAGCCCTCGGCGGGCAGCTCTCCGTGCGCCGCGAATCGTCCGGAACCCGGTTGCGACTTTCCTTCGCGAGACCTAGCGACTCCGAAGAGGCACAAGTATGATTCGAATTCTACTCGTCGAGGACCAGGAACTCGTGCGAGCAGCGTTGGGAGCACTGCTCGAGATCGAAGACGACCTGAGCGTCACGGCGTACGCGACCGACGGCCGCGATGCCTTGGAACAGCTGCAAAAAGGGGACGTCGCGGACGTTGTCGTGACCGACATCGAAATGCCGCGAATGACGGGGATCGAGCTGTGCGCCGCGGTTCGCCGCGAAGCTCCGGCGCTCAAGGTTTTGGTGCTCACCACCTTTGCCCGGGCCGGATACCTCGAGCGCGCGATGCAATCCGGAGCCCACGCCTACCTGCTCAAGGACGGACCCGCCAAGAGCCTGGTCGCCGCGATCCGGAGCGTGGTTGCCGGCGGGAAGGTCGTCGATCCTCAGCTCGCCGCCGAAGCGTGGTCGGAGCCCGATCCCCTCACCGTGCGTGAGCGCCAAGTGTTGCGTCACTCTGATTCGGGGTTGTCGACGCGACAGATCGCAGCCGAGCTCAACCTCAGCGAGGGGACCGTCCGAAACTACCTCTCGAGCGCCATCGGGAAGCTCGACGCCGCCAACCGCATCGAGGCCGCCAACAAGGCCCGGGCCAAGGGCTGGATCTGAGCGGATGACAATTGTCATGCTTGGAGCGTGACGAACCAGCGTGGTCGCGGGCTGGGGCCGGTGGCAAGAAACCACCATGAGCTGCGATGACGTGAACGAATCTGGGTGCACCCAACCCTGCCGCCGCCGCTTCCTCGTCTCGACGAGCTCGGCGGTCGTGGCCCTGACGCTGCCGATCGTGGGTTGCGGCGAGCATGATGTCGACACGCTCGGCAACGACGTCGAGTTGCTGTTGGCGGACTACCCGGAGCTGGAGGAGGTCGGGGTGACCGCCTTCGTCGACTTTGATGAGGTCGCACTGCCGCTGGCCATTACCCGGACCGACGGGGACGAATTCATCGTGACCGGTACCGAGTGCAACCATAGTGGCTGCGGCGTTTCACGCTCCGGTGGTGGCTTCAAGTGCCCCTGCCACGGCGCAACATTCCGCCTGGACGGCAGCCTTCGGAAAGGTCCGGCCACCGAAGGGCTCATCGCCTACGACTACGAGGTCGTAGACGGAACGATGAAGATCTTCGCCAGCTAGTCGAACTGCACCACGTGGGTCTCCCGCGCGGGCCAACTCGCGGACGGCAGCCGGGTCGACCAAATCTCCTCGACCACACACTTGGCGAGTTTCGGGTCGGTGGCGCTGTCGAGCACCACGTCGATGATCTCGCGCTCCGTGGTTTCAACGCTCAAGGCGATGCGCCAACCGGCAGTGTTAAGTGAAATGAAGTGGGAAAAAGCGGGGATTGAGGAGTACGACGGGCGGAAGGAGAGTGCGGAACGAGCGCCGAGGAGCAGCAGGCGAATGTGGCGCGAAGCAGAGCCGGTGAGAGCGGAGCTATTTCAGGGCAAAACACGCCGCGACAGGGACCGAGGGTACGGCGGAATGCAAGGCGACGAGCATGGGGAGGAATTGTGTGAATAGAACGTTCATGTGGGAACGCTGTAACTGGCCGCGGATCAGTTCTGCAACCCGCTGAAGGTGCCAGGGACATGGGGGGGCCTGACTGATGGACGACGGAGAGAGACGACAGTCTGCTGCGAACGCTCGCGCAGCGCCGACGTCCGCGCCGACGCTCATAGCCGAAGGTGCTCGAGCGCCTGGGGCTGATCCAGCGGCGTGATCTCGTAGAGGATGAAGTCCCCAAGCTCGGCACGGTGGATGGTGTATGGGCTGCCCGGCGGGAGCTTGGGGACTTC
>CAJXVA010000703.1 GCA_913061055.1 uncultured Pseudomonadota bacterium
CGAGATGTAGAGAGGTCTCGTGGGCTCGGAGATGTGTATAAGAGACAGGATTGCGTTGCCATACGCGACATGACCCGGGAGCGGGCGAAACGAGCACTGATGCCCACGAGACCGTCCTGCTCGGCGATGACGCCGAGGATCTCGAGGGCCGCTGCCGTGGTGTGCTGCGCTCCCCGGTAGCCGAGTCCTTCCGCCGCCGCGGTGACTGCGATCTCTGCCCGTTCGGCACCGAGCGCACCCTCCAGGAATTGAGCGAGCTCGGCGTGGCCGAGAGTGCCAGGGTGCGCCATCAGCCCACGGCCAGGACGACGGTCGTGCTGTTGTGGAACCCGGAGAGGTCTGAAACGTCCAAAGCGATCTCCCCATAGGTTTCGAATCCTGCAACCGGGACCCCGCCGAGGGCCTCGGATATCGCCTCGATCGCGTCACCGAACCGGTCTTGAAGGATCAGCTTCCGACAGATGCAGTCGAAGACCAGTGCGCCTGCCGGCTCTCGACCTCCCAGCTGCTCCCGCGCCTGCTCCGCGGCACCCCGGGCGCTGGCGAGTTGCTGGGCCACGTCGCTGGTGGTCAGCCGGATCACCGCGCCTTCGGGCAGTCCGCATGCAAAGGAGAGTGAGCCGTCTGCGTGCCTCTGCAGTGGCGAGCGAACCTTGATCGCCGCGCCCGAGGTCAACGAAGCGGCGTGGGTGAAGAAAAACGGGGTCAGCTCCTCCGGGCTCAGCGCATCGAAGTCGACGCCCGACGTCAGCCCGGTCACCTCCTCGCGCCAGACGTCCCAGGCGGGTCGGCCGTCGAGCTCGTGCACGACATTGCCGCTCGCGCGGGTGACGGACAGTGGCCGGGACTCTGCTTGGTGCCCGTGTTGCACCCCGATTCCGAACGGCTCGCGACCGTGCAGGAACGCCAGAACCACCGCGTCCTCTCGGGCCTCGCCACCGACGCCGACCCAGGTGTGCTTCATTTCCAGGTCGTCCCCGGCTGCCCCGCCCACAAGTCGGACCGGTGCGTCCTGCCCAAGAAGGGTCGCGGCCAGGAGCGTTGCCTCCTCGCCGCGCCCAGACATCGTGTCCAGCAGCAGGATTCCCACCCGATGCGGGTGGTCTGGGAAGGGCTCGCTCAGCGCTTCTCCCAGTTCGATCACCGCTTGCTCGGGGGCCTCCTTCAGGTTGCTCGCGATGGCGGCTTGCACCTCAAAATCCCCCCAAACGGCCCAGGCGGAGATGGCCTGGCCTGTTTCCTCGGCCGCTGTGAATTCACCCGATGACGAGGCCCCAATGACCGTGGTTGTCGGCCATGCCTCCTGCAGCGACGCGAGGACCTCTTGGAGAGAAAAGACCGCGGACGCGAATACGGAGATCATCACTGGAGCCTGCGCGTCTCCCGCCGGGTTGAGCTGGGATAGGAGGTCCGTGATCGCGGAGGGTCCGCGCGCGAGCGCGGTGCGGATTGCTGTCGACGGAGGCACGAGGCAGCCATCGGCCAGCCGGGTGTCGCCTTGAACCTGTCCCAACCTGCGCGAAGGCTCAGCAGGCTTTGTCAGCGCAAACGCGCCGGATTTTCGCTACGTTAGAGGCATGAACGAGATCTTTGACCGGGTCCTTCAAGCTGCGCGCAAGCTCGGTGCGTCGGACGTCCACCTCAAGGTCGGTCTCCCTCCCGTCTTCCGGATCCGCGGCTCGTTGCGCACGCTCAAAGACGTGCCGCCGATGACCAGCGACGTGATCAACACGTTCGCGGTCAACATCATGACCGAGAAGACGCATACGAAGTTCGTGGATACATGCGACGTCGACTTGGCGTACGCGACGCCCGACGGACTTCGCTATCGAGTCAACGTGTTCAAGCAACGCGGCGAGACCGGCATGGTCATGCGCGTGATTGCCGCCGACATTCCCTCGTTCGAACGGCTCAACCTTCCCGGTCGTGTGCGCGACTTGGCCAAAGAGCATCGCGGCATGGTGCTGGTCACCGGCATCACCGGCTCGGGCAAGTCCACGACGCTCGCTTCGCTGATCAACCTGATCAACACCGAGCGTGCGGCGCACATCATCACGATCGAGGACCCGATCGAGTACGTGTTCCGGGACCACCGCTCGGTGGTCAACCAGCGCGAGCTGAGCTTCGATACGCACAGCTTCAAGGCGGCACTCACCGCCGCGCTGCGGCAGGACCCCGATGTGGTGCTCGTCGGCGAGATGCGGAACCTGGAGACCATCTCCACCGGCATGCTCGCAGCGGAGACCGGCCACCTCGTGTTCTCCACGCTGCACACCCTCGACGCGCAGGAGACCATCGCCCGCATCGTGCAGATGCACCCGCCGCACCAGCAAAACGCCACCCGGCTGCAGCTGGCGTCGATTCTGACCGCGATCGTGTCTCAGCGCTTGCTTCCACGGGCCGACGGTCGGGGGATGATTCCGGCGGTCGAGGTGCTCGTCAACACGCCGCGCATCCGCGACCTCATCGCCGACGAAACGCGAACCCACGAGATCGTGGACGCGATCAAAGACGGCGCGCACCCCTACGGGATGATCTCGTTCGACCAGTCGCTCACCGAGTTGGTCAAGCGCAAGCTCATCACGTACGAGGTCGCGCTCGCTGCCGCCACCAACCCCGACGACTTCGCGCTGCACTTCCGCGGCGTCGGGTCGGGCACGGACACCGGCAGCTTCGAACAGGGCTACTGATTGCCCGCGCCTGGCGGAGGGGTTCGGGTTCACCGAACCCCCGGCCAACGAGTCTTCAATCTGCTACGAGTGATCCTGTCATGAGTCCTTCCGCCCCTGAAGTCCGGCAGCGCTTCGTCGACTTCTTCGCCGAACGCGGTCACACGCACGTCCCCAGCAGCTCGCTGGTCCCCCACAACGACAAGTCCCTGCTGTTCGTCAACGCAGGGATGAACCAGTTCAAGGATGTGTTCACCGGTCGCGAGACGCGGCCGTACGACCGTGCGGTCACCGTGCAGCGGTGCCTTCGCGCGGGTGGAAAGCACAACGACCTGGACAACGTCGGGTTCACGCCGCGTCACCACACGCTGTTCGAGATGCTGGGCAACTTCTCGTTCGGTGACTATTTCAAGGCCGACGCGATCGAGTTTGGCTGGCAGTTCCTCACCCAGACGCTATCGATCGACCCGGCACGGCTGGTCGTCACCGTGTTCAGCGGCGAGGGAGAGAACGCCCCCGAAGACACCGAGGCGTACAAACTGTGGACGCAGTTCCTCCCCAAGGATCGCATCTACAAAGCCGCCGCCGCCGACAACTTCTGGTCGATGGGCGACACCGGGCCGTGCGGTCCATGCTCGGAGATCCATATCTTCAACGATGGCGCCGCCCCCGGACTGGCCGGCACGCCTGGCAAGGGTCCGGAGTTCGAAGACGGCATCTACCTCGAGCTGTGGAACCTGGTGTTCATGCAGTACGAGCGGCACAAAGACCGCCCGATGTCCGAGCTGCCCAAGCCCAGCATCGATACCGGCTCCGGCCTTGAGCGAGTTGCGGCGGTTGTCGGAGGGTACGACAGCAACTACGGGTCGATCCTGCTCTCCCCGCTGGTCGACCTCGGCAAAGAACTCGCCCATGGCAACGACAGCAAGGGCGAGGCGCCGTACCGGGTCATCGCCGACCACGCGCGTGCCACCGCCTTCCTGATCGCCGATGGTGTGTTTCCCGACAAGAAAGAGCGCGAGTACGTGCTGCGTCGGATCATGCGACGTGCCATTCGGCATGGTGCCGACCTCGGCCTGGACGAACCGTTCTTCCATAAGGTCACCGCCAAGGTTGTCGAGATGTTCGGCGACCAAAACCCGGCGCTCGTGGCCCGGGCGGCGACGATCGAAGAGGTTGTGAAGGCCGAAGAAGAGTCGTTCCGACGCACGCTCGCGCGCGGCACCCGGTTGTTGATGGGACGCATCGAAGGCCTGAAGTCCGGCGAAGCGCTCGACCCCAGCACCGCCGCCGACCTCTACGACACCTACGGCTTCCCCATCGACCTCACCGGGATCATGGTCGCTGAGCAGGGGTTCACGCTCGATGAGGATGCTGCGGATGCTGCGGTCAAGACGCGGCAGTCTGGGGGCAAGGTTTCGCAGGGCGGAGCGCACAGCACCGTCGCGGATGTCTACTTCGCGCTGCACGAAGCGCATGGCGACTCGAACTTCACGGGCTACACCGCGACCGAGGGTGTGGGCTCGATCGTCGCGTTGATCAAAGACGGTGCATCGGTCCCGTCTGCGGCCGCCGGGGACGCGGTTGAGATCATCCTCGGCGAGACGCCGATGTACGCCGAGAGCGGCGGTCAAGTGGGCGACACCGGCACGCTGTCTGCCGAGGGCGTGCGCGTGGACGTCACCGGCGTTCTGAAGAAGGTCGGAGGTATGCACGTGCATGTGGGGGCCGTGGCCCAGGGGTCTTTGAAGGTCGGTGACCGGCTCGATGTCCACGTTGACGCCGCCCGCCGTGACGCCATCCGCCGCAACCACAGCGCCACGCACTTGCTGCACCTCGCCCTCCGCGAGGTCCTCGGCGACCACGTCGTGCAGAAGGGGTCTCTGGTC
>CAJXVA010000704.1 GCA_913061055.1 uncultured Pseudomonadota bacterium
ATCGCTCGTCGGCAGCGTCAGATGTGTATAAGAGACAGCCCGTCAAAAAGGCGCCTGCGAAAAAGGGGGGTCACAACGATGCTTGAGGAAGGCCCTGTATGGGCCACCCACGAGCGTCTTGCCCGGCCTCGCCCCGTGCGGTGAAGCGTTCGATTTGCGTGCCTGGCAGCACATCCGCCAGCCTCCTAGCCCTCTCAATCAGCCTTTTGTCGCCGATGTATCCGATGTCCGCTCATATCCTCGAAGAGGAACGAGCACCCCCTCCTCATCGGGAATGAGAACCTGATCGGCAAGAGAGGCCGCAATCTCCCTGAGTCCTTCGACATCCTCTGAAGTCGCGTCGGCGGGAGGATCATAGATAACCAAGCCTAGATACGCGTTCACAAGCTCGTAGGTAAGAAGCGACGTATTTGGAGTATACCACGGTGGGGTTCCAGGAAATGAGGACTGCCACAGTGATACCTCGTTAGAAGTCAAGACCGCTCCGTGATTACAGGCAGGAATCGTCGACAACGCGATTGCTGGAGGTGCGGAAGTCGGCAGACCACACGCCGCGTGCAGGTTGGCAGCGCTCGGTATCGTAAATTCGAGCATTTGCAGCCCTATCGCGTGAGTCACTCCCGTTTGAGTCGGGAAATGCAGCGCCGCCATGTAGACCGGGGTCTTCCAGTAATGCATCGCCAGTGCGGCAAAGACCAGCGCCTCGGCGGGATCGACGATAGCCTCCTCAAGCCATTCCCCTGCCGGGTCGGTCGCGAACACGGCCGGGTTTGCCTCCGCATTATTGAGTTCAACCGACTCCATCGGGTTCACGCCCCAGCCGGCGGAGACGAGAGCAGACACGGCAGCGTTGATATCGAACGCCGGCGGGCTCGTGTAGTCTTTCCACTGCAAAGCATGAATAGGCCATCCGACCGAGGTCGCGATCTGAGCGTGGTTGTAGAAAAACGTCGCCGACGGACGCGCTGACATCTGGTACGTGACAGCAGGAGGAGACATCGCCTGGACTTCAGCAAGTGTCATTCCATCCAGCTTGTCGATCCCGATTGGAGGGCCCGTGAGGGCGTCCATCGAGGCGGAATCCTGTTCGGCTTCCCTCCACCTCGTCGTTTCTTCGTCAGCCATGCTTCCACACGCAGAAGACACCGTGAGGAGCGCAGCGGTCAGGATTGCTCGCAGGCCATAACGGCGCAAGCATTGGGCAGTGGTGAGGTTGTGCTGCATCGAGTTGACGTAGCACCTCGAACTCCACATCCACTCCGGCGACATATTAAATCGAGGCTTAAAAGGATCTCCAGCACCCACCGGCCGCGGGCCGTCTACTCCGCCGAGAGATAGCGAAACACGGTCCGAATGCTGACGCCCATGGCGTTCGCTCGCTGCTCCAGATCGATGCCGTGAGTGGCCAGCTCATGGATCATGTCGACGTGGGCGAACCGACCGAGGCGATGTTTGCCGACGCCTTCGGCTTGGTATCCGATCCCTCGGTCGCGACCCACTGCGCCAGCCGCTTCTGGGCAGAAGCTCAAGAGACCTACGTCGCAGATCCCGCAGCAGGGGTTTTTCGATGGGACCTTGGACGGGAGACGAACCATGAAGCGGATAGCGGTGGTACGCAGGGTGCGACTGCATCACGAGCGCTGCAGCTTCAAGCCTGCGTGGGGTCCGGTTCGACCTGTGTTGTCGCCTCAAACAACAAACAACCCCGGGGAGCCGTTCTCGTTTGCGCCCGCGGTGACGGGGCATGGGGAACAATGGAACCGTATGCGGCGCTAAGCGGCGCCGCTCCCGCCAGACGTCGATAGCTCCCGTTTCAGGGCTAGAAAATGCTCGAGGTGCCGGCCCAAAGATGCTCGGATGCGCGACGCGACTGTGGGCGCTGGTGCCCACGGTGGGGCGTGAGCTTGTCCGGACTCCATGGACCACCACGCGAGCCATAAACACCGAATTCGACCAGCAGGAACCCGCTTCGAGCTTCTTGCGAAGGAGGCCAATCCTCGGTTCTTCCTTCAACGGGACCGACGTTTAGCGGACGTCGCGCCGCTTAGCGCCGCATACGGTTCCATTGTTCCCCACGCCCCGAAATGAGCCGCCCGAGGGGTGAACGAGTCCGTGGCCCGAGGGGGAAGTCTTGGCACGATACGAAAGCTTGCTTGGGAGGAGCTAGAGCTTTGCCCTTTCAGTCCTTTTCCAGATCGACCTTGAGGCGGCTCTGCGACCGCTTGAGGCATCGCTCTCGGTTCAAGAGGATGCAAACACCCGCTTTGCATACACGGTCTTGTCCTTCGAGAGATGCCACCCGTCGTCGTCGGCTTGGGCGAACTTGTTGCTGTCGGCGGCGCTGAGGAGTCGGTCGTCGACTGGCCCGTAACCCCCGGCGTCCCCCTTCTAGAATCGAATTCGCTCGATCTCGCCACGCGAAACAACCTTCACCGAGCGGTCGTAGAGCTTCGTCGTCTCGGTGCTGGCATGGCCGGCGATCTCAGCCGCGGTCTCGATGCTCCCGCCGGCGGCCATGTACGCCGTGATTCCCGACGCCCGGAAGCTGTGGTTGCAGACGAGCGCCGGCTCGATGCCCACCGCCTCACATCGCCGCTTCACCATCTCCAAGACGTTGGACGGCCTTGACCACTACGAGGGCCGCTCCTTCGTTGGATGGCATCACCACGTCAGCGTCGCGCTCGTCTGCTACGCTCCGGACTCGCTGATCAGCATGAGGATCGTCCTTGCCAAGGCGGTCCTCTTTCGTTGGTTGCCTCGATGTCCGTGCTGCCTGCGACCTCAAGAGCCGGACGATGGGGACGAGGCCGTGCCATCAGCGAAGGCAGCCACGACGAATTGGCAGCAGCAGTGTTAACCGCCACCTCGAAAGACGTTGGAATTCAGGACGCCTGCTGCCGTTTTGGCCGATGTGTTGCGCTGACCGATTGACTTCGCCCGGGATTTTTTCACTGAGTTTCGGAGCCCAGGAGACAGCGCCTCTTAGCGTGTCAAATTACACGATCCGGCCTGGCACCCTTCTCTCGATCACCGCCCTCTCGGCTTAGTGAAACCCGAGACCCTCGCCGACTTCGGGCCCCACGAAGGTGGTGGTCGTGCGCGGTCGCCTGGGTATGGGCTACACCTGGCGGCGGTGAACGACGACGAGTGCCGGTTTTCGAAAGATGAGGCGGCGGCGGCCCTCGAGCGAGCCGCGCAGCTCCAGCTCGCAGCGGCCGAGCGAGCTGAACACGCCGCCGACGGGGACACGCTCGCTCACGACGGCTTTGCCCGCGATGAACTCGTGGAGGCGGCGCAGGAGGCTGGCATCGACGCCCGCTACCTCGCCCTGGCGCTGCGGGAGCAGCAGAGCGTGTCCGACGACGAGGCGCTGGCCAAGCTGCAGGCGTCCGACGTCACGATGAAGCAGTTGCTCGGGACCCTTCGCCGCAGCGTGTCGGTCTCGCGGGTCATCGAGGCCGACGGTCCGGCGACGTTGGAGGCCTGCCGTCGGGTACTCGAGGTCGGTTCCCCAAAGCTCGAACTCTCGTTGGTGAGGATCTCCGAGGAACACCCGCTCGAGGGCGGCTGGCTGGAGTACTCCACGCCGCGGATCACCGACGTCGTCAGGTTCAAGGGCAGGCATGTACCGTGGATGCTTCGACTGGGTCAGCTGGACGCGTGGACGCTGCGGGTGACCTTTCGGCCCCAGGGGGGCCGGACTCAGGTCACCATCCAGGGCGAGCTGAGTCCGGGGGTCCACGCCAACCTTCGGCTCGCGCGGCGGAGCATCGGGGTGGGAGCGGTGCTCGGTGCGGTCGTCACCTCGGGCGTGGCGATCGGCGCTGGCGTTCCGGGGGTCCTAGTGTTCGGGCTGGGTCTGCTAGGTGCGGTGGTTGTGGGCGGTGTGTTCGGAGGTCTCTATCGAGCGTTGTACGTCGGCGCACTGAGGGTGGTCGAGCCGGTGCTGGAGGCCCTGCTGCGGGCGGTCGTGACCCGGAGCGGCCGTCACGAGCCGCTGGACGACGAGCACCCCGCCCTGTCTCCGTCCGACACCTGAGGACCACGGAGGCGGGGCGGGCTCGGTCCGGCCGCGGTCTCGCCCTCGACCACCCCCGCCTCGTCCGGGCCCGGGGCGCATCTCGTGGTACTGCTCGAACTGTTCCGGGCTGAGCATTTCCTCGACGGCTCGATCGGTGTCTTCCCGGAGCTGCTCGACCTCGGTGGCAAGAATGCCGCCGAGAGCCTGCGCCGGGACCCATCTCTTCTTCTCTAAGCTCGAACTGCCTCCGGAATTCCCCGGGCCGGTTCAGCTGTCGCGTCTACGTGCCGAAACGTGACTTAGCAACGGTTCGCCCAAGCCTTCGTCCTCCTGCTCCAGAACCGCACCGGCGGCTCGCTGCCCTCATAGGCAACGGCGCTCTCGAACTCCCAGACGAAGAGCGCCTCGTGCGGGGTCTTCATCACGGGCGCTGCCAAGCACTGGCCGAGCACCTGAACACCCGCCGTTTCAGAACCTCGATTTTCGGGCCTATCTGCCGCCCCAAGGCCCCCTACCCACCCGTGGCAAAAAG
>CAJXVA010000705.1 GCA_913061055.1 uncultured Pseudomonadota bacterium
CCTCCCGCCCCCCGCGGAAGTCCCCACCCGCTTTCGCCGTGCTGCCCTTGGGCGAGGCCGTCCAGTCCGTCAGCGCTGAACTGCGAGAACGCCAACCGATCGACCATGCGTTCGATGACTGTCTCGCGCCACGCTCCGCATGCACCGTCGCAAGCGACCATGCGTCGTCGATCACCGTGAAGTTCGACCTCGGTGCGACGCACGAGCTCGCGGCCGCGCGGTTGTTCGGCGACACCCGACACGACTGGGTCAGCCGAACCTGGAGTGTCCGTCTCCGCGCCAGCGAAGACGACCCATGGATCAGCGTCGTCGACGGGGCGGACGCGTCCTTCGACGGTTGGCACTTCACCCAGGCTGGCAACGCCCGGGCCCGTTTCGTGGAACTCACCGTGACCGGAGATCCTGGCTACGGTGTGGAATTCCGCGAGTTCCAACTGCTTGGGCGAAAGTGAAAGCCGGCTCACAAAGAAAGCTGAGACATGAGACCTCGTGACCGCGACTCCACGAACATGCGCCGACGTCTCGCGACCTTGCTTTCGATTCCGCTGCTCGCCATGGGCTGTGGGGATGACGCCTCCACGCCCGCAGGCGACGACACGGCCGCCGAATCCAGCGGCGGCTCGGCAGGACCTGGAACCTCCCCGTCATCGGGTGGGGTGACCGCCACGGGAGACACGACCGGCGGCACCTCCGACGACAGCAGCGGCACGGACAGCTCCGCCGAGACCCAAGGTACCGACGAGACCGGCTCCACCGGCGGTGATGATCCCCCACCCGCGGCTGGTTGGTACCCCGGGATTCCCTACCCGACCGACGACCTCCCCGGCGGCATCATGCCGACCCTGCCCGAACCCAACGCTCAGCCGGGGTGGCCCTACGACCCGATCAGTCTCGAGCTCCCCGCGACCGGATCCGGCGACAACGTCTACGTCGTATCCGTCGATGGTAACGACGGCAGCGCCGGCAACGGCGGCAACGGAAGTGTCGAAGCACCGCGTCGCACCCTGCCCACTGGGGACCTCGGCGCGAGCGCCCATCTGTACATCATTGGCCAGGAGTCCGCGTACGGGACGGTCGACTTCGACATTGGCGACGACGACACGTGGACCTGCACGGGAACCGCGGATGCTCCGTGTTTCATCGTGGGCATTGACGCGCCTCGCATCGGCCGCCGAATCACGCTGACCGACGCCGAGCATGTTGTGGTCGATGGCCTGAGCTTCGTCGATACGCCCACCGGCGGTCGGCCTTGGGGAGCCTTCAACATCATGTTTTCGCGCTACGTCACGGTGCGCAACGTGGAGATCCGAGGTGATGGCAGCAGCAGCTCGGGCGGCTCCGCGATGTCGATTCAGGGCGTCGAGTTTCTGTTCTCGTACCGCATGCGTTTTCACGAGCTGGGGTCGTGGCAGAGCAACCCGCAGGACCGTGACGTGCACGGGTGGCGCCCCCAATACAGCAACCGCTACCTGTGGCTGATCGACTCCGAGCTGTTCCACCTGCAGGGCGATGGAGTGCAGACCGGCAACAGCAACAACGGAGGGACTCAGGATCAGTCCAGCCACTATGTGTACATCGCTGGCAACGAGTTCTACGAAAACTACGAAAACGCGATCGACAACAAGAACAGCTACCACGTCGTGATCTCCAGCAACGAGATCCACGACTTCTTCGCGGCTGAGGGCATGGGGGCCAACAGCACCGCCGTGATCCTGAGCAACAACTCCGAGGGGCCTTGGACTGGCTATCACTGGGCGCTCAACAACCACATCCACGACGCCGGGCTGGCCGTGCGGGACTCCGGCAGCGAGACCGACGAGCTGAACTTCGCGGTCGGCAACCTCGTTCACGATGTGAGCACCGCGTTCCTTCAGGCCAACAACGACCCCGGACGGGAGTTCTGGGTCGTTCACAACTCGGTCCACGGAGCTCAGGTGAACCTCGACGCGTTCCAGCCCGGGAATGGCTCGAGCCTGGTCGTGGAAGCCAACATCTTCCAAGGGGGCGAGATCGACACGATGAGTGAGATCGACTCGACGCTGCGCAACAACATCCTCTTCGGCGTCCAGGTCTCGGGCTCCTGGGATACCGAGGACGGCAACCTCGATCAGGACCCCCTGTTTGCCGACCCGGACTCCGGCGACCTCTCGCTGTCCGCAGGAAGCCCCGGCATCGACGCGTTCGACACCGAGAGCCCGGTGTTCGGCATCT
Organism: uncultured Pseudomonadota bacterium; assembly: GCA_913061055.1. Lineage (GTDB taxonomy): Bacteria > Myxococcota_A > Polyangia > Nannocystales > Nannocystaceae > CAJXVA01. The sequence continues at coordinate 2,212 of CAJXVA010000705.1, forward strand.
TCGAAGAACTCTATGGGCTCGACATCCGCCTCGACTCCGCCGGGACCTCCCGCCCGGCCGGAACGCGCTGGGACATCGGCGCGACCGAGCAGCCCTGAGGCCGGCAGGTCCAGCCCGCCACCGGTGACCTGTGTTAGCAACACCGGATGAAGACAAAGAATCTGGGCGTGGCGGTGGCGTTGCTTGCCGGGCTGTCGGGCTGCCCCGCGGTGGTCGGAACGTCGGGGTTGATCACGGTGCCGCCTGACGCTGGCAAGACCTGCACGACGCACTGCAACACGATCGGCATGGACTTGGGCGCGGTGGCGATCATGGCGAACAACGTCGGCTGCGTGTGTCAGCCCAGAAGCACTCAGGCCGATGACTCGGCCGCAGTTTCCGCGGGCATGGTGACCATCATGCTCCAGCGTCAACAGGAGCAGCAGCAACAACAACAATCGTCGTAGATGCGCCGCGTCGGGCTCAATCCCAACCGCTCTGCTCGACCTGCGAGCGCACCAGGTCGACGCTGTCTGGGCTGTCGCTCATCGCGGAGAAACGATTGTCGCTGATCACGCCATCCTCGAACGTGATGGCGACCCCCTTGGGACCGCTCACGCGGATCTTGGGCTTGCCGTGGTCGGTGACCCCCGGCAGGTCGGGATAACCAGATCCGTCGCTGAACAGGGTGCCGTAGCCGTCCATCGGCTGGCCGCACTGGTTGTCGCGGATCGTCACACGCTGCATCAACACCTCGGCCCGTCCCAGGTTGAAGCCCCGCAACAGCTCGGGGCCGTTGTCCCGGAAGACCGTGTCGTGAATGCGTACGTTCTTGGCGTGGAAGATCGTCGAGAGTTGCTCGCTGCAGCCCCAGATCACCGAGTGGCCCACCTCGACGTCCTTCACCTGCGACAGGGTCAGTCCTTCGGTGCCACTGCCGAACATTTCGAGTCCGTCGATCACGACGTCCTTTCCCCCGATGATGCGCACCACGCCGCCGGCACACCAGCCACGGTCGGCATGGTGCCCCAACACGAGGTTGTAGAGCGTCAGGCCGCGGACGTTCTTGAACGCAAGCACGTGGTCATAGGCGTCAGGCTGAAGGATGCGTGCACCCGCGCCGAGCCCCATGATCGTCAGGTTGTCGACGTCGTGAATCGTGCCGTCGCGCAGGTGCTTGGAGAGTTCATTGTAGGACTCGGGCCCCTCGGTGTTTCCGAGCACACCGCCGTCACGCCAGACGTAGACCCCGGGCTTCATCACGATCGTGCGGTCGGAGCCCAGCGCCGTGACGAACTCCTGCATGGATGAAACCTCGATGCGCTCGCCTGGCAAGCGCTTGGAGACCGGAGCGAGGCCATCGCTCGATTCGGTATGCCGCTCACTCGACGTGTCCGGGGTGGCACGCCCATCGAAACCGAGGGTCTCCGGGGCGACCTCACCAGCGGCAACGGGCTCGTCGACCGTCGGCTCCGGCTCCGGCTTCGGCTCGACCGCCGGCTCCGGCTCCGGCTCCGGCTCCGGCTCCGGCTTCGAGCTTGGGTTCGGCACCGGCTCCGGTGCGGCGGGGCCCGGATCGTAGCTGGCGCACGCCAGGGCTAGGCACACCGGGAAACCGAGACCAAGCGTCAGGCGCTGCATGGAACCCATCATGCACTCGGACGCGTGGAGCGGGACGCTGCTTCCACGGACCCCGAGCCGCTTCGCCGTTTTTTGGGAAACAAGTCCTGCACAGCGGGGTCTGTTGATCTCGTGGGTGTGGATTGCGCGGAGGGCCGGCAGGTCGGCGCGACCGTGGTCGAGGTGTGGGCGCTCTACGGACGTAAGGTCCTCGACGTACGGCATCTCGACGCGAGGTCCGGGTCAGACCGCTACACCGTCGGCGAATCGCACGACGTGGCGCTTGTCGTTCCGCCCGCGGGGCTTCCGCACGAGCCGAGCTTTGCGTTGGTCCAGGGTAAGACGCTCAACTTCACCGCGTCCATGCGCGGAGAGGTGAGCTGCGACGGGGAGACGTTCACGTTGCACGCACTGGTCCGCGAAGGCCGTGCCCGCCTTCGCGATTCGACGTATAGCTACTCGCTGACAGAAGGCGCTCGTTGCAGAGTCGAACACAACGCAGTCACGTTCTTCGTCAACGTGGTGCCCGTCGAAGCGCCGCTGCGGCTCGAGTTCCAGTCGAGTCGCCGCTTCTGGGCGTTCAACGCTCGGTCGCTCCTGCTGTTCGCGTCGGTCCTCATCCCGGCCTATTTCACGACAACCAGCACCGCGGAGACCGACGTCGAGATCGACCCCCGCATGGGGGTGGAGACGATGGTCGCATTCTCCCATCCGCCCCCCCCCGAACCTGTCTCTTAT
>CAJXVA010000706.1 GCA_913061055.1 uncultured Pseudomonadota bacterium
CTACACTAGATCGCTCGTCGGCAGCGTCAGATGTGTATAAGAGACAGGTCCCACCTCCGACCCCACGACAACCCCGACCCCGACGACGATGGACCCCACCGACGCGGAGAGCAGCTCGTCGGGTGATCCCACGACGAGCGGGTGCACGCCGGGAACCCAGGGCTGCGAGTGCGACGAGGGCGAATGCATGGGGGGTGTCATGTGCGTCGCAGATGTCTGTGTCCAAGACGTCGAGTGCGGCGTCGATATTTACGAGGACAACAACACTGAGGCCGACGCGGCCGATCTGGGGACCATTGGGGACGACGACGATGAGGCCGTGACGATTACCGCGGTCCTCGAGGGGGACGAGGTCGACTGGTTCGTGTACCTCGGCGAGGACAACCTCCTGTCCAGCGTCAACCCATCTCGCGACCTCACGACGGCCGGAGCGCTGCGCATGTGCAAGTTCGTCGAGTGCGTAGACATCGGCGTCGCCGCAACCGAAGTGACGTGTCCGGAGGGGACGGCGAGCGCAGAGTCGCCGGAGGGGCGGCCCGGGTGTTGCGGGGACGACACGTTCGAGATCGAACTCAACTGCGATGGCGTCGTCGATGATGATGCGCAGGTGTGGATTCGCTTCGACCAGGGTCTGACCGACTGCACCCAGTACACGCTCGAGTACCACTACTAGTACCCCTCGGTTCGGCAGGCCTGCGTTCGGTACCTTCTATCCCTTCCGCTGCGCATCCCTTCGGGACGCTTCGCTCCCTGGCTCCGAACCCTCTGTGCGAAACCCGGAACGGACTTCAGGACACTAGCCGCCTTTGGTGTCGCAGAGCTTCTGCTCGGCCAACCGGCGCGCTTCGGTGGGCGCAAGCGCGGCGAGGTCGCAGTGCAGGGTGGGGATGAACGGGTTGTTCCGGATGGCGCGGTCCAGCGCCAGCGCGGCGCCGTCCTGGTCGCCGCTTCGCAGCTTGGCACGACCCTGGGCCGCCGCGAGGTTGGCGTTCTCGGGGTCGACTCCCGCGGCGATGTCCAGCAGCGGGACGGCTTCGGCAAACCGCTCGAGGTCGACATACAAGCGCCCCAGTCGCCTCGCGAGCGTGGGGTCCTTGCGGGCCCGCTTGTCGGCGCCGCGGGCCTTCTCGTACTGGGCGGCCGCGGCCTGGTCGTGGTCGCGGGCCTGAAGCAGGGCACCCAATCGCGCATGCTGCCGCGCGACCCCGCCGCCGAGCTCGGAGAACACGTCCCCGAACTGCTCGGGCGCAGGCTTGCCGTCCTTGAACTCGAGGGTGGAGAGCTCTCCGTCCTCCCCGCTGGCCGTGCGCGCCTTGGTCACACGCTTCCACTCGGCCATGAATGCTTCGAAGTCGTCGCCCCATGCGTGGGCGAGGGCGGCCTCGGCATCTTCGCCCGCGGCGACCTTGTCCAACAGCCGGGCGATTCCCTCGTTGCCTTTGCGTTCGTGCAGGAGGCCGAGCATCGTTTCGACCTCGGCGTAGGCGAGGGCGGCCCGCTCGGCGCTGGGAAGCATCGCGACCGAGGGGTACATCTCCGAGAGGGTCACCAGGTCGTCGTCGACGATCGCGCGGTGCAGCCGATACGCGATGGTCGGGCTCAAGGGCTCCGGATCGGTCCGCCGCCACCGCGTCTCGAGTAGCTTGGCGAGCCCTTCTTGAAGCCACACCGGCGCGAGGTTGTCGGTGCGCATCGTCAGGACGTAGTGAACGTACTCGTGGACGGCGGTGTCGAGCCAGCCGTAGCCGTACACCATGATCCGTGGCGAAATCATCATGACGCGGCGGTACTTGGTGACGCCGACCGTGCCTGTGGTGCGGATGTTCTCGACGGACAGTGGGGTGACCAGCGCGAGCTTGGTGGCCAGGTCGAGGAACTCGAACCGAACGGTATGGGCCGGGACGACGCCAATGATCGCGCCGATGCGTTCTCGGGCGTCTTTCATGGCGTCGAAGAGATACGGCGCGAGCAGGGCGTCCTCGTCGCTGGCGAAGACCGCTTCGAAGTTGCCGTCCTCGCTGCGAATGACAATCGCCTGATCGAGCGCCTTTTGAGCCCCGCGAGACAGGCCGAGGTAGTGCGTGGCCTCTTCGAGCGCTGCGCTGCCCTCGGGCAACGTGCCGGCGGCGATGACCTCCGCGAGCAGGGCCTCGGCTTCGGCGTACTCGGCCTCATACAGCTTGACGACGCCGCGCTTCACCTTGGCTTGTGGCGTGTCCGGTGCCCGCTTCATGGCGGCGCGTGCGGCCGGGAGGTCCCAGGCGAGCAGCGCCGCATCGACGTCATCGAGCGCGTCGGAGGCGAGCAGCGCGAGCGGCCGCGCGGCGAGCTGCGCCCCGCTGACGACCGAGGGTCCCACGGTCGCGTGCGCGGACATCGAGGGCATCAGGGCGAGGGCAGCCACAAAGCAGCCCGCGATGATCGAGCGGAGGGTCCGAATCGGTTGTTTGCGGATCATCGGAGCAACTCCTCGTAGTAACGCTTCACCGGCGCGTCGTATCCGTCGGGCGACTTCTCCTTCATCGCCTCCATCAGCGCGTCCCGAAGGCTGCGATCGCGCTCGGCCTCGGTACTGGCGTCCTGCGATCCTCCTTGAGGCGGGGGTGGGGGAGGCCCCTCGCGCAAGCTGTCGATCGCCCGCTGCAAGGCATTCCAGGCCCCGTTCTGGGCATCGAGCGCTCGCTCGGTGCCGTCCTTGCCCAGCTCGTCCGCGCTGCGCTCCATCGACCCGTCGGCGTCTCGCATCGCACCGCGGCCTTCCTTGGGCAGGAGCTTTGCGTTGTCCGACTCCATGAGCGTGGACGCTCGGGTTCGAAGCCCCTCTTGCCGTCCCTCCAGCTCCTTCAGCTTGGCTTGTTGGGTCGCATCGAGCACATCCGAAGTGCCCGGAAGCGGAGCGCGCGTCTTCGTTCGCAGGGCCTGTGCTTTCTTGCCCGCCTTCTTCAAGGCTTTGCCCTCGCGCTCCGACGTCTCCGAGCCTGCCTGGGCGCGGTCCAGGCCCTGCGCCGCGGCCCGGGCGGCGTCGTCGAGCTGGAGCTGCGTCGCGTCGTCACGCTCCGCGATGTCCTCCAGGCGTTCCAGGGCGGCCCGCGCGTCTTCGAGTCCGCGCCGGGCGTCTCGACCCAGGCGCGCGTCGTTGATCTCGTCGAGTGACTCTCGCAGCGCCTGTGCCTGCTTCCCGGCGTCCTCGCGGTCGCCTTCGTCTGCGGCTTGTGCCTCCACCTTGGAGCGATACGCCTCCTCGAGTTCCCGAGTCTTGCTGCGGACGCTCGATTCTTCATCCTGCAGTCGGCTGAGCTCCCGAAGCAGTTCCATGCGCTGACGCTCCTCCTCGGACAGGGCGGGTGCTTCCCCCTGCGGTTGGCCGAGCTTCTCCTGCACCGCGTCCCGAAGCTGCTGAACTTCGCCGAGCTGACCCTTGGCGGCCTCGAGGGCTTCGTCCGTCTTGCCTTGGCGCAGCATCTCGGAGAGCTGTTCCTGCTTCTTCATGTCCTCCAGCGCCTTGAACGCATCGAGGTTCATGAACTCCGGGTCGAGCTCCTCGCGCAGCATGGCCCGTGCTTCGGCGATCCGGCGGAGGTCGTCGCGCCGGCGCTGCTCGAGCTGTTCGATCTGCGCCCGCGCCGAGGAATCGCCGGCCTTGAGCTGCTCGAGCAGGTCCACGAGCTTGCGTTGGGTCGCCTCGAGACGGGCGACCAAGGCTTCGAGCCGCTCGATCACCTGACCGTCAACGAGGTCGTCGATACGAATGATCTCGTCTTCGAGCTGGGTGACCTCTTCGTCGTTGTGCTTGCCGAGCTTCTCGAGCGCGGTGGTCGTGGTGTCCGGGTCGCGGCGTGCGATCCCGGTCGGCATCTTGACGTGCAGCTTCAGTTCCTCGTCGTACAGGGCCTTGAGGCGCTTGTGGACCTTGGTGAGGATCGCGACGTCGCGCTCGTGCGTGAGCGTGTCGACGCTCAGAGAGTCGATCGCCAGGGCAAGCATCGCCAACAGCTGTCCGCTGCCGCCCAGCAGCTCCCGCGCGCCCGCGGCCTGAACGGGCAGGGGCACCACGAAGCCCGCCATGTCGGTCGGTGCGTCGTCGAACGCGCGCGTGGTCATTCGGGCGGCGAGAAGGTCGACGGCGCGGTCGCGGAGCTCCGCGATCTTGACGATGTTGGCGGCGTGCTCGGCCTCGTCGTCTTGAACGACGAGCGACATCGTGGCCGAACGGGTCATCTTCCCCGGCGGGTCGGGCAGGGCGATCAAGCCCAACCCTGGGTCGTTGTCACGGACCTCGACCCAGTACAGGACCTCGCTGCGTTGTTCGATCGGAACCGAGGAGAGGTCCCAGGTGTAGCGCTGACGCCAGGCTCGGTTCGAGGATGTCGGCGTACCCGCGCTGAGGCGGTGCGTCGTGCCATCGGGCATCTGGTAGACGAGCTCGGCCGACGCCAGACCGAAATCGTCGCGGGCGACGAAGCGTACGTCGACACTCTGTTGTTCGCTGACCTCGCGCTGTGACGCCGGCAGTGGCACGTGGACCGTCGTGTTGCTGGA
>CAJXVA010000707.1 GCA_913061055.1 uncultured Pseudomonadota bacterium
CCCGTGCCCGTGCCCGTGCCCGTGCCCGTGCCCGCTCCCCCGGCCCCCTCTCCCGAGGGCTCCGGCGGTGGGGAAGACTTCGGCGAGATCTTCGAGGAGTTCGTGCAGGTCAAACAGGCCTGCGGCGAGCCCACTGCGAACCTCACCTACGAGCGTTTCGCGGCAAAACTGCGGAAGAACGAACGCGACCTCAAGGCCAAGCGCCCCGACATCAAACGGGTGCAGTTCACCGTCTACGTCAAGGATGGCAAGGCGGCGCTCAAGGCCAAGGTGATCAAGTAGCGTGATCGAGTAGCGCGATGACCCTTCTCAAGATCGCCCAAGTTGGCACGCCGGTCCTGCGGAAGGTCGCGGAGCCGGTCAGCCCCGAGGCCTTGGCCAGCGCCGAGGTCCAGACCTTCATCGACGACCTGGTCGAAACGATGCGCGACGCTCGAGGAGCGGGACTCGCCGCCAACCAGGTGTACCAACCCATCCGGATCTGCGCGCTCGAGGTCGACAAGAACCCACGCTACCCCTACAAGCCGGACATCCCGTTGACGATCCTCGTCAACCCGGTGCTCACGCCGATCGGCGAGGAGACTTTCGAGAACTACGAGGGCTGCCTCTCGGTTCCGGACATGCGAGGCGTCGTCCGCCGCCACGCCCGGCTGCGGGTCCAGGCACTCGACCGGCACGGCAAGACGATCGACCACGAGACGGCCGGCGTCACCGCAGGCACCTTCGCCCACGAGGTCGATCACCTCGACGGCAAGCTGTTCCTCGACCGGGTGACCGACACCAGCACCTTGTGCACGTGGAAGGCATTCGCGATGCACTACGAAGATGCGTTCCGTCGCAACGTCGAGTCTGTCGTGGCACGATACGGCTCGTGACCGAGTCGGCGTTCGTCACCATCGCGAAGCGCGAGCCCTTCGGGGGGCAGCTCATGCGCGCCCTCGAGGCGCTCGCCGACGAACTGCAGCGCGGCCACACTTGGCCCGGCTACGCGGACCGACTCGCCGAGTTGGAGTCCGCGGCCGAACTCCATACCCGCGAGGCAACGCAGCATGGAGATCATGAAGACGCCGCCCTGCGCTTGATGGCCTTGCTTCGCGAGGAAGGGTTCGGCGGCCCGGGGGACGAGTACGAGCGCGTCGACAACAGCTTCGTGGACCGTGTGCTCGAGACCGGCCATGGGCTTCCGATCACCCTGAGCGCGCTTGCGATCCATCTCGCACAGACCTGCGGCATCGACCTGCACGGCATCGGGTTCCCGGGCCATTTCCTCGTTGGTGTGGGCCTCGAGGGGCCCGCCCCCATGGTGTTCGACCCCTTTGGAGGCGGCGAGACGGTGCCCTTTAGCAAACTCGCTGAGTTCTACACACGGGCGACGGGCCGCCACATCACCGCCGCCGCCCCGTTGTTGCGTGATGCCCTCGCACCAACGTCCACACGTTCGATTCTGGTCCGGGTTTGCAACAACTTGCACCACCACTATCTGCGTCGGGGCTCGCATGACCGCGCCGCCGAGGTCGTGGAGCAGCTGTCCTCTCTGCACCCTCGTGGGGCCGAACTCCGCAGGCTCGCAAGCCAGCTCGGCCGGCGCGCGCGAACCTTGAACTGAGTTCGCCGCCGGGGGGTCGTATACTTTCGGGAATGACGGTCGATCACACGCTCGACGACGTGGCGAAGCGGTTGTCGGCACGAGGTGTGGAGACGCGCGCGCTCCATGAGCTGCAGCTCGAACTCGAAGCCCTCGAACGCCCCCCGAGCCTCATCACCCGAATGACCAGCTCGGCGAAGGCCACCGCATCCCTGCACTGGCGCAACTTCGTCGGCGAGCTGAACGAAAGTAAGGAGGCGATGGGCATCATCATCGCCCGGGCGCAGGGCGGCGAAGTGTCCGCTGCGGAGCGCGACAAGGTTCGTGCCCAGCTGCTCGACATGGTGAAGGTGTTTCCCGCCGGTCTGATCGCCGCGGCCAACTCCGCCTTCCCCGTTCCGGGGACCGGGCTGTTCACCCCGTGGATCTTGCAGCGACTGGGGCTGATGCCGTCGCGCTGGCGCGAAGCTCATCTGCTCGACCAGCTCCACAAGCGACGGCTCGAGCTCGAGGAGCAGGGCTTCTACTCCGAGGCTGCTGCGCTCGAGGAGTTGGAACACCGACTCGAAGCCGAAGCCGAAGAGCGCGAAGCCGCGGCATCGTCGGCCGGCTTGTTGACGCACTGGGATTCCAATCGCAACGGTCGCTGGGACGACGATGAAAAGCAGGCGTACCTCACCGAGCTCGAGCGCATGCGCGGCATCGCCAAGCGGCGGTTCGAACGCAAGCACTGGTTCCTCGACACCGACGGCGAGATTTTCGGCGCGCTGCGTCTGAGCGAGCTGGTCGAGGATCCCGAGTGCAAAATGCACCTCGAAGACGAGGAACTCCTGGTCTGCTTCGACGGCAAGACCGGTTGGGTCGCCCTCCCCGACCTCATGGGACGCGAGCCTCGCTTTCAATGAGGCGCGTTCACAGGCGTGCTAGCATCCTGCCGTGAGTAACGCTCGGCGCAGGGCCGTGGCTGCCGGGATCACCGTGCTGATGCACGGCGGCCTGATGCTGAGCGCCTTCACCCTCATTCCTGGGCCACTCGACGTCGATATCGATATCGAGTTCGACATGATCGAGGTCGACCTCGTCGACATCAATGCCATCCAAGGCACCGACGTCAACGCCGAGCCGGTGCCTGAACCCGAGCCGGACGCCGAGCCCGATCCGCCTCCGGTTGAGGAAGCGCCTAAGGATGAGCCCCCGAAGGAAGAGCCACCCGTCGAGGAACCCGTCGTCGACGAAGGACCGAAACGCGATCTCGGCAAGCGCAAGTCCAAGGTCGCCAAGCTCGGGCCGCCTTCGTCCAACTATCACGTCCTTCTCTCGACCCGGAACATCCGCAAGCTGCCCTTCGGCCAGGACGCAATGGACATGATCCGGCCGCTCCCGGACTTCCGCTACTTGGTGGACAAGGGGGGCTTCGATCCCCTCAAGGACACAAACCACATCCTCGTTGCGAGCTCCAACCTGCGCTCCGTCACGCAGACATTCCTCGCAGTGGATCACGCCATCTCGACAGAGGCAATGAAGGCCAAGATCGAGACCGCTGCTCGCAATTCGAAGCAGACCATCGAGTGGAAGGAACACGGCGACGCGATCAGTGGCAACCCGGTGCCTGCCGACGGTAGCCCTGACAACGATCCTCGGCACTTCGTTCTCCTCAAGAAGAACATCGCGGTTCTCGTCCGCCCGGAATTCTTGCCCGCTGTCCTAGGCGAGGAGGTGGGCAAGGAGAAGACCGCAGCAAACTTCGTGGGAGAGCTGACCAAGCTGCGGCGCTACGCGAGGCGTATCCCGACCGCCGGGGTCCAGTTCGTCGCTCACGACCTTCACGCCGCACTCAAGAAGAAGTCCGCGGGCTCCTTCGACCTCCCGAACGACATCGAGTTCACCATGGAGGCGCGCAAGAACCCGGAATTCCATCTCCGGCTCGAGTTCATCGACACCGCGGGAGCAAAGGCTTTCCTCGGCTGGTGGAACGGTAAATTTCGGGAGTTCATCGACGGCAACCTCACCGCGAAGATCATGCTCGGCGGGCTCATCGATGACATCGAAGTTGAGCAGACACGCCGCGAGGTCACGATCTGGGGAGAGCTGGAGCGTTCGCAAATCGAACTCATTCTCAAGACCATGGGGTCGGTGGTGGAGAAGGAGCAGAAGCGGGTCCAGAAGTCGCAGCGGAAGCGCGATGCCGCGAGAAAATCCAGGCAGGAGCGTCGCGCCCCGTCTCCACAGTGAGCCCCTCCTCCGCTCCGCCGCCCCTATCCATGGCGCTGATCCTGCGGGTGACCGCATCCTTCGCCCAACGAGAGCAAGCTCGCATCGACGCTCGTCGCGAGGCGCGCGAGGCCGAGACCCTTCGGGAAGCCGCTCCAGGCTCGAAAATGCCCTGAACGGGCGCGCAAGGCGCAAAACCCGGTTCGCGGCCCCAGAATTGCGGTTTGCCCGCACTCGTGGGCTAAACTCCGGCCCCAAGGGGAACGGAATCGGGATGCCGTTCGTTGAACTCTGTTGCGCAGACGCGTGACGTAGACGACATAAAGAACCCCTGACGACACCATGGTCGACGAGAAATCAAAGGACGACGCCGAGAGCTCCGGGCTCCAGGATATCGAGGACCTCGCTGCTGCGTTTGGCTCAGACGACGACGACGAGGACTCGAGCCCCAATATCGGAGCGAGTGCCGACGATGACGAAGATCTCGGCGTAGGTGGGTTCGGTGGCGAGGCCGCGACCTCGGTCGTCATCGACGAAGACGCCGCACGAGAAGCTGCGCAGGAGAAGTCCGACGCGAAGCCAACGGACTCGTCCGACGCTGACGCCGCTGACGACGACGCTGGCGACGAGGACTCCAAACCTGTCGCGGTGGTCGCCACGTCGACGCCGGACGACGACGCTTCGGACGACGCCGACGACGAACCCGAGGAGAGCGACGATTCCAAGGC
>CAJXVA010000708.1 GCA_913061055.1 uncultured Pseudomonadota bacterium
TAGAGAGGTCTCGTGGGCTCGGAGATGTGTATAAGAGACAGCCCGCGAGGACTCGCTCCCCTGCGGGCGTTCCTGCCGTTTTTTCAGTCGGGGTGTTCGCCGAGTCGACGTCGTCGCCACATGCGAGGCCAACCACGCACCCCAACAGGGGTCCTGCGAGCAGGACTGCCAGGCGGTGGGAGAGCACGGGCGGAGCATACAGCAAGGCTCCCGGGCACGGCCGCCTGTGGCTGCTATCGTTGCCGAACTGCGTGAGCGTGCTCTTGCTCGACCCGATCCTCCCCACGGCACCGGTCCTGGTCCCGGAGCCGTGGCTGCATCTCTTGCTGTCCCCAGGGGCTCGCGTGTTCGCGTTCCTGTGGGGCCTGCTGTGGGGCAGCTTCACCAACGTCGTCATCCATCGGACCGTCGTCAATGTGCAAGCCCTGCTCAAAGGGGAGACTCCGACGTTCTCCGACGGTGAGAAGCGAGAGTTCTGGAAAGGCCGCTCCCGCTGCCCGCACTGCGAACACGCGATCGCGTCCTACGACAACATCCCGGTGCTCTCCTTCTTGTGGCTGCGCGGCAAGTGCCGTCACTGCAAGACGCCGCTGTCGCTGCGGTATCTGATCGTCGAGTTGCTCGGAGGCCTGCTCAGCTTCGCGTTGTTCATGCAGCAGGTCTACGTCCCGCTGCTCGAGGGGGCCGCCCCGAACATCGCGGGTTGGCTGCTGCTGCTGCTGTTCGGGCTCACGCTGCTCAGCGTCACGTACATCGACCTCGACGTCTTCATCATCCCCAACGTCTTGGTGTGGATCGTCGCCGGGGTCGGGCTGGTGGCCGCGTTTGTCGACCCCGAAGCGCTGAACGTTCCTTGGCAGCACGGGATCGCGGCGGCGGTCGGAGGCTTCGGCCTGTTCGGGTTGATCCACCTCTACTACATCAAGGTCCGTGGGCTCGATGGGCTCGGCCTTGGAGACGCACACTTGCTCCTGATGGTGGGTGTGTGGCTCGGCCCGCTGGGGCTGGCGTTTACCGTCTTCGCTGGCGCGATTCAGGGACTGCTCGTGTCGGTCCCGATGCTGCTGCGGAACAAGCCCATCGCCAACGCCGATGTCGAGGAGTTGCACGGTGCCGACCCAAGCTTGGGCACGGTCGACCCCGACGACCTTCGTATGCAGCGGGTGCCGTTTGGGCCGTTCCTCGCGCTGGCAGCGATGGAGTTCGTGCTGCTCCGCCGCATGATCGAAGAGCTGCTCACCTGGTGGACCGGCGGCGCGCTCTGAGTCCAAACACGAGCATCAGCAGGAGCCACTGCGAGCCGGAATCGTTGCTCTCGGTGGTGCATCCACATCCGTCGTCTTGGGCGGGCGCCGTATCGAGGCAGTCACACGCCGCGCAGCTGTCGCCACACAACGGACGTCCGACCGCCTCGGAGACGAACGCGAGGGCGAAGTACGGAACGCCGTAGAACCCGCCCTCTCCGCAGGGGTCCGAGCCGCGGGCCGTGATGCCGATCAGGCGGAACTCACCGGCAGCATTGCGCGCGAGCGCGGGCCCCCCCGAGTCGCCCTCGCAGGAATCGCGCCCATCGCCGCCGGCGACGAATTCGAAGCCGGTCTCCGTGAATCCTCGAACGTTGGTGGTGACCTTGCGCTTGATGCCGAGGCTCTCGCTCACCGAGGCATCCGGGTCGAGTCCGTACCCTACGAGGGTGACCGCGTCGGGCTCGCCGAGCCCTGGCTCGATCTCGTCCCACTCGGCTTGGTCCAAAACGACCGGGATGGGCGTGGCATCCAGCGCGCCGGCTGGGATCTCGACAAAGCCATAGTCGAACGCGTCGCGCTTGGCGGTGACGTCGAAGTCGGGATGCATGCCGAACCCGGAGGCCGTCACTCCAGGGCCGTCCAAAGACAACCCATTGAAGACCCGGATCTCGTTGGCGTCGCCCACCCCGCGCAGGCAGTGGGACGCGGTCAGAACGACGTCGTCCTCAATGAGGGTGCCGGTGCAAATCGTCGATCCGAACAACACGGCCACGACGCCGGAGAATTCCTCAGATTCCTCGAACGTGACGGGTTCACCACCGACCACCGTGCTTGGAGCGGGGGTTGGTACCCCAAAGGATCCGGGCGCGAGCGCCAAAGCTGTCAGGGCGCCCACGAACCAAACCGACATGGTCCGATCCTAGCACGGTGACCCGACACGCCCAGCCGGAACGCCGTTTGCCCCCCTAGAACCAGTGTCGGCCGCTCCCAAAGTGCGGTATCCAGAGATCGATGTCCCTGCAAGGGCACGGAGATAAAATGCAGAACATGCGTAAGTTTGGGTGGGTTTCGCTTCTCGCGGCATCGGTCGCACTGGGTGGCTGTGACGATGATACTGACGACAACAGCTCGTCTGCGGCGACGATGACCATGACGGCGACGGCAACCGCCACCGGTGGAATGACGGATACGGACTCGGACTCCGACTCGGACTCCGACGATACGGATCCCACCGAGGGCGAGTCCAGCGGTGGCGGGGTCGACTGCTCGTCTCCTCCGTCGCATGCCGCCGACATCCAGCCGATCTGGGACGCCAACTGCGTCGAAGGCTGTCACGAGCCGGGCGGGGTCTGGCAGAGCACCGACCTGTCTCCGGCCGCGGCCTACGATGCGCTCGTCGACGCGGACGGGATTCAGACGATGGCGCTCACCGACGTCAGCCTCGTCATCCCAGAAGACACGACCAACAGCTACCTCCTCAACAAGCTTATGGGCACGCAGGGCGACATCGCCGGAGCTGCAGCGGGAACCCGGATGCCGCAGGGCGAGGGCGGGGCCGATGTGCCTCCGCTGAGCGACGCTGAGATCGCGCTGGTCGAGCAGTGGGTCGCTTGCGGCGCTGAGGAATAGTTCGATTCGACCACGGGTCGAAGAAAGCCGCTGTCGTATGTCGACAGCGGCTTTTCCTTTGGTTGGCTTTGGCTTCGTACCGGAGCGCGCCCCTCAGCTTGGCGGGTCCTGCTCGGGGAGGGCTTCGACACCGAACCCCAGCTGCCCTCGGGCTGCCGCGTAGGTCTTCGTGCAGGCGAAGGCGATGAGGTCGCGGAGCTCTTCGGAACCTCGGACGGCCTGACGCAACGACGCGCCGTGGCCGGCGTCGGGGGCGAGCACGGTGACTGCGGCGCTGAGGTTGCCGCACACCGCAAGCCCGACGCGGTTTCCGTTGCGAGCGATCGCGCTGCGCCACTGTGCGGTCGAGAACGGATCGTCGCTGTGCTCCTTGAACTCGGCGGTGATCTTGCGGGCCGTCTTCATCGGCAGCTTCCGGGCGAGTTCTTGGGCCAGCTTGCTGACCGGGTGATCGGCGCTCTGGTGGTGCTTGCGGCGTCCGTGCCGCGGGTGGAAGGCCTGCATCGTCGCGGAAAGCAGGTGTGCGAGACGGTCGCGCCGGAGACCGGTCGCAAACATGGCCTGTGGTTTCGTGAAGTAGATCGCACGGCCCAGCGCGAAGCTCAGCGCATCGTGGTCGTCGCTGTCGAGGGCCCGCGCGGTCGCGAGGATGACCGGCGGCTGCTGCCAACGGACCTCAAAGTAGCCGCTGTGGACGACGCCATCGGGGGTGTCGGCGGCGTCGAGCATCACGCTTTGAGCGTCGACCAGCGCGACCTTGCTCTTCTGCAGCAGCTTGAGGGTTTCGGACCAGCACTGGCTGAGCGTGGAGTCCCCGACCGGGGAGACGCGGGCGTCGGCCGGAACGTCGAGTCTGGGAAGATGCTCGGCCAGGACCGTGTGACCGCCTTCGGCGAGCAGCTCGAGGGCGGTACCGATGCCGGCCCCCTGCGGGATGTCGACCGTGACCGGAAGCTCGGCCGGCTCATCGAGTCCGCCGCCGGTCTCGTGGTAGCGCGCGAAGAATGCCTTGGCCTCGGCGTGGTCGGGATCGACGAGCAGAAGCACGTCGTACAGGCTGTGGGCCAGGTCGAGTTGCTCGACGCGTGCGTAGTGGCTGGCCAGGCCCTCGAGCGCGGGCTCATGCAGGGGGTCGTACTCCAGCAGTTTGCTGTGGTTGGTCAGCACCTTGGTGCCGGTGATGCCCGCCTGCGTGTACATCGACGCGAGGTGAATCCGGTCGCTGATGTCGAGGGCTTCCGGGTCCAGAGCGCTCGCCCGCTCGAGCGCGTTGACGGCCTTCTCCGGGTGCCCTTCTTGGAGCTCCGCAAGTCGCAGCAGCAGCTCCACCCGGACCGCCACATCGTCTTCGACGTCTTCTTCTTCGTCGAGCGCGGCGAAGTAGGTCTCAACGAGGGGCTCGAGTTCGTCGGCACGGTCGGTCGCTTCGAGGACTCGGGCCTGTGCCAGGACGGCGCCGGCAGAGGTCGGAGCCAGGTCTCGAGCGTCCTGAGAGAACGCCTCGGCGGTGTCGAGTTCGTCCGCGCTGAGGCTGAGCCGCACACCCTCGAGCAAGAGGTCGAGGCGGTGGGTCTTGTCGATATCTGGGTGGGCGAGCAGACCCATGAGGCACCGAAGGGCGGTGGCGGGGTCGTGGTC
>CAJXVA010000709.1 GCA_913061055.1 uncultured Pseudomonadota bacterium
CGAGATGTAGAGAGGTCTCGTGGGCTCGGAGATGTGTATAAGAGACAGACCCAACTCGCCGCCGAGGCACGGGGGCGGCGTGGTTTGAGCGATCCCTCGTCGATCGCCTGGGTCTCGAACTTCGCCCGCAGCTGCGCAAGGCGCCGATAGATCGTGCGGGGCTGAGACTGCAGCGCTGCGGCCAACTCGGGCCCGGTCATCCCCTCGACCTCGGAGAGCACAAACAGCTCCCGGTCGCTGGCCGAGAGCCCGCCGAGAAACCGGTCGAGCGCTTGCACGGACTCGTGCGGACTCGAGTGCCGGGCGCCCTCTCCCATCATCATGGCGGAGGAGAGCGCTTGGTGTTTTCGCGCCACCCGCTTCGCGGAGCGGCGATAGTTGCTGGCAACCCCGCGCGCGATTCCGTACAACCACGGTCGGGTTGGGCCTGCTTCGAAGCTCTCACGCTTGCGGTACGCGACGATGAACGTGTCTTGGACCGCGTCCTCTGCCACCGGCCCCGGAACGCCCAAACGCCGCACAGCCGACCACACGAAGCCGTATTCGGCCTCGTACAGGACTCGAAAATCGCGGAGCGTGGCAAACGTTGCACCCACCATCAGGCTTACTGTCCGGCTCCCGCCGTTTCTCCCAACCGAATCTCAATTCCTCCGAGAAATCGGACCGACGCTGGCGCGGGCCTGAAAATCTCTTTGCCCTCGAGCACCACGCGGGTTGAAACAGCGCGCACGAGCCCCTCCACATCCAGCCACAGCCCCACCCGACGCCAATGCCGCACGACACCGACGCGCGCCAGCGGGGTGACCAACGTGCCTCCGGCGTTGCGACGCGGCGTCAGGCCGCGGCTGTCGGCACGGAGGAAGCCCGTCTCCACGCCCCCGCAGATCGGGAACGACCATTGTTGCCACGGCAGCACGCCGCAACCGACCAGACCCACCGTGCCTTGCTGCACGAGGCCGTCGGCGACGCCCGCCAACCCATCGGCGCGCTGCGGGACCAGGTGCGTGCCTTCGATCGCCACCCGAAGATGTGTCCACGCAGCCCCGATCGCGAGCCGGCTGGCCAGCGTGGGCGCTGGCAAGCCTCCAACGTCGAGTCCGAGCCCGGCGCGGAGCAGGACGGCCGGTGGTGTGATGAGTCGGCGCGAGCGAGTCGGTTCGACCGGTGGTTCCGAACGCACCGGCGGGCTTGGCTGCGACGGTGGGGTCTTCGCAGGCTCGACCGCGACGGGCGGTGCAGGCTCAGATGCGGGTTCAGGTTCAGGCTCGGGTTCAGGCTCGGGTTCAGGTTCGCCACCGAGCGAGGGCACGAGCGTCACCGCCACCACCAGCGCGACGGCTTGGCCCAGGTCGGCACACTCCGTCGCCTCCAGCTCTCGCAGCGCCTCGCGCTCACCCAGCGTCGTCGTCAACTCGAGGCGATACGGACCCGCATCTTCGTCGTGGCGCACGACCCCACGTACGAGCATCGTCCCCTCGCCATCGAGCTGGTCGTCGGTGAGCGCCCCCACCTGCGCCTCGATCTCCTCCGCGCTCGGGCACTGAGGCGGTGCCTGCCAATCGAGGCTGTAGCCCGCCGGCGGCCGATCCTGCGGCACCCCATCGAGCGGCGTAGCCATGCCGACCCAGAGCGCGAGCAACCAAACCATCCCGGCGCAGGCTACCAAGACCTGCCGGCCAGGTCGGCAACCGAACGCATGCTCATCCGCTCACTCGAGCGTCAATCGACGAGCCCGCCACACGCATGGGTCCCGCTGAGCGTCGCATGGAGCCGCGCGCGCCTGCGGGCTCGGGCCTCCTCCCACGTCCGCGCGGGCGGTCGCTCGTCCATCTGCTCTGCAGAGTCGGCCACAGCCGCCTTCACCTTCTCAACGAGGGGCACCGGTGGCGATGCCATGCCGAACGACACCGCCACCGACACCCCGAGGGGGACGAGTACGGATGCAAGCGCGACGACGAGAGAGCCTGACGGACGTGCGAGCATCGATTGGGTCCACGCGGGCGGGGGCCGAAGGTTCCCAGGGTTGGAGCCCCCGGCGGGTCAGTGGCCGGAAAGCCATGAACTGGCGGGTTGCTCAAGTCTGCGCCTCTGGACGCGGAGAGCGGCAGCCTCCGCGGGAGTGAGGCGTGGTGGTCCAATGCGCTCGACGAGCTTGAGCGGGCGAAGAACCTGACGATGGTCTCCGCGGCGGCCACACCCAAAGTCGAGGCCGACACCAACGACGCCAGTCAACAGCCGCGCGGCTCGAGAGATTCGAGGGCCGTGGACACTGACAGCAGCGAACCGGACGCGGGTGTCTGTTGGCGAGAGCCGACAGATCACAGCCCAAACGCCCCATCGAGCGCTTCCACCAGCTCGACCAGCTCGTTCCGCATCTCCAGCGCCTCCTGCTCCCCAACTTCCGCTCGCCTGCGACCCAGCTCCTCCACGATCGCCTCCAGCCCCGCGATCCTGTGCCGCATCTTCCCGAGCACTCGGCCAATCGGCGGACGCGCCGGGGCGATCGCCAAGCCCCGCTCCTCCCCGATCGCCTCGATGAACTCCGGCACCGTCATCATGCCGACCGTCTTCTCGCGTCCATCCGCAAACGTGAACGCTCGCGATGAGGTCAATCGCCGCCGCGACGCTAGCGGCAGCCCGGCCAACAGATACAACTTGCTCGGCCCCAGCCACGCCAAGCGTTCGACCTCCTGCGGGCGCGCCTCGGCCCAGGCCGCCAGCGCCATGTAGTTGGTCACGGTTCGCGCGGTGAAGGGAACCGCTTCGGCGACCCAGTGTTGCCATTGGCCGTGCGGGAGACGGGCGCGGACTTCGGCGATGCGCCCGCCGATCGCAACGACGGCATTGACAACGCGCTCGGCGGCGTCGCGCTGGAGCGTGTTGATCTCCCGGGTGAGGGCGACGACGCGAGCGTCGGACTGCCAACCGTTGAGGGGACCGGTCGTGGGGCTTGCGAGTCGGCGGGTGCGGGCTGGGGCGGTGCGGGAACGAGCCACGGCGCCAGCGTGGCACGGCTCGAATCCTTCGGCAGGTTCAAATCGGAAAATGATTTCCGATTTGACGAAGACGGCAGGGCCGCTCGGTGCACCCGTCCCCCACGGACACATGTCCCTCGCAACCCGCTTGGGTCCCAAATCGGAAAATGATTTCCGATTTGACGAGAGTGTTCGTTCGGCCTTTTCTCGCCTCGAGGACGTCGCCGACCGTCAGTCCTGCTGCCGCTCCAAAGCCTCCAGCGCCATCGCCTGCTCCTCCAGCTTCTTCATCTCCGCCAGATCCTCCCGCAGCTGGCGCAACGCATCAGCTCGCGTGCGGGCCCACTCCACCGTGGTGCCCCGGGCGAGTTGCTCGTGCTCCGCGGCGTACCTGGCGTAGAGCCCTTCGACACGAGATGTTTCCAGCTCCTCGAGGGTGTCTTCCGAGAACAGCCGCGCGTCGGCGTCGATGGCTTGGCGCAGCAGGGGCGCCAACACGTCCTGCGATCGGCACCCGGACGCACCCACGCCGGGCCCAGGTTCGGTCGCGTGAAGCACCGCCGCGGCCACGCCGAAGGAGACAAATGCCGAGACGAGAGACGTTTCGAGGAGCCGGAGCGAGCGGGACATCAACGAGGAACACGAAGGCCAGCGCCCAAGGTTCCCCGTACCGCTACCACTCGACGGCGCCGACTTTTTTCAAACCGGCGAGCTGCTTGTGCAGCGAAAGATCGTCGGTTTCTCGGGTGTCCAGGACGTTCTTCCAGCCGCCGAGCTCGATGATGTCCTGAACGAGGTCGACCTGCTCGTCGGTCAGCGTGCTCCACTTGACCGGAGACTTCCGAACCAGGGCGACACGGTCCCGGGCCTTGGGAAGGTTGTACTTCTTGTCGAGCGCCGCCATCTCGTCCTGCTGGCGCGCGGCTTCCATCAACACGTGCTCGAGCGACATGTTGAGGCGGGCCTCGGGCGCTTCGGCTTCTTCGTCGATGTTCTCGAGCTCGAAGCTGCCCTTCTGCCACATGAGCATGCGCATCAGCGCCTTGGCCGGATGCAGGCGCGGGTTGCCCTCGATGGCAGCGTCGAACACGAGCCCCTCCTTGAGGTGCATGACGCCCGTTCGACCGCTGTCGACATCGCGCACCTTGAGCGCTCCAGTCTTGCGGCTGGTGGCGAGCCACTGGAGGACATCCATCAACGGGATTTCCTCGATGCTGCCCGCCATGGAGTGGCCGGCGCTTGCTTCCGCGCCGCCGCGTCGCCGCGGTGCCTCCCCGGCGCGGGCCTCAGAAACGTCGGCCAGCTCCTTGAACTCGACCCGGATCAAGTTGGAGCCCACGAGCAACCGGTCACCCTCGCGCAAGCAATGCAGCTCGACGGGGTTGCCGTTGACGTGAGTCCCATTCCGAGAACCTAGGTCACGGAGCCAGGCTGACTCTTATACACATCTGACGCTGCCGACGAGCGATCTAGTGTAGATCTCGGT
>CAJXVA010000710.1 GCA_913061055.1 uncultured Pseudomonadota bacterium
CTAGATCGCTCGTCGGCAGCGTCAGATGTGTATAAGAGACAGAGCCGAGCGTGGGAGCATCGCCTCGCACATCGAAGCGACGGCCAACCTGGTCGCGCAGCGGTCGATCTCCGTCGTGGCGGAGGCGCCGGGGCGCATCACCAAGCTGGGTGCCGAGGAGGGGGAGAGCGTCGAGCAAGGCGCGCTGCTGGTGGCTCTCGATTCGGCGGACGCGGCACGGACCCGGAAGACCGCGCAGATCAAGCTGCGCTCTTCGGAGGTCGCCCGGACCCGGACGGCGAAGCTCGCCGATCAGCGGCTGGTCGCCTCCGAAGAACTCGACACCGCAGTGACGGACCGGGATTTGGCCAAGCAAGAATTGGCAAACGCAGACGCGGCGCTGCGTCGGGCTCGGGTGCGGGCTCCACTCGCCGGAAGGATCACCGCGCGCAGCGTGGAGCGAGGTCAGTACGTCAAGGTTGGGGACCCTCTGTTCGAGGTCACAGACTTCAGTACGCTCGTGGCCCGCATCCACATTCCCGAGCGCGACGCGATGCAGCTCGAGCCGGGACGCGAGGCCGACTTGGTCCTGCAAGCCAACACCGACCTGAAGTTCTCCGGCAGCGTGAAGCGCATCGCCTCGGTCGTCGACGTGAAGAGCGGCACGGTCGAGGTGACCATCGAGGTGAAGAACCCCCCCGCGCAGGTTCGCTCCGGCAGCTTCGTCGGCATTCGGCTGCTGCGGGAACAACACGACGACGCCTGCCTGGTGCCGCGGGAGTCCGTGATCGTGGACCACCAGGGCGAGCACGTGTACGTCGTGAAGGATGACGTCGCCCGGCGGCGCACCGTCACCGTCGGTGCCACCGAGTCCGGACGCTCCCAGATCCTCGAAGGGCTGGACACCGGCGAGTCGATCGTCGTCGCTGGGCACGGAGCGCTGCAGGATGGCGCCGAGGTCGAGCTCGTTGCGCCCGAGGCCGGCTGATGCAGCTCGTCGACTTCTCCCTGCGCCGCCGGGTCACGGTGGCGATGTGCGCCGTGGCGATGGTGCTCTTTGGCCTGGTGGCGTTCAGCCGGCTGAAGATCAGCCTGCTGCCCGACCTGTCGTATCCAAGCCTGACGATCGAGACCTCGATGCCCGGGGCCGCACCCGCCGAGGTGGAGCAGCTGCTCACCCGTCCGATCGAGGAGAGGGTGGGCGTGATCTCGGGGGTCGAACGGATCTCCTCCGTCTCCACGCCCGGACTCTCGCAGGTGAGCATCGAGTTCGGTTGGGGCCGCGAGATGGACTTCGCGGCGATCGACGTGCGCGAGAAGCTGGAGCTGCTGCGGCTCCCCGACGGGAGCGAACCCCCGATTCTGCGACGCTACGACCCCTCCGCCGACCCCGTGCTTCGGCTGTACCTCACCACCGATGGCACCGCGGAGCTGGACCTGCTGACGCTGCGGCAGATCGCCGAGGAGCGGGTTGAAAAGGACCTGGAGAGCACCGAGGGGGTCGCGGCGATCGACGTCCGCGGCGGCCTGCAGCCGGAGATCGAGATTGAGATCGACCCGGGGCGGCTGTCGCTGACCGGCCAGAGCCTGCCCGCGGTGACCGAGGCGTTGCGCAAAGCCAACATCGACCAGGCCGGCGGAAGCCTCTATGAGCGAGAGGCCCGGTACCTGGTGCGGGCCCGCAACCGCTTTGGTTCGCTGGCGGACATCGAAGCCACCGTGCTGTTCGACGAAGATGGGCGGCGGGTGACGGTGGGCGATGTGGCCACGGTGCGGCGCACCCATCGTCAGCGCGAGAGCGTGACCCGCCTGGGCGGCGAAGAGGCGGTCGAACTCGCGTTGTTTCAGGAAGGCGACGCCAACACGACCGCGGTCGCGAAGTCGGTCCACACGCGGCTGGAGGTGGTGCGACAACGCCTGCCCGAGGGCGTGGTGTTGGTCGTGGCCGCAGACCAGTCGACGTTCATCGAGGCCTCGGTGGACGAGGTGCTGCAGGGGGCCGTGTTGGGCGGGGTGTTCGCCGTCGTGGTCCTGCTGTTGTTCCTGCGGGATGCCAAGAGCACCGCGATCATCGCGGTCAGCATTCCGGTGTCGGTCGTCGCGACCTTCTTCTTGATGTACCAGACCGGGACCACCCTCAACGTGATGTCGTTGGGCGGCTTGGCGCTGGGGGTGGGGATGTTGGTCGACAGTGCGATCGTGGTGCTGGAGGCGATCCATCGCCGCCACGAACAGGGCGCCCCGGCGATCGAGGCCGCACGAGAGGGGGCCAGCGAGGTTGGGCGGGCGGTGATCGCATCCACGCTGACCACCGTCGCGGTCTTCCTCCCGGTCGTGTTCCTCGAGGGCATGGCGGCGCAGCTGTTTCGCGACATGGCGGTGACGGTGTGCTTCTCGCTCATTGTGTCGCTCGCGGTGTCGCTGACGCTGATCCCGATGATCTCGGCATTGAGCACGACCAGCGCACCGCCGCCGAAACTCGGCCGGGTGGCTCGGACCGTGCTGATGCCCGTGGTGTTGGTCCGGCTCGGGCTCTCCACGATCGTCGCGGGCATCGCTTGGGTGCTGCGCCCGGTTGCGGCGCTCTTCGGCGCTGGGTTCGATCGGCTGGCCGCCGCGTACCCCATCGTGTGCCGAGGAAGTGTTCGGCGACCGTGGACGGTGGTGGGTATCGCCGTGCTCGCGTTTGCGGCCACCGCAGCCTCGGTGCCGCGGCTTGGACTCGACCTCATCCCGAGCCTCTCTCAAGGGGAGTTCGGCTTCGCGCTGGAGCTGCCCGCCGGGACCCCCTTGTCGCGGACCGACGCCGTCGTTCGGGACGCGCAGCGCGTGCTGCTCGGCGATGCGCGGGTCGAGCGGGTGTCGTCCGTCGCGGGGGCGTCGGCGGTCAGTGGCTCGGCCGGTACCGGCGGAGGAGAACACGCCGCGGCGCTTTCGGTTCGCATGGCGCCGGACTCGACCGCGCAGGACGAAGCGCAGGTCATCCGGATCCTTCGCGAAGCCTTGGGCGACGCTGGGGTTCAGCGCTCCCGCCTGACGCGTCCCGCGGTCTTCAGTCTGCGACGCCCGGTCGAGTTGCACGTGTTCTCCGAGGACCTCGCCGGTCTCCGGGACCAGGCGGACGCGCTCCGAGCGGAGGTGGCCACCATCGAGGGCGTGGTCGAGGCCCGGTCCTCCGCGGACTTTGGCAACCCCGAGGTTCAGGTTCGCTTTGACCACGAGGCCATCGCGCAGCTGGACCTTCGGGTTTCCGATGTTGCGGCGTCGGTGCGGACCCAGCTGCAAGGCGACGTCACCACGCGCTTTCGGCAGGGACACCGCGACGTGGACATCCGGGTGCGCGCGCTGCCTCGTCAGCAGGCGACGCCCGCCGACCTGCGCCGCCTCATCGTGGCCACGCGCGAGGGGGCACCGATCCTGCTCGAATCCGTCGCGTCGGTGGAGCTGGGCACCGGGCCGAGTGAGATCCGCCGGCTGGACCAATCCCGGGCCGCCGTGGTGTCCGCCGACGTCTCGGGCCGAGATATGGGCGCGGTGGCGGGCGACGTCGCCGAGGCTGCCGAGGTGGCACGAGCTGCGGGCGCGCGGGTCGAGCTGGCCGGCCAGGAACAAGAGATGTTCCAGTCCCTGCGCTCGCTCCTGCTGGCGACGGCCCTCGCTGGCTTCTTGGTCTACGTGGTGATGGCCTCGCAGTTCGAGTCGCTTCTGCACCCGTTCATCGTGATCTTCACGCTCCCGCTGGGTGCCATCGGGGTGGTCGGATCGTTGCTGCTCACCGGGAGCTCGATGAGCGTGATCTCGATGGTCGGGGTGGTGATGCTGGCCGGTATCGTGGTCAACAACGCCATCGTGTTGGTCGACGCGATCAATCAACGCCGGATGGGCGGGATGACCCAACAGGCTGCGATCGTCGCCGCGGGCCGTGATCGCCTGCGTCCGATCCTAATGACCTCGGCGACCACGATCTTGGGCCTGCTCCCGCTCGCATTGGCGCAGGGGCCTGGAGCCGAACTCCGGCGCGCGCTGGCCATCGCGGTCATCGGCGGGCTGGTGGTGGCCACGGCGTTGACGCTCGTCGTGATCCCTGCGGTGTATCGCCTCATCGATCGCAAGAACTACGCGGAGCCTGGGGCATGAACCTGGTCCGCCTCGCGCTGGACCGTCCGGTCACCACGCTGATGCTGTTGGTCAGCATCCTCGCCGTGGGGGTGATGGGGCTGGTTCGCCTGCCGCTGGCCTACCTGCCGAAGGTGGACGTGCCGTTTATTGTCGTGTCGATCCCGCGGCCCAACTCCAGCCCGCTGCAGATTCAGGAAGAGGTGACCGAGCCGGTCGAAGAGGCGTTGGCGACGCTGTCGGGGATCAAGACGCTGCGCTCGGAATCGACGGCCGACGCCGCCGTGTTCTTCCTCGAGTTCGACTGGGGGCAGGAGCTCGACATCGTCCGCATGCAGGTG
>CAJXVA010000711.1 GCA_913061055.1 uncultured Pseudomonadota bacterium
AGGCGAGCGTGTCCGGGTCAACCGGGGGGCACAACAGGCCGAGCGGCCCGACTCGACATCGCGCCGCAGGCCGCGAGCGTGGCCGCGGCGGGTGGGAGCCGGCGAAGATGTTTGCCGTGGTTGTCGGCGGACGTAGCGGCTGGGAGTGGCTCAGTCGGCGGTCTCCAACCTTGGAAACAGGGTTGAAGCCGGCTCGACTCGTCCGCCCACGGGGGTTCCTCCCCATCGCGTCACGTCGTCCCAGTGCACCGCAGCGAGCGCGGGGAGACCGAGCTGCCGCCGGATCTCGGCCGCAGTTTGGGGAATGAAGGGCTGCAGGTAGATCGAGCACAGGCGCAACACCTCCGCGAGGTCGTACAGCGTCGCGGAGAGGGTGGATTCGTTGTCCGCTTCCGACCTCGCTTTGGCCAGCTTCCAAGGGGCACGCTCCACGGCGAACTTGTTGGCGGCCTCGACCAGTGACCAGGCCGCGGACAAGGCATCGTCCAATCGGAAGTTGTCGAAGCCGGTCTCGAACTGCTGCTGCACCTCGGTCGCCAACGGACTCAACGACGACTCCGTCGACCCCGGCGGTGGGATGGCGCCCTCGAAGTACCGGACGACCATGTTGACGGTGCGGTTGAGCAGGTTCCCCAGTTGGTCGCCGAGCTCCACCTTTCGCACGTGCGCCGCCCTGGGTTCGCTGAAGTCGCCATCGCGGCCGGACCGGACATGTCGGCACAGGAAGTACCGCAGCGCATCCGCGCCCAGCGTGTTGGCGATGGCCGTCGGGTCGATGGCGTTGCCGAGAGACTTGCCGATCTTCGTGCCGTCGACGGTGAGGTAGCCGTGCACGGCGATCTTGGTTGGGAGACGCAGCCCCGCCGACAGCAACAGTGCCGGCCAGTAGACCGCATGAAAGCGCGTGATCCCTTTGCCGAGTACATGGACCCGATCGCTCGACTGCTCCCAGTAGCGCTCGAGCAACGCCCCATCCTCGGCATAGTCCAAGGCGGTGATGTAGTTGCCCAACGCGTCAAACCACACGTACATCACTTGGTCGGAGTCGCCGGGAACCTCGATCCCCCATCCTCGCGCCCGCGAGCTGGACCGCGAGATGCTCAGGTCTTCGAGACCGCCTCGCACGAATGCCAGTACCTCGTTGCGGTACGTCTGAGGCACGATCTCGAGCTCTCCGGACTCCAGGGCCTGTTCAATCCGCGCGCCGTATGCCGAGAGTCGGAAGAAGTAGTTCTCCTCGTCGACGAGTTCGGGCGCCGTCTGATGCTCGGGGCAGCAACCGTCGTCCAAGTCGGATTCGGCGTAGAACTGCTCGCAGCCGACGCAATACAACCCCCGATACGCCTTCTTGTAGATGTCCCCATTGCGTGCGCAGGCGGCCCATAGCTTCTCGGCGCCGGCTCGGTGACGGGGGTCGGCGCTGGTGCGAAGAAAGTCATCGAAGGACAGGTCCAGGACGTCTCGGAGCTCTGCGAACTTCGCCGCGTTGCGTTCGACCAGGACGCGTGTCGATACCGCCTCCGCCTCCGCAGCCCGCACGTTCTTCAGAGAGTTCTCATCCGTCCCTGTACAGAAGCGGACATCGTCTCCCCGCAGACGCCGGTACCGAGCCAGCACGTCACAAAGCACCAGCTCCATCGCGAAACCAATGTGGGGCTGCGCGTTCACGTATGGGATCGCAGAGGTTAGGTAGAAGGCGGGTGGCGTTGGAGAGGGGTTCATGGCGAGCTCGATTTTCGGGAGGGACAAACGCAGAAAACCCGGCGGCCCACAGGGGGCAGCCGGGTTGTGCAATGAACAGACGCTCGTCAGTCAGCACGCATCGATGCCCCGCGCGGTCCCCCGCACATGGACATCGGCATCAGCGTGGTGAACCGGAGCATCAGAATTTCAGTCTGATCGCGCTGCCCACGAATGCAAGGCGTTTTTTTGGGCCAGTGCCCGTCCCCGGGAAATCGCTAGAGCTCGGTGAGCATGAGCAAGTACTCCCCGCTGCGCGGAGCACCCGACGAAACGAAGGTGTCGACGGCGATGTGGTGCACGCCAGCGTCGAGGGTGACCTCGAGGAGACGGTCGTCTCGTGCGATGCATCCGGAGCCGTCGGTCTCGGCGCCGACAATGTGTAGGTCCACATCGGTGTTCGGCGCGTCGACAACCATCGCCCGGATGCTGGTGCGCTCGGTGAGTTCGAGGCGGTACCAGATCTCTGCGCCGCCTTCGTTGGCCGACGAGCAGTCGTAGCGATCGACGTTGGTGGCTCCGCGAAGCTCGGTGTCTCCCGCGTCCACGAATGGGAAGCGGTCGACGACGAACGGGGATGACGCGCTGCCTTGTCCTGTCCGGAGCACGGGAGCGTCGAGTTCGCCCTCGGCACGCAGGGCTTGGTTTACCCGGCTCAATGCGGTCAACGCCGCGGCGTTGCGGTTGTTGTAGGCGTGGCGCAACCCGTCCTCGCTGAGGTCGCAGGCGCCCGAGGGGGCGCTTCCCAAGTGGATGCCGTCGCCCACGAGTCCATGCCCCGGGATGTCTGCCAGCGTCAGGTTCAGGTCGACGAGTGGAAGAGACCGAGATTGCGCGAGGCCCCGGATTACCAGGTTGTACATCGGTACCCAGCTACGCGCGCTCTCACTATCGAGACGCGGTGGGATGGTGAAGAGGACAGGCACCACGCCGTCGTCGACGATCACGTCGAGAAGGTCGCCGAGGTTCGAGTAGAAGCCGGGCAGTGCGGAGGCGAAGGTTGAGCCGAACTGCATGTCGTTGGTGCCGTACTGCACCAGGGCGATCGATGGCTCGAGCGCGTTGAGTTCGGATTCTACGGGCGAAGGGCTGCCACTGAGCGCCCACTTCGCGGTCTTCCCGACACGGGCGGACAGAGGGTCGCGCGAGAACGGATTCGAACCGGCGGCGTCGCCTTCCCTGAAGAATGCAAGCGTCGAGGCAAGGGACTCGTGGGCGCCAAGATCCACGTCTGCTTCTCCGAAGCAGCGGAGGTTGCCTGACCCCACCGTGATCGAATCACCCACGCTCATGAACACGTCGTCCGCACCACTGCCGGAGGCGACGATCGACCGGATGTTGTCCACGACGGAGGACGACAGGGGGGACTGCACCGCATCCGTCGGGTAGAACGAAACGTCATCGAGTCGCTCAGGTTCGTTGTCGCTGATCTCGTCGGCTTTTCCGCCCGCATCGGCCGCAGCGGCAGCTCGGTCTTGCGGCGAAGGGTCGTCGCAGGCGCCGAGCGCAAGGGACAGGACCGGGAGGAGTACACCGAGGACCAACGTGCGGGAGTCCAGCATGCTCACGGGTCAAGTGTCGTACTCAGCCGAAAGGTTCCCGGTCCATACCCCGGACGCCGCAGTCCCGTTTCCGGGGAACGGCCACTCCTGCGCGTGCGCCTCGTGCACGTCGAGCAATAGGCCCGAGTACGTGGTCGAGCAATGCGTAACCAGGGCGACGACCTCACGCGACCTCTGCGGGCGGAGGATGCTGTCGCGACTGGCGCGCTCGGAGGCGGACGATCGTTCCTCCCGGCCCCACCAGACTGCGATACACCGCTAGCCATGGCTCGGAAGCTTCAACCGGCTCCTGCCGCCCTCGTCGAGAGTGGCAGCACGGTCTTCGGGACGTTTGACGGTCCGTTCGAGTCCGTCAATCCGCTCGATGCTGAGCCATGGGGTGGGTTTCCGGTTCCTCGGCTTCTCAAGTCGTGGCGGTTGAAGGAGTGGCAAGCGTTCCAGCTTTCGACCGAGCGCTACTTCGTCTGCATCGCCCTGTTCAACGCGAAGAGTTTGGCGTTGGCCCAGGTCAAGATCTACGACCGCGTGAAACACAACAAAGTGCTCTTCGAGCGCAAGGTGGCGCCGTGGGCGTTTGACGTCGCGGACGGCTTGCTGGATTCGGTGACGCGCTACGACGGGCCAGGTGCGTCGCTCCAGTTTCGCAACCGCCTGTCTTTGGGAAGGATCGAGCTCGAGCTCGACATCGAGGCGGGCTCAGATTGGCCCGCGCTCAACGGCAGCATCACGATCGACGCGCAGCACGTCACGCCGCAGGTGGTCTCGATCCCGTTCGGCCGCAACCACGGGATGTACTCGCACAAATGCCTCATGCCCGCGAGTGGCTCGTTGCAGATCGGCGCAGACACGGTGTCCATGAAGGACGCGTTTGCGTTCATGGACGACCACAAGGGCTACTACCCGATGACGATGCGCTGGGACTGGCTCACGGCGGGTTCCAGAACGTCCGGCGGCGAGCTTGTCGGAATCAATCTGACCCACAACCAGAGCATCGACGAGCCCCGCTACAACGAGAACTGCGCCTGGGTGGGTGGAGCGCTACACCTGCTGCCGCCCGTTCGTTTCGCCAGGGAAGCTTCCGAGCCCACGAGACCTCTCTACATCTCGTATGCCGTCTTCTGCTTGAAAAA
>CAJXVA010000712.1 GCA_913061055.1 uncultured Pseudomonadota bacterium
ACGAGATGTAGAGAGGTCTCGTGGGCTCGGAGATGTGTATAAGAGACAGGAACTGGACCATCTGCGCGAGCTGGCACGGTGCCTGGAGCGGGCCGTGGTTGTGCTGAACCGGGAGCCGAGCGATGGCGAGCTCGCGGCCTACTTGAAAGCGGCGAACGAGGCGGACCCAAACATGGCCTGCCCCGAGCCTCTCGCGACCGTCCGTTGGAGTCATGACGAGGGGTCGCTGAGTCACTTTGACGACGGCAGCGCTGAGGCCGTCATCGAATACACGTTCTCGACCCCGAGCTGCGGCGCCGTACTCGCCAACGTCACGCTCGTCATGCCCTGACTCGGACCCCTACCGTGCCCGCGCGTTTTCAGGCGAGGCCAGCCCGAGCTGCTGCGCCAGCTTGGGGTTGTCGGGACCGGCCCTCCAGATGAAGCGGTCGAGTACGTAGTGCGTGGCTTGAGGCACCGTGAGGAGCGAGACCACCAACGCGGTCGCAAACGTCGACAGCTCGAGGGTGCCGGACCCAAACAGTTCCGCGCGATCGTGCCACACGAGCCGATCCCACAACGCTTCCTCGGTCACGGCCAATACGACGAGCAGCCCGTAGAACGCCAAGGCGAGCAAGGGCGGACCGGCGTTCTTCAGGCGAGTGGCAACCCTCTCCCGACCGCCAGCGACCCACACGAGGGCGAAGTACGGGATGCCGTGAAAAAACACGTTGGTGATCGTGAACACCCGGTCGTCGTCGAACACGACCATGCCCAGGTGCCAGTTGATCGCGGGCAGGACCACGAGTGCGAGGAGGAGGGGGTTGGCGTGGCCCTGCCTGCGCCGCTGGACGCGTCGGGCAAGGAACGCCGCCCAGATTGGAACCTGTCCCCACAGGGCAATCGTCCCCAACCAGCTCGGCGCACCGGCGATCAGGTCGCCTTGCACGAACCAGGTGAACCGGGTGGGGAGGTGGGCGTGCCAATGAAGCACCGGCCCAAGCGTGCCGGCCCAGATTGCCGCGACCGTGAGCCTGCGGTCGAGCGTCTCTTCGCGGCCAGCCCGGACGTAGAGCAGTGCGAAGCCGAGGTGCTGCTTGATGAAGTGAAAGATCGCGATGTACGCGAGCACGCTCCAAAACAGCAGCGGTGACTCGAGGTGCAGCAGGACTCCGCACCACAGGCACAGCAGCGGGATGAACCACAGCCGCTTGCGGTGAAGCGTGCGGGCCTGCGGGTCCAGGTACGTGCGGTACAGCGAGGCATAGACGTGGGCGACGTCCACGAGGAGGACGCCGAGGATCCACAGTCCGAGGCCGCCGCCCTCCCGGGTGTCGCTGGTGGCGGGGAGCAGACCGACGGTAAGCCCGGCGATGGCTGCGAGGACGCCAGGAAGTACGAACCACGTGAAGTCGTGCCGCGGGGACACGAGCGCCGGGGTGCTTCGAGGCATCGGTGGTGCAGAGCCTACCGGGGGGAAGCGGGGCGGCCAACCGGGTTTGTCGTCGTGTGCACGTGCGGAACGGCCAGCACGCGGCTGCCCACGCGGAGCTGCAGCGTACCGCGTCACAAATCCTCGTCACGGCGTCTACCAACCAGGCGCCGTGGCGAACACTCTCAACTACACAAAAGGTGGGCTTTCCGTCTCGATCAACGCCCGGTCTGTCATCAAACTTCCGCGTCGGCTGTTTCGGGTGCGGCTGCGCGGCGCACTGTTCGACACCAACAAAGCGTTCTTGCTCCCCGGCGCGATGGCGGGCGTCCGTGGACTGGTTCACGTCTACGACGAGCACTCCGACATGTCCGTCGTCGTCACGGGCCATGCAGACTCAGTGGGCTCCGCCGACTACAACCTCGGGCTGTCCGACGAGCGCGCGGAGGCGATGGCGATGTTTCTGCGCGACGACGCCCAGGGGTGGATGCAGTGGTACTCCGGGCTGCCGCACTCGAGGGCATGGGGGATCCGCGAGGACCAGCACATGCTCGGCGCCGTCCCCGATCCCGACACCGGTCTGCCCTACTACGGCGGCCCGGTGCACGGGTGGGTCGACCAACCCACGAGCGACGCGTTCCGTCGCGTTCAGCACGTGCACGGGCTGTCCGCGACGGGAATGCCCAGCGCTGAGACGCGGCGGGCCCTGGTCGGCGACTACATGGGTCTCGACGGCACGAGCATGCCTGCGGAGGCGAAGGTGGAGCTGCTGGGCTGCGGTGAGCATCACGGCGAGGTCGAGACGGCCGACAACGTCGACGAGCAAGCCAACCGGCGCGTCGAGGTGTTCTTGTTCGATGGGTCTGCGGTCGACCCGCCGGTTCCCAAGCGTTGCCCCGACACCGGCTGCCCCTACACGACATGGCGCGACGAGATGGCGTACACCATCGATTTCGATACCGACCTGGGCGAGCTGGTTGTCGGGGTCGTCGAGCACGACGAGGACGCGCCGGACGTGGTGCCCATCGAAGGTGCGCGGGTCGAGCTGGTCCGTGATGGGTTTCGCACGCGAGTCCTCGAGACACCTGTGAGCGGCATCGTGCGCTTCGGCGATGTCGTGCCCGGTGCATATACGCTCGCGGCTCACAGCGAACACTTCGAGGCCGACTCTGAGGCGGTCGAAGTTGTCTCCGGGGGATCGGCTCCACCCGATGCGCAGGACGACGTGCGGGTGCATGGCTTGGCACCGGGGGGCTCGGACGGCTCTACGCTGTTCGGGGGGGTGGACGACGCGGCGCCGACCGGAGGCGGCAACAAGCCCCGAAAACTCGCGCTCAAGGGGGCCACGACCATTCACATCGTCGAAGAGCTTCCATCGAACCTGGAAGACGTGGCCAAGGATGGCGCCGCGTGGCCTGGTCGCAAGCCGTTTGAGCGGGTGCGGGTGTACCCCAGCTGGGGTACGTCTCCGTCGGTCGTCCACGAGTTCGCGGTTGGCACGGACGGGAGGAAAGTCCTCGCGAAAGGCGAGGTTCCCGAGAAGACGGGCGAACTCACGGCGGTGAAGAGCCGCGGGCCGCACCTCGCCCCACTGATCTACACGATGCGCGACCCGGGGACGGGCGCCATCGTCACCGCCCCGCCGGTCCATCGCGGGAAGACGACGGAGGTCAAGGTTTCGGCACGAGGCCGGTTTTCGATCTGGGCCTTTGGTTCGCCGCTCATCAAGTCGACCTGGGGGGGGATCAAGCTGGACGGGGAGCAGCTCGAGGCGATGAAGGCCGCACGCCTCGACGACCTCACGCTCAACTACTGCATGGCGCCTGCCCATGGAAACTGGTCGCGAGACACCGACGGTAAGATCGTCGTGCTCGACACAAAGGTGGGGTTCTCCGCGCGTCTTGGTCCAGGCGGCATTGTGCAGACACCGAACACCCCTGCCGCCGCTCGGGAAAAGAACGACATCGTCCGGGCCGACTACGTCAAGACGGTCGTCCAGGAGCTGCACAAGCTCGGGATTCAGGTGCTGATCAGCTATACGATCGGCACGGATGGATCAGGGGAGGCCAAGGGCACGAAGACCTTCAACCGAGACTTCGCCGATTGGCTGCTTGCGATGAGCGATTCTCAGATCGACGCGCACGCGAAAGCGATCGATGACTTTCGGGAGCGCTTCGACGCCGACGGGATCGGCTTCGACTTCGAGCTGGACGAACTCAAGTACAAACACCGAGACAAGTTGCAGCGCCTCATTCGCAGCACGGCGAAGTATGCCCAACTTCGCAACGCCATCGTCAGCTACGCCACAGCCCCCTTTACGGACGACGGAAAGGCCACCGCCATCGCGACGCTGGGCGACAGCTTTCAGGCGCTCTCCATTCAGCCGTATGCGCTCGCCAAGATGGAGAAAAACATCATCGCGCGACCGATGTGCTTCGACAAGAACCCGTTCCCTACCTCCTCGATCGAAGCCTCACTGGAGTACGCACTCAAGCCCGAGTCGGAAGGTGGCGTCGGACTCGACCCCGGGCAAATCCAGTTCGGTGTGTTCGGCAGTGGGAAATCGCGACCCGGATTCGCGAGCAGCGAGTTTGGGGTCGCGCGCACCACCGAGCTGTGTCGCGAGAAGTTTCGTCCGCGGCGCCAGGGGATGATGGTCTACTCGCTGTCGCCGAAAAAAGCGGTCGCGCTGTCGGAACTGCTCAACGCCAAGGCCTGGGAGGCCGAGCTGAACCCTGCAGAGGCTGGCCCAGGCATGAAGGGCCAACCCGTGCAGGTTCCTCGGTGGATGGACATCCGCTGACGGAAGTCCGCCCCAAGCGGCGATGGTCCGGTTGGGCCGGCCCGGATCAGCTGGAGCCGAACGCTCCCACCAACGTCACCGTCGCCGAAGCGTTCGCTTGCAGGGACTCGGAGCTCGCGGTCAGAGCTCCTGCCGCGTCGGGGAGCTGCAGGAGGGCGCAACCGGCTCCCACCGCTGCGAACACCTCACCGTCTGCCTGAAGATCGGCC
>CAJXVA010000713.1 GCA_913061055.1 uncultured Pseudomonadota bacterium
CGCCTCACGTCAGCGTCGGTCGGCATGTGCCAGCAACACGCCGACGACCAGCTGGTCACGATCGACACCGATCTCTACGTGCACGAGGGCCGCAAAGCGACGTTTGGCACCACGCTCATTCGCGGCAACTTCAAGACCCGCCGCTACTTGCTGCGTCGCGAGATCAACACCACGCGTAAGCGGCCCGGCGGTGATGGAAAGTGGCGCGAAGGCGACACCTACGACGCACGGCGCGTCGACAAGGTCCGCAAGCACATCGAAGGCACGGGCACCGTCTCCTCCGCCCAGATCCGAGAGCAGCCCACCGACTGCAAGTTCACCGACGACCCCGAGCGGCCGTGCGTCGTCCACCACGTCGTCACGGTCCAAGAGGCCAAAGATCGGTTGATGGACATTTCCTGGGGGTTCGGCGCCGCGACCCTCGACCCGGCCTACGTGTTCTTGGCACCGGGTTTCCCCAACATCTTCGGGACCGGCTGGGACCTCCAACTCGACGGGCACTGGGGCGCCGATGTCTCGCAGTTTGACACCCAGTTCTGCGATGGAGAGGCCTGCTATGAACGCAGCGCCCGCGCCTCCTTCATTCACCCCCGCATCTTTGGCAGCCCGCTGACGTTCGACATCAGCAGCCAGATCCAGCGCCGGGTCACCCCCGCCAGGGGGCAGATCGACAGTCTGCTCGGCACCGTCCGCTTCACGTGGCCGATCAACGACCACTTGCGGAGCTACGTGGGCTACGTCATTCAAGCGGCGAACATCTCCAAGGACGTCGTCAAGCCCACCCCCTCCACGGAGACCGGTTGCTCATCCTCCGAAGAAGGGTTCTGCCGCCCGCCCAACCGCTCCGAGGCCATCGTCCCGGACCTGACCGGTGGGGTGGAGATCGGCGCGCAGTATCAGGACGTCGACAACGCGTTCAACCCCGACGACGGCTTCATCGCGACCGCCGACCTGCTGTACGCCTCTCCGATCCTGGGTGGACGCGACCAGTGGGTGCGCTCCGAGCTGTCGTGGCAGCACTTCGTTCCACTTCCGGGCACCCGCAAGCGTGTGAACTTCCGCTACATGCTTCGGTACGGCCACGCCTTCCCGATCCGGGGCCTCGGTGTGGACACGACGAGCATCCCCGAGGTGTGGCGGTTCTTTGGCGGCGGTACGGCCGACCTCGGTATCCGCGGCATCGAGCCCCAGACGATGTTGGTCGACATCGAGGAAATCGAGGGTCCCTACGGAACGCTGACGCTGCGCCCGACGGCTCAGGGTGGACACATTCGGGCGCTCGGAACCGCCGCCGTGCAGGTGGTCAGCGTGCGGAAGTTTCTCGGAGGCAAACTCGCGCACTCCGTGTTCATCGATGCCGGCGTCCTCACCCAGCGGTGGAGCCACGTCGTGCCCAGTCGTGACGTGCGACGCAGCGTGGGCGTGAACTTCATCAAATGGGATATCCGCATCGTCACGGTTGCGCTGGGCTACGCGGTACTGGTCCCCAACGCGATCTTCCCCGGCAACGTCCGAGCCACCGATGACCAAAACGGTCGGTTCGTGTTCGACGTCGGCGCGACGTTCTGACGGAGAGGGGGCGCGCCCCCTCTTCATTGCCCCGGCCTACTTCGGTGGCGGAGGAGGAGCGGTCATCGCCTTGCCGGCAGCCTTCTCGGCGGAGGTGGCGGCACGGACCGCCAACACCCGAGCGCTCATTCCGATCTCTTGATCGGCGAGCGGATGCACGAGTTTCACCACCACCGCGTCATCCCCCTGCACCTCGTGCACGACGAGCTTGACCGTCTGCCCGGGTCCAACCGTGGCCTCGAACGCTTGGCCAGTCTCGAGGTCACCAGCGGGCAACTCTTGGCGCGCGATGGTCTTGGTCGGAGCATCGGCGACGGTGCCGAACGCCTCTTCGGGCGTGAACGTGAACGTCTCGTCCTGTCCCTCCTCCATCCCCATCAGGCGACCATCCAGTCCCTTGATCAGACCGGCGCTACCGGCCATGAACGTAATCGGCCCGGAGATGTCGGAGGTTTCGATGATCTCCCCCGCGGCGGAGGTGATGTCGTAGGCGAGCGTGACGACGGTCCCTTCTGCGATCTTCATGCGTGCTTCCGTGCCGCATCTGCGGCTGGCCTATCGTACGACGAGCCGCCCTGCGCGTGGGGCTCACTACTCGGTGACGACGACCGCGCTGCCCTTTTCGCCGCGGGCCAAAGGTGCGATGGCATGCCACCCTTGCGGCACATGGGGCTCGGTAAAGCCGAACACCCAACGAGCGTCGGCCGGCGAGAGGTTGACACAGCCATGGCTGCGCACCTGGCCGAACCCGGCATGCCAAAACGCGCCGTGCAGGGCGATGCTGCCGGCGAAGTACTGCGTCCACGGCACGTCGTCGATCGAGTACGCCTCGGACTCTTCGGGCTGATCGCGCATCGGGGTGGCGATGTGCTTGATCTGCACCCGGTGGACACCAATCGGGGTCATACCGGGCTCTTTGCCGGTCGAGACCAACGTCGCAAACACCGGCACATCCCCCTCATAGGCCACGAGCGTTTGCTCGGAGAGATCGATGTGCACCCAATGCTCGGTCGCCTTGACTCCCGGCGGGCGCTTGATCTTGAACGCTTTGCCGACCGCGTAGGTCCGCATCAGTCGCCCTTCTTCGTCCTCGTAGTACGCCTTCGGCCCCATCTGCACGCTGCGCACGAACGGGTGCGTTCCCAAACGCTCCGGGAAGTCCTCTGTGTCCAGCAGCACGTCGCTCAGCTCGCCCTCACGCTTCTTGAAGGGGATCTCGCGGCGGATGAAATACATCGGCAGATCCTCCGCGCCACCGGGCAAGAGTTGGCCCTGGAACACCGGCGACTCTTTGGGCTTGAGTTGGTACTTGCGTGCATACGACCCCAGCGTCGTTCGCAGGAACCGCCGCTCACTCTTCATCTCCTCCCCCGCCTTCGTCACGTAGTAGCCGGAGTTCATGTACTCCTTGACCACGGCGGGGACGTCGTCGGGACGGGCGCTGCGATCCGTCGGCATCGGCTCGCGCTTGTGCTTCGCGTACCAGTCGGACCCCGCCGTGTCGGCGCCGTCTTGCTCGCCGAAGCTGGGCAAGCGATGGAAGAACGGCGTCATCTCGTCCTTCACCCGCCAGTACTCGTACGGCAGCGGCTGGTCGACCTTGGGTGAGGGCACGGAGATGATGCCGTCGTTGGGCGGGGAGTCATCGACCTTGAGCCCCGCTTTGCGGCACATCCAGCCCTTGGGGTAGATCTTGTTCCAGCCCTCGGAACATCCGCCTCCGAAGGTGCGCTCCTCGTCGACGCGCACCCGCGTCCCCGAGCGGAGGATCCCGAGGATGGGCGACTCGAGGTCCGCCCGCTCACGCACGATCGCTGCGAGCGACGTGACCAAGCCGTGTCGCGGGTACTCCTTCTTCGCCTCGTCATCCATCGGTGGGATGTCCTCGAACACCGGTGGGTATTGGGTGTACGTCCCGTCCTCGTTGGGGAGGCGATGAGGAGGCACGGGACCCGCGGCCGACGGCGCGTCCGGCGAAGACTCGTCGCCCGCCGCCGGAGACTCGGGGTCGCTCTCGCCATCGTCCCCGGCGCCGCCGGCGTAGATCGACGCGGGCTTGTGGGAACCATCCGCGCTCGCGACCGACTCCGGCGAAGCCTCCGCATCTGAAGCCGGCGCCGAGGGATCATCCCCTCGGGTGATCAGCTCGTAGCCAACAGCCACGACGCCACCACCGAGCAGGAATGCGCCGACAAGCTCGAGGACCTTGGACGTCGCCGATGCCATGACCGCGGACCGTAGGCCAGCCGGCTACACAGGGCAACCCGTGCGCTGCGCTACCTCGTAGCGGCCGTTCGCTTGCCCTTGCGGGCCTGTGTGGTTCATGCTCCGGACGTGCGCGCATCCCCGATCTGCCGGGTCGCCCTGGGCGTCGCCTTCCTGAGCATCGCAGGCTCCCAGCCGGCGCGCGCCGCAG
Organism: uncultured Pseudomonadota bacterium; assembly: GCA_913061055.1. Classification (GTDB taxonomy): domain Bacteria; phylum Myxococcota_A; class Polyangia; order Nannocystales; family Nannocystaceae; genus CAJXVA01. The sequence continues at coordinate 3,986 of CAJXVA010000713.1, forward strand.
CCCCTGCCGGCGCCCCAGAAGGCGCACCGCCGAGCGATGCCAAGATGCCGTCGGAGCCGACCGAAGAGGCCGACGCCCCCTCGGCCACGGACTCCCCGCGCCCGCCGCGGCTCTCCGGACCCTACCTCGGCCTCAGCCTCATGGGCACGGTCACCGCGGCACGGGTCAACAGCTTCGGCACGGAGAGTCCCTTCGCCGGCGGCGGTGGGTTCCTTCGGTTCGGCCAATTCGTCCTCCCGTGGTTGGGCATCGGCCTCTCCCTCGGTGGGACCGGCGGTAGTGCGTCCGAAGAGGACGCTCGCCAGGGGCTCGGCCAGGGCGCGCTGTTGGTCGACTTCGAGTTCGTCCCCGCCCCGACCCGGGTCCAGGGTCTGAGCCTCCGCACGAGCTTCGGCTTCGGCGGGGGGGCGGTGACTGAAGAAGGCATCGACGC
>CAJXVA010000714.1 GCA_913061055.1 uncultured Pseudomonadota bacterium
CGAGATGTAGAGAGGTCTCGTGGGCTCGGAGATGTGTATAAGAGACAGGACAAGAAGACCCGGCCGGATTCACTGACGAACGTGGTGTCGGCGTTGACGTAGCCGTGGATCACGTCCGGGTGCAGAGCCGCCAGCGCGTGGCACAGATGACTGACCAACGTGAAGGCGGCCTCGCCGTCGAGTGGGCGGCCGCGAGCGATGCGGTGCTCCACGAAGCTTCGGATCGTCGTCCCGCCCGGGTCGTGTTCCAGGATCAGGAGTTTGCGATCCGGACGGCCGTATCCGTGCAGGGGCAACAGGCCGCGGTGGGGAAACCCGGCGGCGGCGTCGAGGTCCCGTCTGAGGCCAGCGAGGACGCCGAGGTCGGCCACGAACACCGGGTCGACCACGGTGAGGAGGACCGCAACCCCGTCTTGGCGAGCGCGATAGCAGGTCCCGTGGGGCAGGTCGGTCAGGTGCTCGCGGATGCGCAGCGGCGAACCTGGGGTGGCCCCAGGGGCCACGAGGTCCCCGGGCTCGAGCTCGGCGTCGACCGGGAGCGCGTCCACAAGACCAGGCTACCCCGAAGCCGCGCGATCACCGAAGAGTTGTCGGACTCAGATGCCCAGCGCTTCTTCGACGGTCGCGTTGCTGTTGTCATCGCGGCCGCTCTTGATGCCCGCGAGCAGCCCCCGGGCAGACTCTCGCGCGGCCGGCGTGGTCTCCTCGTCGTCGATGATGCGCTGCAGCCAGGGCTCTGCGCGGGCTCGAACCTCGGCGCTGGTCGCTCGCATCTGGGCCATGGAGAGGATCACCTTCATGGCGAACGTGTCCTGCGGCATGAAGAGGTCGACCCGGTCGTCCTGGTCGCCATCGGGACGCATGCTCAGCTGTATGCGCGCGCACAGTGTCGCGTGCTCGGCCGGAGTCGCTCGGTCGTAGGCGTCCATCAAGGCCAGGTTCGACTGCTCGTCAGCGAGGATGCCGAGACTATGGACCAGGGCGCAACGCACCTCGTGGGACGCGGTCGGCAGCCGCGCCTCGAGGATCTTGACGACCTTGCGACCGCCTCGCTGGTCGCGGTGCTGGGCGAGCGCCCAGGCGGCGAGGCGTTGGGTCTGGGGGCGGGCGGTATGCAGGAGGTCCTCGAGCAGGGGCACGGAGGAGAGCGTCTGAATCGAACCGAGGGCATAGAGCAGCCGTCCGTCGACGGCTTCGTCGCGGTCCCTCTGGGCGCGGATTTCGTCATGGATCGCGCTGTCCGCTGCGCGATGCTGCACCCGGCCCAGGGACACGAGCGCTTCTCGGCGGACCTTGGGATCCTCGCTGCGCGAGGCGGCGGCCAGCGGAGCCTTGAGCGGACGGCGGGTGGGGAGGTCCGTGAACCGGCCCAAGGCCCACGCGGCCCAGACGGCGGGCTCGCCGCCTTGCTGGACCCGCCACTTGAGGGCCGGGAGGACCTGGGGTTCGCGCCGGATGGAGAGCGTCTGCACCGCCTCGATCTGCTCGGCATCGGTGCCGATGTGCATCGCCACCACATGCTGCCCGACCCGTCGGTAGTAGGAATCGAAGTCCCGGTTGACCAGGTTGAACAGCGTGTAGGTCAGCCCGCCGCAGACCAGCAGCAGGAACGGGAAGCCGATCGTGGTGCGGCGCATCCCGGCCGCGATGTCATCCATCGAGTCGCTCTTGCCACCTTTGGTGCTGAGCCGGGCGACCCGTCCTTCGATGTGGGTCTTGCGAAACCCGCCGCGGAAGAAGAGCTCATCGAGCAGGAATGCATCGACGATCGCGACCAGCACCATCGCGGTGTAGTAGCCGAACAGGAGCGCGGTCTCGGCCCCGGCCGAAGAGGGGATCCCGCGGATGCTCCCCGCGACGAAGATCGACATCGCGAACCCGCCGATGTTCGCCAGGATGACGAGGGTCCACAGCTTGACCCAGACGGGAAGGGACCGTTGCACCCGGACTTGGGTGGAAGGCGAGCGCGACTGGGTCATCGATGTACTCATAGCGCGGTTGCGAAACGAAAGCCTGGGGAATCCTGAGAACTGCTGCGGTCTCAGGCGGTTGCGTAGGGATTGCTCGAGCGAGACTCGAGCTGCAGCCGGGCACGCCAGGGGCCTGTGGGAGATTGGACAGCCGGCCGGGCGAGAGGTTCCCGGCCCGGCGGGAGCGGGCGTCTTTTTTGGAGGCCCGGTGTCGGACCCTTAGGTTCGTGCCCGATGACTGAAGTTGCGCTCAGGACCGTCGCCGACGCACCCGAAGGTGGACGCGCTGCGCCTGCACAACGGCGTGCGGACGGACGGGATGCGCCCGGCGGGCCTGACTCCGCCATGGGCCGGTTCGCCGCGCGCGTGGAAGGATTGGTGCTGCTGGGTGCCTTGGCGTGGGGCGGCGTGCAGGTGCACGGAGTCTGGGTCGCCGGCCAGTCCGACGACACCGTGGTGCAGGGCGTCCGCATCGCCGGGGTCGACGCCGGAGGTCACGGCGGGGATGACCTCCTGCAGGTTGCCGAAGACGCGGGCCGTCAGGCGATGCAGCGCGCGATGGTGTTGCGCGCCGGCGACGCTTCGGTCGAAACCACCGCGGCAGCGCTCGGGGCCTCGGCGGCCATCGACCGCGCGGTGATCTCGGCGCTCGAGGTTGCGCGCAGCGGCGACCCGATCGACGACCTTCAAGCGCGGCTCGCCGCAGCTTCGGGGGCCATCGACATGCCGGTCTCCTATAGCTTCGATGAGACCGCGGCGCTGGAGCAGCTGCAGGCGCTCGCGCCTTCGGTGGAGAGCCCGTCACTGCCGACTCGTCTGGACTTCGAAGGACGCAAGGTCCTCGAAGCCCGGTCCGGCACGGCGCTGCTCGCCTACGATTCACTGTCCGCGGTGGCGACGGGGTTGGCCTCGGGTGCACACGAGGTCGAGCTGGTCGTGGCCCGCAAGCCCCCGGTCGAGGACGCGTTGGGACACCTCGCGGGCACGCTCGACATCTCGGTGGTGCTCGGCAGCTTCGATACCCCGTACCGCTCCGACGAGGCGCACAAGGATCGGACCCACAACCTCAAGGTGGGCTCCACCTCGATCGATGGGTTCGTCCTGCAGCCCGGCGAGGTGTTCTCGTTCAACGAGACGGTGGGCGCGCGTTCAGCCGAGAACGGCTACCGTTATGGCACCGGCATCTCCGGCGGCACGCTCGTCGATGTGCTGGGCGGCGGCATCTGCCAGGTCAGCTCGACGATGTTCGGCGCCGGATTCTTCGGCGGCCTCGAGGTCGTTGCCGCGCGTCCGCACTCGCGCCCCAGCAGCTACGTCGACATGGGGCTGGACTCCACGGTCGTGTGGCCCAGCGTGGACATGAAGCTGCGCAACCCCTACGACTTCCCGGTCGTGCTGCACATGACGGTGTCCTCCGGAAAGGTGCACGCCGAGGTGCTGGGCCCCCGGCGCCCCTACCAAATCTCTTTCGAGCGTACGCTCGAGGAATCGCTGCCGTACCCCACCGTGTGGCGCGACGATGCTCGCTATCTCACCGGGTCCACGAGCCTCGCCCAGCGCGGTCGCCGAGGCTTCAAGTTGAAGCGTCAGCGCAAGTTCCTTCAGGCGGGCGAGGTCGTGAAGACGGAAGACTGGGACCTTCGTTATCCGGCGACGACGGAGATCATTCGGCGCGGCACCAACCCGGCCGGAGACGTGCCGGAGAAGAAGACGTTGCCCGGACTCCGCGACCCCGATCCGACCCTCAAGATCGTTCAGTAGGCCGCTTCCACTTTCTTGTCCCACATGCGGCGCTCACGTAACTCTGTCGAAGAGATCTAAACGAGATCTCCAACACGGAGGACACGAGCGATGCGAGAGATGCACAAGTGGAAAGACAAGGTCGAGCTCAACCTCGACAATCGCCAGATCTTCTTCCTCTTCTTCGGCCTCAGTGTCGTCGGGTGCTTCGTGTTTGCGCTCGGGGTCATGGTCGGACGTCGGGTCGAGGTTGGACCCGGGGGAGAAGTCGCCGCGCTGTCGGCCGACTCGCTGTCGATCCTCGATGGGCACAGCGAAGTGCAGACCGAGTTGAGCTTCCAGCAAGGGCTCAAGACCTCGGACATCGACGAGGTGCCCCCGACCCGCGACCTCGAAGCCGAAGCTGCCGCTGAGGAAGCCGAAGCGATGGGGATCCCGACCGCCGCCATCGCGCAGGTCGAGCCCGCACCTGCGGCTGCACCCAAGGCCGCGAAGCCCAAGGCTGAGCCCAAGGCTGCGAAGCCCAAGCCCGCCGCCAAGCCAAGCAAGAAACCGACCGCGCTCGCCTCGTCCAACAAGAGCGCCGCGACCGACAAGGCCGGAGCGCGCAAGTTCACCCTTCAGATGAAGGCCTTTGCGAAGCGCGAGCAGGCCGATGCCTTCGCCGCCGACCTCAACGCCAAAGGACACTCCGT
>CAJXVA010000715.1 GCA_913061055.1 uncultured Pseudomonadota bacterium
AGATGTGTATAAGAGACAGTTGCCGTAGCGCAGATCGGTGACTCCGGCGCTACGAATCTTGCCGAGCCCCGCCAACGGTGCGCTGTACGGACTCAAGCCCAGCAGCACGTCGATGCCGTTGCCGCCGCGCTCCAACGGTGCGCCGTGGTGAGGCGTGCCCAGACATGCGAGCCCGCCGAGCGACGAGCGCCATTTCAGTTGGGCATCCTCGGCGACACGGCAGGCGCTGCGAGCGACCAACCCGCCCATGCTGTGCCCCAGCACCACAATGCGCTCGACCGGGGTGGGCCAGTGTTCCATCAGGGTTTCGAGGTGCGCGGCGAGGGCCCGGCCGTTGACCGAGATGTGCAGACCGCTGTTGTAGATCGCGTCCACCCGCGTCCATCCGAGCGCCTGCTGCAACGCATCGGCGTGGTCGTGGTCACGGTACTGCCACTGCCGGTCGTTCATGCAGGACCCGTGGACGGTCAGTAGAATCGTCCCGCTCGCCTCGGGAACGGCGTGGGCCATCGCGTCTTGCTGGGAGATCGGCAGCTGTATGCCCGCGCGCCGCAGCTGCATCGACAGCGCCAGCGGGTTGCCCGTGTCCTCGAGGTAGTCGCCCAGCACTCCGCACAACCCGGACAGCACGGCCTCTCGCGCCGGTCCCGGCGTGCTCTCGCCAAGCAGCGGGCCCAGACCTGCCAGCGCCGCATCGATACCGGCACCCACCACCCCGCTCACGCCACGGATCGTTCCGTACACGGCCGCGGTCCCGACGCGCACCGGGCCCGCGAGCGGCTTGCCGAGAACCGCGGGGCCGCTGCCGATCGTCCGGTGCATCGCCTCGACCAACGCCGTCACCCCGCGCGTCGCCTCGACCGCCAAGCGTCCCGCACCGCGAAGGTCGTCGACGTGCTTTCGGGTGGTCTTCGCCATCGGCCCCTAGGATTGCACACCGAGACTACGCGGCTCGAAAAACGTCGATCAGAATCGGCTGTTCGAACACGTAGCCGTCGTCGGTGCGCCCGGCGTCGAAGCGCCGCCGAACCGGAGGAGAGTCGATCATCTCGGGCGTGAAGTGGTTGAACGACATCGAGACGAACCGCGCCGACATCTCTTCGAAGCTCCCATACCTGCGCTTCTGAAGGGCCGCGTACTGGCGGCGTTCGCCGAGCAGGGGTGCCGCCGCGTCCAACGCCTGCTGCGCCTGCGACCGCACCTCGTGTTCGTCGTGGAAGGGCTTCATCAACGCGGTGTGGCTGCCCTCGACGCTGGGTTCGAGGACGAAGATGAAGCCACCGGGGCGAACGACCCGCGCGGCTTCTTCCAGCGCGGCCCGCATCGCGCCGGCCGGGACGTGGTGAAGGGAGCGAAAGAACAACACTCCATCCACGGAGCCATCCTTGTGGGTCAGCGCCTCGGCCCGTCCCTCCGTGAGCCTGAGGCCGTCGAGGGGCTCTGCCTCGCGATTGCGTTGTGCTTGCACCGGGTCGGGCTCGACCCCCACGACGCTCGCGCCTCGCTCAACGAGCAGGCGCGCGGTAGCACCCGATCCACATCCGATGTCCAGCAGGGCACCCCCGTCGACTTCGACGAGTGCTGTGACGATGTCGATATCCGTTCGTTGAGCGAGTTGTTCTCTCATCACAAGCGCTCCGGGAAATCCGGCCGCAGTGGTTATACACGGTGAGAACCCAGCCTCAGTTTCCGCCCGTCCGCGTCTGCCACAACGCCGTCTTGGACGGTGAGAGCACCCGCAGATTTCCGCCGTTGCGCAGCTGCAGACGCGCTCCAGGATTGCCCTGGGTCCCCGTGCTCCACAGCGGTGTCGAGTCCTGGTAGATGACTAGGTTGCCGTCGTTCTGCATGCGCACGTGGGCACCGGGGTTGCCCGTGGTTCCCGAACTCCACAGCTCGACGTTCCCCTCCATGTAGAGCACCAGGTTGCCGTTGGTCAGCATCACAAGCTCGAAGCGACCGTTGCACTGCGGCATGCGTTGTCCGGGTTTGAGGATCTCGCCCTCTCGCAACCCGGCCGCGCACGACGCCGGAGAGGGAGGCTTGCCGTACAGGTTGATCGCCCCGCGGATGTCGCGAGCGCCCAGCCGTTCACGGTTGTACTCGATCCACGACCCGTCCAGTCGCGTGATCGTGGGCGTGGTCCACGGGTCGATCGAAAACGCCGTGGAGTGGTAGTGCATGATCGAGTCGTAGTCGTACGCGCCCACGTCTCGCCCCGAGAACCCCTGCTCGCCATACGTCTCGAAGGCAAAGCGGTACTCCTCCACGATGTTCTCCCAGTGCACGATCACGTGCGCATCTCGGTCCGAGCGGGATTGCTCATGCCACAGCCCAATCGCGTGCCCGATCTCGTGCGTGGCGATGCCCATGGTTTGGCATCCCGGCCCCAAGCTCAGCTGCTGTGGCCCATCCTGGCGACCGAGGTATGACCAACAGCCGCGACCCTCGATCACCTCGATGTAGTTCGCCTCGGTTGTCCGCGGAACGAACTCCAAGACGGTTCGCGACTCCCAGTGCTCGGTCGCCGACTCAAATGCGGCGCGGGTCTGTGGTCCGACGTCCTTGAACACGTACGGGACCACGCCATCCGCCCACAGTCGTTCCGGGTGTACCGCCGCAGCCTGGATTCCGCTCGCCCCCCGCTGTGCCGGCGTGAGGTCATCGGCATTGCCCAGCACGATGTCGCCTTGGTGCACCGCCCAGCCCTCGCGAAGCTGGTAGTGGAGTTCCTCCGCCCGCTCCCCGACGAAGAACGCCCCGTGCGCAGGCTCCCCGTCGGCATCCGGAAACGCCTGCTCCGCACCTTCGAAGCTTCGCGCACCGAGCGACGCCAGATGGCTGCCCTCGTAGCAAGCCGTGGCCGTCGATAGAAGCACGGCCAGGCACGCCAAGCGACCCGCGTGGGTTGTTTTCGTCCTCACGGCAGGCCAAGTAACCGTCGGCCAGTTTTGGTCGGGAAAAACTTCAAAAACCTCGCCCTCCCGAGAATTCGAACCTGCGGAGGTGACGACGCCGGACGCTCCGCCGAGACCCATGCCCGGTCCGCGAGGCACGGACACCTCTGCTACGCTCGGCACCGAGATGCCGCAAAACGCCGCTGAAAGGCCCGAGCCCACCGTCGCCCGCAAAGCCGCCATCGCATATGCCGGCGCGCGCGATCACAAGGGCAAGGTCGAGGTGAAGCCGATCGCCAACTTCGATCTCGACCGTACGATCTTTCAGACGCTCCAGAGCCCCGCGGCTCGTTACGTCGTGCGGCACCGGGTTGGCAAAGACGTCTCGTGGCACAGCGACGCCTCCGCCGACGTCCAGGCCGCGTACGACCAAGCCACCGCCGACCTCGAGCTCCCGGTCGTCCCCGAGCCGCTCGCCACGTTCCTCGTCAAGGAGTGCGACTTCGACGTCGAGCACGCCGACGGCTCGTTCCTCGACCATCTGTACTTCTGCTTCGAGTACACCGCCAAGTACTACCCCGCCGGCAGCCCCTTGGTGATGCTGCTCCACAGCATCCTGGGCACGGGCACCAACACCTTCGCCATGGAGGCGAACAAGATCCCCCAGCTCGAGGCGCTGCTCAGCCCCGCCGACTTCTTGCAGGTCGCCGCCTTCCCGAGCGTGCTCCGCCTGCTGTACTCGGGCGAGCTTCGGGCGGAGCTTCGCCAGAACGTTGGCCGGCCCATCAAGACGATCTCGATGCGACGGGTCATCGACAACGAGCCCCTCGAGCTCACCGGCGATGAGTTCTGGGAGGCGATGAACTACCAGCTGATCCACTTGGTCGACTTCATGCCGGTGGCCAACTGGTCCGCCCACCGCAGCGACACCTCGTACATTCTGTTTCGCCAGGTCTTCGACTTGATGGACCGGGCCGACGCCATCGAGGCGCAGGTCGTGCTCCGCGAGCCCGCCGATGGCCCCGCGCTGCAGGGCGAGGCCGCGTCGTTGGGAGCCTGGCTCACCACGAAAATCCCAGTCGGAGTCTCCGAGAAGATGAGCGCCCGCTCGGTACAGAACTTCTCCGAGACGTGCGGGCACAGCCTGCGCTATCAGATTCAGTGGGCATAGGCGGGGTCGAGCGGGTGAGGGAGAGTCCTCCTCCCTCACCATCCAGCTCCCGTTGTGCTCCTACAGATCCCCGAGAGGCGTGTGCCCCTCGCAGGGGTAGTAGGGGCAGGCCGCGAAATGATCCCGACAATTTCGTTTTTTTGGGGGCCGGAGCCCAGTCGCCTGGGTCGAGGCTCCGCCGGGTCGCGACCGAGCGTTCAGATCCGAGCGTTCCGACGCCTTCGACGCAACGTGACGAGCCCGAACAAGCCCAACAACCATCCGGATCCGTCCGGGTCCTGCGCTGTCTCTTATACACATCTGACGCTGCCGACGAGCGATCTAGTGTAGATCT
>CAJXVA010000716.1 GCA_913061055.1 uncultured Pseudomonadota bacterium
GTGCAGTTCGCCTGTTCGATGCTCTGGCTCGAATCGAATTGAGGACACCCCCTAGGCCTCTGTCGTACTCCTTGAGTTCTGCGTGCCGTGTGCCTAGATTTCCGAGGTTGCCGGCCAGAAATTCCGAGTATAGATCCGGCTCGTTCTCCGCAAGTTGTTTGTAGACATGGACGACCTGCAGTGTTTCTTCAAGCGCAGCCCCGTGGTCGCCCTGTTGCGCGAGGCAGTTCGCGAGTGTAGAACGGCAAATCGCGTTGCTGTGGGTGAGGCTCTCGCTCGTCTTGACCGCTAGTCGAGCATGCGCCATCGCGGGGCTGGTCATGTTAAATCCCAAGAGCGCGAGGCTGCAGTTGTTCATCGTCATTGCAAAATTGTTGCGTAGTAACGAGTCGCGCAGGTCAAGGCCCGTGAAGATCTGCGACGCTTCAGTCATCAGGTCTAATCCGTCACCTGCCTCACCATCAGTTACTAGTTTCTGCCCCAGGTTTGCGAGTCCGACAGCAAGGTTAGGAGCGAATACAAGCGGGTGCTTGGAATGCCCGAGCCTGAGAAGCTGGACCGACCTTGTGGCGACCTCGGCTGCTTTCTTGTGGCGCCCGACCCTCTGCAGTCGGTTCCCGAAGCTATCGAGACGCTTCGCCTTGCGCATCAGTTCGTCTCCGGTAACGTAGTTGGGGTCGGGGCTCATCGTCGAACGTTCGGCTAGAGCTACTCCGATCCCGCCGAGCGCTACAGACTCTAGCGGGACCCGGTCGCAAAGCTCCGCAGCCTCGTCGGGACTCAATCCATCCAGCGTCCCGACCGCCTCTTCGATTTTCAGCGCCAGACCGCCAGCCCATGGTTCCTCGCCCGCGACGGTAATCCACGCGCGCACGACAGAGAGCGGATGCTGTCGCGCTGGGCTTAGGACCAACGACTCGAGACCCTCTTCGTGCCAACTCGCGGCCCGCCCCAGCACCCGCAGCGCTCGCGCAGCTTCCTGCTCGCTTCCGTGCTCGAACGCTAGCAGGGCCAGCCCAGGCTCCTCCTTCACCTCGCGCGCCACGAGATGCTCGCCGATTCGATCCGGCTGGATCGTCGGCAACACCCCACGCTCATGCCCCCGCGTCAACGGATACAGCTCCGCGAGCACCCGCACAAGCCCGTTCAGCGTCGCAACCGCCAGCCCCTGCAACACTGGAAGCCGACTCAGCCACGCACGGGCGGTCTCCTTGTCCGCGACTGGGCCGACCAAGGTCGCAAGCGCGGCGACCTGCGCCAGCACGTGCCCGCGGTCATCTACGCTGCGGACGTACATCTCGCCCTTCGGCTCCCAGAACTGCGCCTCTTCGCGCTCCAGCAACGCATCGAACAACGCCACCCGCTCGTCGCCCGCCGGAAGCTCGCCCTCGCTCGCAAGCAACGCGGCTACGTGGAGGGTGAGCACGCCTTGTTCGAGCCAAGCGTTCATCCGCTCCGCGGACGGACGCGGCACGGGCTCGACCTCCCGTCCACGCACCTTCTGAAACCGGGTCACCGCCTCCTCCCACGTGACCGCAGGATCCCCATCAGGCGGCGGCAGCGGGACGACCACGCCCAGAGCATCAAGTGCCCGAACTTCGGGCGCCTTCGCGCGCAGGGCCTTCCACCAGTCCGCCTTCGCCCGCGCGGCCAACACGACGCGGAGCGGAATCTCGGGATCTGCCGCACGATGCAGCGTCACCAACAGCTCGACCAGGTCCGTACCCCACGTCTCCGCGTAGTCGACCGCGAACAAACACGCCCGCCCCGCCTCGACTTCAGCACGGACCGCATCGAGGTTCATCGGTTCTCTCTGCACAAGCCCCGCCGTCCATCCCGCCGCGTCCTGCCGTTTGCACAGCTCCCGCAGCAACCGACTCTTTCCCTGCCCGCCTTGCCCGGTGACCAACCGGATCTTCAACCCACCGCCGTCGCACCAAGTCGAGATGTCCTCGAGCAGGGTGTCGCGACCCGTCATGCGGACCACGCCGTAGCGGGGCATCAGCAAGCGCGCGCCCGCGAGTTCGGGGCCTGGCTCGAGATGTTCGTAGGCCGGATCGAGCCACTGGGAACGAAGCTTCCGCGCCTTCGGCCCAAAGCCTGACAGTGCAGCCTTGAGCTTCAGCATGTCGCGAAGCGCGGGCAGCAGACGATGCATGTCGACGTGCTCGAAAGCTTGGACGCGCGCGCCCGCAGCCTTCAGCCGCTTCATGACGTGCGGGTCCTCTTTCTCGTAGAACGCCCAGTTGATGTCTGGCCTCGCGCTCCCGTCCTGCGTGCAGGCATGCAGCGCTCGGGTCACTACGTCATCCCAGCCCGAGTAGCCGAGCACCACGACCTTCGCCGTCTCGGTCCATCGCTTCAACGTGCTTTCGAGCTGCGTGCGCTGACCCGATAGCTGTGAACCGGTGTGCAGCGTGTCTGTCCCGTACCAATAGCCATGGACATGGACGACCTGCGTGCCGTCTCCGTCGTGATCATCGGGGTTGCCGTCGCGGGAGAACTTGCTGCGGTGGCTTGTTCCACCCGCCCTGTCGATCGCAATCTCGATCAGCGGGTCGAAGTTTGTCGTGAGGACTCGGGGGAACGTCTCGCGATTGGACGCGAGGAGCTGCCCCAGCGCGACGACCGAGGGCCGGAGGTACCAGCCGTCGATCTCTGTTGTGCCCTTGATGGTGAGGCGCGCGCACGCGGGCTCCGACGCCGTGAGCTTCGTCCGGGCCGTGTCGGAGAGGGGGGTGTAGGCATCGAGCACCGCCTCACGTATGAGTTCGTCCGCGGCGTCCTGGTCGCGTAGCTCCTGGAAGCCCCGCTTGTATGCCTCGACAAAGGAACTGGCGCCCGAGGCCCCCCTCGCGTAGGCGCGGCTGAACTCCGGGCTTGCGAATTCACCAAGCTTGTCGCGTAAGCGCCCCGCGATGGCGCGTACGTTCGCAACCCCAGGCGCACCACCGTGTTCGGGCTGGGTGAGCGCCGAGCCGAGGAGGAAGATGATCGGCCGCTTCGTTGTGCCGATGAGTCGACACAGTTGCTTCGCGTCCTGCGATAGCCCGTGGTGTTTCACAGACCCGATTGGACCATTCTTGACCGGGGCTGTCACGACGGTGTCCGGGTCGAAGGGGCGGCGCCGACCAAGGCTCCGAGCCGCGAAAATCCGAGCGGAGCTGGACGGCCCCAGCCGCCCCAGTGGAGCCCCTGCGCAAGTCTGGCCGGGATAGGCGAGGGGGGCACCGCTGTTCCGCACGCTTGAGACGACGCCCACCTCGCCCACCGACCCCAGCTACGCTCCGAACCTGGCGCCACGGTTTGAAAGACGATCAACGAGCTACGCAGAGTCCCCCGTTTCGACGATGTGTCGGTCGTCGTTGACGTAGAATTCGCGAAACGCCTGTGCCCCCCGCTGAAGCCACCCAACCTCAAGCGGAGCGTGGGCGTTCGGGTTGTGGACGAACACGGGGCGCGCCCACCCTTGCTCTGTATTGAAGGTGTCACCGGAGGCGAACAGAACTCCGCTCGTCGAAGCGAATTGTGGGTCGACGAATAACGCGGTCGTGATCGCCGCGCCGTTGCTGTTCTTGATTCGGAACCGGTGACGTACCCCGTCTCTCGTGGTGCCGTCGCTCCGAAACGTCACGAAGTCTTGGCCGAGTCCGTAGAGCATTCGCACGATCCACGGAAGACGCTTCAGGTCCATCGTCCCGGCACTCGGAACTCGACCGGAGTTGAGAGCGACCACATGCGCATCGTCAGCCCCCACGTATCCTCCAGGAACGTACTTGTCCGCCCACTTCTTGTGCTTCGCGACGATTGACGCAGTCCATCGAAGCAGGCGAGGCGCCTCGTTGTCGAGAAAAACCTCCCCAACGGGCGGCTCATCCACTTCGTTCTCGCCCACCCCAGCCGTGGACGCGACACACTCCACCCACGCCTTTCGCCCAAGATTGGTCACCTGCAGATCGGGGCCTGAGTCGGACGAGTCCAGCCGCATCCCAGCATCCATCAGGAGGCTTCCTACCCGCATCTCCCAAAGTCGCGCGTGTGGATCACGTCGGAGCTCCGCCAGAAACTGCGAGTCAGCGAACTCGGCGAACCGAATCCACTCCCGGACAAGTCGCGCCCGCACGTCCTCGTGCCCCTCGTAGAGAAGGGCCGAGTAGTGAGGGTGAGCAAGCAGGCCATCCCGCATTCCAAACAAGGCCCGGCGTGCTTCCTCGGGGGTTGGAGGACCGGCTCTCTTCATTGCCACCACCATCGTCTCGCCGTTAGCATACAAGCGCGATGAGGTGGAGGACGAAGACGTGGCCGTGCTGGGCGATGTCCGGGTGGAGGCGTTGGGGCTGTCTCTTATACACATCTCCGAGCCCACGAGACCTCTCTACATCTCGT
>CAJXVA010000717.1 GCA_913061055.1 uncultured Pseudomonadota bacterium
CGTGGGCTCGGAGATGTGTATAAGAGACAGGTCCGGATGGCGAGATTTCGCCGAAGCCGATGGGCACGTTCGACCCCGAGGGCCCGCCCGGCTGAGGAGGGCCGCGGGCGGCAAGGGTCTCGCCATCGTAGACTCGCTCCGCCATGCCCGTCCGCGAACGCCTCGCTGCGCCCGCCTCAGCCGACCCCAACTCGGAGGACTGGGACGCAAACCTCGTTCAGCTCCCGGAGCCAGTTCAGCGGCCATTCGAGCTGGTGTCGGAGTTCGAACCGGCAGGCGGACAACCCGAGGCCATCGAGGCCCTGGTCAAGGGGCTCGAGGCCGGCGAGGCCTACCAACAGCTCTTGGGGATCACCGGCAGCGGCAAGACGTTCTCGATCGCCAACGTCGTGCAGCAGGTGCAGCGGCCGACACTCGTTCTCGCGCACAACAAGACGCTCGCCGCCCAGCTGTACTCGGAGTTCTGCAGCCTCTTCCCAAACAACGCGGTCGAGTACTTCGTTAGCTACTACGACTACTACCAACCCGAGGCCTACGTCGCGAGTACGGACACGTACATCGAGAAGGACTCGACGATCAACGAGCAGATCGACCGCATGCGGCACGCGGCGACGTACTCGCTCCTGAGCCGACGCGATGTACTGATCGTCGCAAGTGTCTCGTGCATCTACGGCATCGGTGCGTCGGAGGCATACCTGGGCATGGTTGCGCAGCTGAACGTAGGTGAGGAGCTGGACCGCGATCAGCTGCTGCGCCGGCTCGTTCAGATGCAGTACGAGCGCAACGACATCGACTTCCACCGAGGCACGTTTCGAGTGCGTGGCGACGTGGTCGAGGTCTTCCCGGCCTACGAGGACGACACCGCGATCCGCATCGAGTTCTTTGGAGACGAGATCGAGGCCATTCGCGAGATCGACCCGCTACGAGGACAACCCAAACAGACGCTGTCGCAGCTGACGCTCTTTCCCGCGAGTCACTACGTCACCCCGGGCGCCCGGCTGCGTCGTGCGATCACGGGCATCCAGGACGAGCTGCAGCTGCACCTGACTCACCTGCGCAAGGAGCAGAAGCTGCTCGAGGCGCAGCGGCTCGAGCAGCGGACGATGTTCGACATCGAGATGATGCAGGAGATGGGTCGGTGCGCGGGCATCGAGAACTACTCCCGCCACCTCACGGGTCGTGACCCGGGTCAGGCACCACCCACGCTCATCGACTACTTCCCCGATGATTTTCTCATGGTCGTGGACGAGTCACACCAGACCATCTCGCAGGTTTCGGCCATGTACCGAGGGGACAGGAGCCGGAAGGAGAACCTGGTCAGCCACGGATTCCGCCTGCCCAGTGCAATGGACAACCGCCCACTCAAGTTCGAGGAGTGGGAGGAGCGCATCGGGCAGGCCGTGTTCATGAGCGCGACCCCCGGAGACTACGAACTCGAGAAGACCGGCGGCGCAGTGATCGAGCAGGTCATTCGACCGACCGGTCTGCTCGACCCTCCGATCGAAGTGCGTCCGATCCAGGGACAGATCGACGATCTCCTCGACGAGATCAAGCTACGGATCGACAAGGATGAACGGGTGCTCGTGACGACGCTGACCAAGCGCATGTCCGAGGACCTCACCGAGTACTACGCCGACCTTGGCATCCGGGTTCGGTACCTCCACTCCGACATCGACACGCTCGAGCGCATCGAACTCATCCGCGGCCTGAGGCAGGGTGACTACGATGTGCTCGTGGGCATCAACCTGCTCCGCGAGGGCCTCGACATCCCGGAGGTTAGCCTGGTTGCGATCCTCGATGCCGACAAGGAAGGTTTCCTCCGGTCCGGCCGAAGCCTGATCCAGACCTCGGGTCGCGCAGCCCGGAACTCGGAGGGCAGAGTCATCATGTATGCCGACCGAATCACGGCGAGCATGCAGGAGACACTCGACGTCACCGAGGAGCGGCGCGCGGTACAACAGGCGTACAACACCGAGCACGGGATCACGCCGACCTCGGTCCGGCGGTCGATCTCAAAGGTCTCGAACGACAAGAGCGAGACCGCGGTGCCGATGGCCAAGGGTCGCAGGAGAGGGCGCGGCAGCAAGAAGGAGGCCGACGCCATGCCGATTGGGGTGGGCGAACTGCGAGACAGCGATCTTCTTCCTGCCGAGCTGAAAGGCCGGATTGCAGAACTCCGAGGCGAGATGCAGACACTAGCCAAAGAGCTGCGGTACGAGGAAGCTGCCCGGCTCCGCGACCGCGTCCACGTGCTCGAGGCGAAACAACTCGAATTCGGGCTGTGAGCCCCGGTCCCACGACCCGGCCGGCTGTTTCTTGGGCCGCTGGCGGGCGTGGCGACGTGTCGTGCGGCATGCTTGAAGGATGCGTTGGGT
The DNA here is from genome assembly GCA_913061055.1 of uncultured Pseudomonadota bacterium. GTDB lineage: Bacteria > Myxococcota_A > Polyangia > Nannocystales > Nannocystaceae > CAJXVA01. The sequence continues at coordinate 2,376 of CAJXVA010000717.1, forward strand.
GGTCGTTGTTGGGTTGTCGGGCGGTGTCGCGGGATGCGTCCGGCTGAACCCCGGCTTCGGCAAGGGTGCGGACGACACCGAGGGCGCAGCGGACGCCTCGACCAATGCGGTGTCAACCGGGGTCGCCGAGACGACTGCGAGCGATGGCACCGGAAGCCTGAGCTCGGGGGCGGAGTCGAGCTCGACCTCAACCGCCTCGCCCGATACCGACTCCGGACCGACCGATCCGCCACCGGCCGGCTATCCGTGTGGCGTCGACCAGTTCGACATCCTCGTCTCCCCCGCACCGCAAGCCTGCGGGGACACTGGCGGTGGCAACCCCCTGCCGGTGACCATCAATGCGGACTGCATGTCGGTCCACGCCGAAGGGCCCGCGTTGGTCGGCACCCGTGCGACCGGCTGCGACAGCAACAGCTGTACCAGCACCGGAGACGGCGAGATGCTCCTGTCGACGCAGTACATCCACCTCGGCAATGCTCTCGAGATCGGGAACTCGAGCGTCTGCCGATACATATGGGCGCACGGGTTCCCCATCAACGGCGACCCCGAGGGCGATTGTTCTTGGGATGCGCTCGCAATCTGGACGACGGATGGCCAGCTCGACCTTGCGGTCGGCAACGGCCTCCCCGACGATGGCTTCCCCAACCTACTTGGGCGACCCGGCGGCCCCGACATCGCGGTGGGCTCCGCCGTCCTCGACGAGGCGACGACATGCGGTGTCTCGCAGGGGGCGTGCCCTCGCGCCGGATGGCGCTCGTTTCGGTTTGCGGACATGGATCAGCCTGCGCTCCCCGACGGTCTCCCAACCAGCGCCTCACTCGAGGGACAAGCCTTGAGCGTGGTCAACAACGGCCTGCAGTTCGACTTGTCCTGCAACCGCTTCGGCCGCTGGGGTGTTGTCCCCGTGGGGCGGGAGCAGATCCTCACGCCGCAGTAGCCCGAACGCGCGGACGCTCCCAAGCCCTCGGGGGGGTGACGCGATGACGCGCACCGCGATCGCCGACCCATGGCATGCTGCGCGTCGGCGATGACGGACGAACGGAACGCGGCCCCGGACGATCTCGATGACGACGGCCTCAGTCGGCGTCACCACGAGCGCAGCTACATGTTCGAACTCGGCCAGCGCGTTCGTTCGCTGCGAGAAGAGCGAGGCCTCACCCAAAACGCCCTCGCCCGCTCCGCAGGTATCGCGACCGACATGGTCTCTCGGCTCGAGAACGGCCACTACAGCAGCCCGGGGCTTCGCACGCTGCTACGGATCGCAGACGGGATGGGCATCTCGGTCGGCGCGATGCTCCCGGAGGCACACGAGGTCAGCCAAACCACCGCAGAAGGCCTCGCCCGCGCCAAGCTGAGCACGCAGGTCCACCGAGCGCGACTCGAAGACATCGAGCTGCTCGCCGACATCGCGCACGCCGTCGTTCAGCGCCGTCGCTGAAATCGAAAACAGCAGCCCTGGCCGAGGCCGGAGCTGCTGTTTGCATTGCGCGAGGTCGGGTCTAGAAGCGACCGGACCAGCCCAACGCACCGCCACCCTTGACGAGCGTAGGCATGGGGATGGCCGCACGGCGACGACGCTTCTTCTTGTCGGCCTCGGGGGTCCACGCTTTCCACTTCTTGTAGTGGAAGTGGTAGCCAACGCCGACGGCCAGCAGGATGGTGCCGGTGAGGATCACTGCGCCGCCAGCTGGGATCAGGAACTCGTCCTGGGTCTCGTAGCGACACTGAAGCGGGCCGTCGAGGCTGCAACCGCGGGTCATGGCGGCGAAGCCGATCGTCAGGCCAATACCGACGGCGAGGGCAGAGCCACCCGCGATCATCATGCCCTTGCCGGTTCGAGGCTTGCCGTTGATCGTGGGCTCCTCGGGCTTTTCCGACTCGGGGTCGTACGCGGGCTCGGGGGGGGTCTCGGGCTCGGGCTCCGCAGCGGGCTCCGGTTCGGGCTCCGGTTCGGGCTCAGGCTCAGGTTCGGGCGGGGGCTCGGGCATGACTTCGCCCTCGGCCGGCGG
>CAJXVA010000718.1 GCA_913061055.1 uncultured Pseudomonadota bacterium
AGGTAGTCGCCCTCGGAGCCCAAGGGCGACTACCTCACGCTGCTTCGCGACTTCGGGGTCGAGTGGGCGGACGATCAGATCGTCTACGATCGGACGAACCCCAACCCGGTCTTCTCGGGCATTCAGCCTCAGATCGTGTTCGCGCACCGCTCGGATGGCAGCGGCGTGACCGAGTTCGACGGCATCGACCCCACGGTCGATGGCTTGAGCCAGGTCGTGCTTCTGTATCCCGGCACCATCAAGGCAGCCGACGGGTACCAGGACAAGTTCACCCCGTTGCTGACCACCTCCAAGGCCTCGGGCGTCAACGTGTTCGACGACATGGTGCAGCGGCATCCGTTGTTCGGCATGCAGGGCCCGATCCCGCCTCGCGCGCTGGGTGAAGCCACCGCCGAGGACTACGTCATGGGCGCGCGCATTAAAGGCGGCGCGGTCGCTGGAGACGGCGAAGATGGGGCAGGGGGCCATGCCGATCGCAACCTGATCGTGCTGGCCGACCTCGACCTGTTCGGCGACCTGTTCTTCCAGATGCACACCCGCGGCGGCGACGTCGATGGCGATGGTCTGGATGACGTGCGCTTCGACAACGTGTCGTTCCTGCTCAACGCGGTCGACTCGCTTGCGGGCGACGACCGTTTCGTCGAGCTTCGGCGACGGCGACAGACCTTCCGACGCCTGACCAAGCTCGACGAAGAGACCAAGGACGCCCGGGACAAGCGTCAGGCTCAGATCGACGCGGCCAACAAGGCGGCAGATGCGGAGCTCGAAGAGGCCAAGACCGCCCTCGAAGCTGCGGTCGCGGCCGTCAAGGAGCGGGCCGACCTCGATGAGACGACGAAACAGGTCCTGCTCAAGAGCGCAGAGGAGACCGAGAACCGGCGCCTCATCGCCAAGACCGAAACGATCGAGCGGGACAAACAGCGTGCCGTCGCCCGGACCGAGACCGAGCACCGACGCAGCGTCGACGAGATTCAGAACCGGATCCGGATCTGGTCGCTGCTGCTTCCTCCCATCCCGGCCCTACTGATGGGCATCTTCATCTTCATGCGCAAGCGTCTGCGCGAGCGGGACAACATCCCCGCCGCCCGGCGGAAGGGCGCATCGGCATCGAAAGCAGGCAAGGCATGAACCGCGCAACCATCATGATGGTCGCCATCGCGCTGGGCACCGCAAGCGGTGCGTGGTCGATGCGGCCCAAGAACCTGCCTCAGGCGCAGTTTGAAGACACCGGTGAGTTGCTTTTCGCGAGCTTCTCCGACGCAGCCTCGGCAACGTCGTTGTCCGTGGTCTCCTGGGACGAGGACCAGGCCACCGTGGCCCGGTTCGCCGTCGAGCAGAAGGCGGGTTTGTGGGTCATTCCGAGCCACAATGACTATCCGGCCGACGGCACCGAGCGCATGGGCAAGGCTGCCGCGTCGTTCATCGACGTGAAGAAAGACGTCTACTACGGCGACAAGGTCGAGGAGCACGGGAACTTTGGTGTGCTCGATCCCGAGGGGACCGAGGGCAAAGGCGACGAGAAGGGCCAGCGCATCACGATCAAGGATGCATCCGGCACCATCTTGGTCGACGTCATCGTCGGCAAGCAGCCCGAAGGCAAACAGGGCGTCTACTACGTCCGCCTCCCCGGAGAAAAACGGGTCTACGGCGCCAAGCTGACCCTCGACGTGTCCACCGACTTTGGAGACTGGATCGAAAAGGACCTGCTACACGTCGAGAAAGACGACATCGTGCAGGTCGTCTACGACCCATACTCCGTCGACGAAGCGCAGGGCAAGGTCATGGGCTCCAACCCGGTCGTGGCTGCACTCGAGCCCGGCGCCGATGGAAAAGACGCCTGGACTGCGATCGCGCCCACTGTGTCGCCCGAGGGCACGGAACTCGACGCCAGCAAGGTGCGCCAGATGGTCACTTCTGCGGCCAACGTCAAGATTGTCGGCGTCCGACCGCGACCCGAAGTCCTCACGCTGCCGGCGCTTCAGTCCAAGGGGTTCTTCGTGACTCCCGACGGGCGTCAGCTGTTCGGCAACGAAGGGCAGGCGTCGATCATCACCAAGGGCGGCATCGTGTACACGCTGTACTTCGGTGAGGTCACGTTCGACTCCGGGACCGCTTTGACGGCAGGAGGTCCCGACGAGGGCGCTGCACAGGGCGCCGAGGGCGATGAAGAGGGCAAGACCGCCAACCGCTACATGTTCGTCGATGTTCGCTACGACCCGACGCTCGACGCCGCGGCCGTGACGGCAGCCCCGCCTGCTGAGCCTGTGGTGGAGGGCGAAGCGCCCCCCGCTGCGCCGGTCATCGACGAAGAGGCGGCCCGGTTGGGTGCCGAGCAAGCCGCGAAACTTCGCCTGCGGTTCGACAGGTGGTTCTACGTGATCTCGGACGCGAGCTTCAAACAGGTCCACAAGGATCGAACCGAGCTGTTCAAGGCGTTGGCCACCCCGCCAGCGGAGGGCTGAACGCCGGCGCGGCTGGCGATTCGCCAACGTCCGAGCGACCCCAGACAGAGGCCTGCGAGAACCGCGGGCCTCTTTTTCGTGTCCAGGTGGGGGTGTCTCTCTCCGAGGTCGCGGCCTTCTACCAGGCCGGAGGTGTGTTCATGCATTGGGTCGCGGCCGTCGCGGCCCTGGGTATGGCCGTTCTCGTGGAGCGGGTCTGGGTTCTTGGGGTTCGAGAGCGTTCGGGCGGGCGGGCGCTCTTCTTGCGAGTGCGCGGCCGGCTTCTCATGGAAGACACGCAGGGCGCTTTGCAGCTTTGTGCCGGCCCCGGAGCGGTCGCGCGTGTGATGCATGCCGGGTTGATGGCAGGGGTGGACCGGACACGGGCGCAGGGCCGCGTTCGAGAGGTGCAGCTCGGCTGCATGCCCCGACTGACCCAACGTATCGGCGTGCTGTCTTCGCTGGCAGGCCTTGCGGCGTTGTGTGGACTCCTCGGAACGATCGACGGGATGACCGGTGGTACGCACTGCATCGCGACTGTGTCGGCGGACCAGCGAGCGGCTGCCCTCGCGATAGAGATCGCGGCGGCACTCAACACCACGGGCTTCGGCATCCTCGTCGCGATTGTGCTGCGGAGCGCAGCTTTGTTCCTCCAGACCCGCCGCGACCGCCTGGTCTGTGAAATCGAGTTGTATGGGGCCGCGGTCGTCAATCTCGTCGGGATCGTCACCGAGCCGCACGAACGAACCCACGCGTCGCTGTATCGAGGAGTGACGCCCTGAGCGCGCCCGTACGCATGGTAGCGTCGAGGTGATGAGGCGCGTCCTTCGTGCGGCTGTTTGCTTGTTGCTCGCACCGGTCGGCTGTGCCGAGGAGGTGCCCGGCGACGGATACATCATCGCCGACGATGAGCAGGTCGCGTTGTGCGTCGGCGAAGTGGAGGTGCCCGATCCCGCGTTGCGAGCGCTGCTCGAGGAAATCCTGCCGCAGCCGGAGCCCCCCGAAGATGCCGAGGAGGAGCCGCCGCCGGTCGTGCTCGCGCAGGAGCTACGAAAGATCACCGGACTGCGCGCGACGGACCTGGGGATTGAAGACCTCAGTGGCCTGGAGTGCGCGCTTCGGCTCGAGACGCTCGGACTCTCCGGGAACGCGATCACCGATCTCTCTCCCCTGGAAGACCTGTCGGGGATTCGCCAGCTCGAGCTGTCCAACAACGCACTCACGGACCTGACGGCGTTGCAGGGCTTCGAGAGGCTCGAGGTCGTCGCGATCGACGGCAACGAGATCACCGACCTGTCGCCGCTCGCGTCGATTCAGACCCTCACCGGGCTCGACGCCGCGAGCAACGCGGTGACGGACCTCTCTCCGCTGGCGGAGTTGGGCGGCCTGACGAACCTGATGCTCTCGCGCAACGAGATTGCGGACGTGTCGCCCCTGGGAAGCCTGGACCGCCTCGTCTCGCTGTCCTTGGCGGACAACGCGCTGAGCAACATCGATGGGCTCGACGGGTTGACCGAGCTTCGGTATGTCGACCTCGACGCCAACGCGATCACATCCATCACGCCGCTGCGGGATGCCGCCGGGTTGGTCGAGCTCGAGGTCAGCGGGAATGCGTTGACCAGCCTCGATGGGGTCCAGGACAAGCCCGAGCTCATCGAGATCTCGGCGAACGACAACATGGTCAGCACCACCGCCGAGGTGGCAGGACTGCTCAACCTCGTGACCCTGTCGTTGGGGAACAACCAGCTCCAGTCCCTCGAGGGGGTCGAAACCCTGGTGAGCCTGCGCCGGCTCACCGTGGCGGAGAACCAGCTCTCCGATATCTCGGCGGTCGAGGGTCTCCCTGAGCTCCGCAATCTCGACCTGCGTCAGAACCCGTCGGTGACCTCGGTGGCTGTCTCTTATACACATCTGACGCTGCCGACGAGCGATCTAGTGTAGAT
>CAJXVA010000719.1 GCA_913061055.1 uncultured Pseudomonadota bacterium
CGCCCATCGACCCTGGCGTGACACCTCCGCCGGGCTTCGTCGTCATGGACCCGTCGGGGTTGCAGCGACTCCGCGCGGCAACCATCCGAGGGACTGCGACCGAGGCTGAGCTCGATGCTTGGATGGCGCCCGGCGGCGCCGCGGACGGACTCGTGGTCTCGATGAACACTCGCCATGCGCAGACCGAACTCGTGCACGGCCATACCTTGCGAACCTGGGTGCAGCACAACCTCCGCGCGGTCGAAGCCGGCCTCATCGCACTCGACCCCAAGGCGGAGCCTCCGAAGCTCGAGGAGGACCCCGCCACGCCGACGGCCGTCCTCACCCACTACGCCCTCCCGCTTCCGGGCGGCGGCACGCTCCGGGTGCGGTCGCGACACTGGCTCTCGGCGCAAGGCCACCTGGTCGACGCGAGTTGTCAGTGCGCCGGCAGTGGCTGCAGCGAACCTCCCGTGTGCACCCTCGCCCTTCCGCCCGACGATGCCCTTGCCGTCGGCACCGTGCTGGGCACGCAGACCCCCGCAACCATCCTGAAGACCTCCTCCGGTGACGCGCGCGTGCAGGCGCCTCCTCATCTCTCCCCGCTTCCCGCAGCCCTGAAAGCCGAACTCGAAGCCTCGGACGCGGAGAAGACCCCACGACGCTCGGACCGACGAGTCCAGGGGCTCAACGCTGCGGACGGCAGCGGCGTGGTGCTGACCGAAGCCACCTGGTGCGCGGAGCCTCCCGCCTGCGATGCGCAGACGCTGGCGGAGAATCGGCGCAAGGCCGAGGTGGCTTCCCTGCGGACCGGCGGAACCCTACGCAGTATCGAGACCCATGCCGATCCCCACGCCGACGTGCCGATGTACGGCTTCGAGATCGATCAGCGCGACGGTTTCTGGACCCGCACCTCCTTCTGGAATGACGGGGACGCGGTTCGCGAAGTCTCCTGCTCTTGCGCACGCCTCGCGTGCGCGCTCGCGAAGCGAACCTGCACGATAGAGCCCGCGTCCCCCACCCCGGCCGCGTCGCCGGCCCCTTGAGCCCAGCTTCAGCGTCCGCCTGCCGCGGCGGCCTCGAGCACCTCAGGATCGAACCGCCAGGGTCCCTTGCGGTGCCGCTCCTGCGTCGCCACGTGGAGCTGGCCCAGGAAGTCACCCAGCTCGAACTCGCGGGCACCGAAGCGCACCAGATGCTCGGTCACGACTTGGCAGTCCACGAGCTGAAAGGACCAGACGCGGAGCTGTTGAACGAGCGTGGCAAACGCGACCTTCGACGCATCGGGCGCCCGCGCAAACATGCTCTCCCCGAAGAAGGCCGTGCCCAAGGCGAGGCCATAGAGCCCACCGACGAGGGTGTCGCCCTGCCAAGCCTCGACCGAGTGCGCGATTCCTAGGCGGTGGAGCTCGACATACGCCGAGCGCATATCCGTGGTGATCCACGTGCCGCCCTGCTCCGGCCGTGGCGTCTGAGCGCACGCCTCGAGAACGGCCTCGAACGCGGTGTCGAGCGTGATGCGATACGGCGCCCGTCGCATGACCTTGCGCAGGCTTCGATTGACGCGCAGCTCCTCGGGCAGCAAGACGAGCCGCGGCCGCGGACACCACCACAGAATCGGTCGCCCTTCGCTGTACCAGGGGAAGATCCCGTTCTGGTACGCGAGCACGAGCCGCTCCGGAGACAGGTCGCCACCCACCGCCAGTAGGCCTTCATCGTCGGCCAGCGCAGGATCTGGGAAGACCAGATCTTTGGGGAGTTGATAGACCGGCACGTCGGGTTGCGTCGCCGCAGTCTACCAACGATAGTACGCAAACAAACGCTGGGGGTGGTCCGCTGCGATGAGCGCCGTGGACCTGAGAAAGACCCCTTGAACCTGATCCGGCTCAACCCGGCGGAGGAAAGCGACCATGACCGAACCAAGCGATCCCACGCTCACGCGATTGCGCGTGGCAGATGACAATACCCACAACGTAGCCGTGCTCCCCCCGTTGGAGGCGCACTTTCCCGGCAGCACCAAGCAGCACGTCGGTGCGCTGAATGTCCCGGTGCGACGCATCGAGATCGAAGGCGAAGCGCCGCTCGACGTCTACGACACCACGGGGCCCCAAGGCATCGACCCTCGCAAGGGGCTGCCGCGACTGCGCCACGGTTGGATCGAAAACCGCCTGGCGGAGACCGACGGGAACAACACCCAGCTGCATTACGCGCGTTTGGGGCACATCACCGAAGAAATGCGATTCGTCGCCATCCGCGAGAACGTGAAGCCCGAGTTCGTACGGGACGAGATCGCGGCCGGACGCGCCATCATCCCGGCCAACATCCGCCACCCGGAGATCGAACCGATGATCATCGGGCGGAACTTCCTGGTGAAGGTCAACGCCAACATCGGCAACTCGGCCGTCAGCTCATCGATCGAAGACGAGGTCGAAAAGCTGCAATGGGCGACCCGATGGGGTGCCGATACCGTGATGGATCTTTCCACCGGCGACAACATCCACGAGACCCGCGAGTGGATCGTTCGCAACTCGGCGGTGCCGATCGGGACGGTCCCCATCTACCAGTGCCTGGAGAAGGTCGGCGGCAAGGCCGAAGACCTCAACATCGATGTGTTCATGGAGACGCTGGTCGAGCAGGCCGAGCAAGGCGTCGACTACTTCACGATCCACGCCGGCGTCCGCATCGCCTACGTGCCGATGACCCGCGACCGAGTCACCGGCATCGTCTCCCGCGGCGGGTCGATCATGGCCAAGTGGTGCCTGCATCACCACAAGGAGAACTTCCTGTACACCGAGTTCGAGCGCATCTGCGAGCTCATGCGGAAGTACGACGTGTCGTTCTCCCTCGGCGACGGCCTGCGTCCGGGTTGCATCGCGGACGCCAACGACGAGGCCCAGTTCGCCGAGCTTCGGACGCTGGGTGAGCTCACCAAGATCGCCTGGAAACACGATGTGCAGGTGATGATCGAAGGCCCGGGTCATGTTCCGATGAACAAGATCAAGGAGAACATGGACCGCGAGCTCGAAGAGTGCCACGAGGCGCCGTTCTATACGCTCGGGCCTCTGACGACCGACATCGCGCCGGGCTACGACCACATCACCTCGGCGATCGGCGCCGCGATGATCGGCAGCTTCGGCTGCGCGATGCTCTGCTACGTCACGCCCAAGGAACACCTCGGGCTCCCCAACAAGGATGACGTGAAGGAAGGCGTCATCGCGTACAAGATCGCGGCACACGCAGCCGACCTGGCCAAGGGGCATCCTGGCGCTCAAGACCGCGACGATGCGCTGTCGAGGGCCCGGTTCGAATTCCGCTGGAACGACCAGTTCAACCTTGCGCTCGATCCGGTCACCGCGCGCGAGTACCACGACGAAACGCTCCCCGCGGGTGCGGCCAAGACCGCCCACTTCTGCTCGATGTGCGGGCCGCACTTCTGCTCGATGAAGCTCACCCAAGACGTGCGGGACATGGACCCGCACGAGGCGGAGCTGATCGAGGCCGGCATGGCCGACAAGGCGCGGGAGTTCCAAGAGCGCGGCGGCAAGGTCTACGTCGAGTCCGAAACCTGACGGCGACGAATCGGTGCAACCGAGTGAGGCGGCGCGCGTCTGCAAGGACATGCGTCGCCTTTTTCTCGTCGGTTTGAGCTGCTCGGCCCTCGCGTGTGGCGCCCCTGACTCCGGCGACGCATCGGCGGACGCATCGGGAACAGGGGGCTCCAGCGGCAGCAGCAGCGGCTCTGGGGCGACCGTTCCCGACTCGACATCGGGTGTCACCAGCTCGACCTCCCCCGCGACCTCCACGTCGACGGGTCTCGAGACCAGCGGGGGATCCGGCTCCGGCACGTCGACCGGCGACGTCGCCACGACCGATGCCGAGACCGGCGGCAGCGACGAGAGTGGCCCTGCCCTGCCCCGCGGCCAGTGGGCGGTCACCGAGATCACCTACTCGGAGGGCGGAAACTCCGAGACGCTCACGATGCAGGACCGGGCGTTCTGCGATGCAACGCTGTCCCCCGATGCTCTCCTGCTGCGCTACCAGCAAGCCGAGGGCTACACCGTCTGGACCGTCACCATCCCAACCTCCGCGACGCTTGGAAGCACACCACTGAGCCAAGACTTCAGCGGCGTGTACATGAACATCAACGAGGTTGGCGATACATGGCAGACCTACTTCGATCCTTCGATGGCGTTTGGTTCGCTGGAGCTGACCGAAGCGAACCTCCAGTCCGCAGGCGTCGTCTCCGGGGTCCTCACCGCAACCTTGACGTCGAACGACGGCAGCACCACGGCTGAGTTCAGCTCCACCTTCTACGCTGAGATTCCCTAGCAGCAACTCACGGCACCTGTCTCTTATACACATCTCCGAGCCCACGAGACCTCTCTACATCTCGT
>CAJXVA010000720.1 GCA_913061055.1 uncultured Pseudomonadota bacterium
AGTCGGCATGGGCTCAGGGCTCCGCTCGGTACGCGTGCGATGGAGCCATACCGACATGCCGACGAGGGCCACGACGGCGACCGTCGGAACGACCCACCCGAGCAACGGCAGCGGCAGCGCCAACGAAGGAGAGTCGATCTGCGGCTCGGCCGGGGCCTGCGGCACCGCGGGATCCGGACTCCGACCGAAGCCGAACATCTTGTGTCGCAACCGAGCTCGGAGCGCAGAGGCGGCATCATCATCCGGCTCGTGCGCGGTCGCACGGAGCTGTGCGCCAAGGTCGGGCGCCGCTGGAGGGGAGCGGTGCGAGGTCATCAGCGTGAACCCAGATCATACAAGGTTCGCTGGTTTGGCTGGCCTCGGAGGTTTTTTCCCGGACGGGGTGCACTTTGTGTGATCGGTTCGGTCCCCATCTCCACTAACGGGGCGCTCAGTCGCTGGCACGGTGACACGAGCGACGTTCGGCGATGCCATCGCGAGGAGACTCGTACAAAAGTCAGTCCCCCCTTCGACACCGAATCTCGGCCCAGCCGTCCTAGCACCCACCCCACCACCACCCCCTTCTTCGGAAGGTCGGAACGCTAGGACGTGAGGGTTCGCGATGAACGCCGAACACCGCCGGCTCCGGCTCTCGTACTGCTCACCACCGTACGACGAGCCGCGGGCCGGTTCTTTTTTCTTCACGGCCCGATCGCTACCAGCCGCTGACCAGGCGCGACCCGCGAACCCGCTCCAGCAGCAACTCGGCGCCGGCGTGAATGGCCTCTGCCGCCGGCTCGACGGCCTCGCGAAGCGTCGCGACCACCGTTGTGTCCATCGATGGGCTGCTCGCAAGCGACTCGACCGAACACAAGATCTGGTCCAGCTTCGCATGTACGAGCCGCAACTCCCGCTCTACGGCTTCAACCTGCTGTGGCAGGTCTTCGCCGTTTGCGGCGATCGCGAGAAGGCGGTCTTCCGGGTCGCGGTCCGACATGGAAGTTCCCCATCGGCCGCCCGATGGAATTCTCGAGGTTCCGTCTTGGGACGCGCGGCGCTACAACCCCGGCATGCAGTACGGCTTTGTAGGGAAGACGGGCGTGCGAGTGTCAGCGGTTGGCCTCGGAACGATGGCGTTCGGGGGAGACGCCGATCCCGATGCCAGCGAGGCGATCTTCCGGACCTGCCTGGATGCCGGCGTCAACCTCTTCGACTGCGCGGACGTCTACAATGGAGGTCGCTCGGAATCGATCCTGGGCACCCTCATTCGCGGCTGCCGCGACGACATCGTCCTCACCACAAAAGCGTACTTCCCCGTTCGCAGCACGCCCAATGCTCGGGGGTCGTCTCGCTACCATCTGGTGCGTGCCGTCGAAGCCAGCCTCGAGCGCCTCAAGACCGACCGTATCGACGTGTTCTTCCTGCATCGTTGGGACGAATCGACGGACATCGAGGAGACCCTGCGCGGGGTCGAGATGTTGGTCCAGTCCGGCAAGATCATGTACCCCGCCGCGTCCAACTTCGCCGCCTGGCAGGCCATGAAGGCGCTGGGTGTGGCGCGCGCGAACGGATGGGCCCCGCTGACGTGCATCCAGCCGATGTACAATCTCGCGAAGCGACAGGCCGAGTCCGAACTGCTTCCGATGGCCGCATCCGAGGGCCTCGGCGTGCTTCCGTATTCGCCCCTGGGGGGTGGCCTGCTGAGCGGAAAATACGGACGAGGGACTCGACCCGAGACCGGCCGGCTCATCGACAACCCGATGTACGTGACCCGGTACGCAGCCAAGACGAACTATGAGATCGCCCAGGGGCTGACCGAGCTCGCCGCCGAAGCGGGCGTGCATCCGGTCACCCTTGCCATCGCGTGGGTCCGGGCCCACCCCGCGGTCACGGCTCCGCTGATCGGGGGACGTTCGGTGGCGCAGCTCGAACCCGCCCTCGCTGCGGCGGACTACACGCTCACCGCCGAGCTCAAGGACCGTCTCGACGGTTTGTCGGCTGCCCCCGCCGTCGCGACGGATCGCAACGAGGAGCGCACCAAGAACAACTACGGCAGCCGTTGACCCGACTCAGCGGCTGAGCACGAGGGCCGAACGTGCCTCAACCTGGACACTCGGGCCTGAGACGACCGCTCCGGTGAGCGCGTCGTTGAGGTCGGATTCGGGCAAGCCCGATGCGCTCCGGGAGCTGTCCGCGCGGTTGAGCACCACGAACACCTCGTCGCCACCAAACGTCATCGAGTAGGTGAACGTGTCCGCGTCGGCGGCGAGCGTCTGACGAGTCCCGCGGCGGGTCGCCGGGTGCTCGGCACGAAACGCAGTCAGCGTGGAGATGTGCTCCGCGAGCGATTCTTGCCCAGCGGAATAGCCTTCCCACTGCATGAAGCGCCGGTTGTCGGGGTCGCCCGCTCCGGCCAGACCGACCTCGTCCCCGTAGTAGATCAGCGGGGCACCGGGCGTGGTCAGAAGGATGGTGAACGCGTTGCCCAACCGCTCGAACGCGGACGCACCGGAGGGCAGGCCCGGCAGGTTCTCCCAGGCGCGGTCCTTGCCGCCCGCCCACGGGTCATCCCACAGCGGAGCATCTTCGGCCAGGTGGATGCAGCGAGGAATGTCGTGGTTGCCGATAAACGTGCTCATGATGCCCGCGCCATAGCGGTCATCGTTGGCGTCCATGAAGCTGGCGAGTTCGCTCATCGAGCCCTGCCGCATCAGCACCGTGCGTGCCATCTCCATGCGGAGCGGAAAGTCGAACTGCCCGTCCAACATGTCGTCGTTGACGTAGTAGGCGATCGTATCGACGTTTCCGGTGAAGGTCTCGCCGACCATGTAGAAGTGCTCCCCGGTCTCGGGCTCGACCTCGTCGCGGACCCGCGCACGCAGGTCGAGGAGCCACGCGTCTTCGATGTGCTTGACCGCATCGAGCCGAAATCCGTCGACCCCAGTATCTTCGATCCACTGCAGTGCGTTGCCGACGGAGAAGTCCCGCGCAGCGTCTTGGGAGAAGTCGAAGTCGGGGAGGTACTCGGTGAACCAGCAGCGTCGCCCTTCGGCGTCGTCCCAGCCGCATCCCGACCCACAGACGCAGTCGCCACCGGCTCCGTTGTCGTTGGGCCAAAACCAGTCCGGGTGCTCGTCGTACACCGGCGAGTCCTCGTGGACGTGGTTCATGGCGTAGTCGAACAGCACCTTGATTTCGTGCTCGTGTGCCGTATCGATCAGCTGCTGAAGCTCGGCGAGGGTGCCGAAGTGCTCTTCGGTCGCACCGAGGTCGGTTGGCCAGTAGCCATGGTACGCCGAGTAGTCGCGGCCGTCGGTCCCCGGTCCACTTCCGTCGGTGTTGTCCATCGGAACGGACAGCCACAGCACGTTCACACCCAGGTCTGTGAAGTAGCCCTCCTCGATGCGCTGCGTGACGCCGGCCCAGTCGCCGCCCTGCCAGTCGCTGGCCATCGGTACACCGACCCCGCCGTCGTTGCTCGGGTCCGCGTTGAGGAAGCGGTCGACGAACACGAAGTAGATGACCGCGTCGCGCCAGTCGAAGTCACCGATCGCGATGGGCTCGCACGAGAACTCCTCGCACATCGAGGCCTGCAGCAGCGAGTTGTCGCCCACGGTGTCCTCGTTGCCCGGGTCGAGAACCCAGTCCTCGCTCCCATCGACCCGAAATCGGTACTCGGTGTCTTCCCCCCATGACACGCCCAGGCTGGCCCGCCAGACGCCATCCTCCAGCGCCATCGGCACACCGTTCTCCCACCCGTCGGGCGCAAAGCTGCCCATGAGTTCGACGCTCCCGTAGCCGTCATCGGGAAACTCGAAGGTGTACGGACACCTTCGGTTGTCCTCTTCGCAGCCAACGACGCCACCCGACTCGTCGCCACTGCCGCCGCTGTCTTGGCCCGAGGTACTGTAGTAGCCACCGCCCTCGCCTTGCCCGTCGGAGGGATCGTAGGCGTCGGTCCCTGCGGGCGGTTGGAGGTCAGGGTCGGATTCGAGGCCATCGTTTCCGCAGGCCGCGATGACCACCGCAGACAACGCGAGCAGGCCTCTGAACGCATTCATGTCGGGAGTCGATATACCACGAGGACAACTCACGACGCGCACGCGTGCGCCGCTGGCACCAGGACACGCAGCGACCACGGCTCCAGCTCGAGTTCGCCCCCCACCTCGAGCACCACGCTCTCGCCCGAGACGAGGTCTCGGTACGCTCCAGGGTAGATCTGGGCGCTGAGCGCAAGCGTGTGCGCTGCGTCTCCACGATGTGCGACGACGACAACCGGCCCGGCATCACCAGCATGACGCATGAAGGCCCACGTGTCGGCCGACGCGTGCAGCGGCTGTCTCTTATACACATCTCCGAGCCCACGAGACCTCTCTACATCTCGT
>CAJXVA010000721.1 GCA_913061055.1 uncultured Pseudomonadota bacterium
GTTCCGCCGGCCGCCGAAGCCGTCACGCTGATCGACCTCTCCGACGATGCGCTGCCGGAGGCTCTCGCCAACCTGGCCGAAGGTGCACGAACCCCACAACGACAGCTCCCGATTCGGGTGGCGTTCGCCCTGGGACAGTGGACGTGGCAGGTCCCCTTGCTTCGCAGCACGTTGTCCCAAGCGGGGTTCGAGCCGCAGCAGCTCGTCCACATCGCGCTTCCCGACGGGACGTCCGCGTGGGCTTGGTCCCCCGGCTGCGAGCTGGACCCGCTCACCACCAACCTCGAGCAGGGCTGGAGTCTGTCGTTGCGGGCCACCCCCTATGGCGCGGTTGCGATCGCCGGACGCACCGAGACCGGTGAGCCCGCGTTCCCCTACGACTTCATCGCGTACGGGGCATCCGCCTTTGTACTGGTTCCGGCCGGACGGGCCCACGCCGTGGCCCAGCGCTTGGCCGAGCGGGCCAGCGACCCATCGGAGCCGGGCCTGGGCGAGGCCGCCGATGCTCTCGAAGCCGCGCCGATCCGGTTGGTGGTTCGCACCGGTTCCCTGCTCACCCCGGGGGCCGACGCCGCCGCCCCGCGCTCGGTGGCGGCCCATCGCATCGATGCTCAGTCCTGGACCTCGGTCCCCTGACGCAACGACACCCCCACCGCACGCGGCGAGATTCGCCTTCACTTTTCCTGGAACCTGCGCGGGCGGGACATTAGGCTCGCGCCCATGTCCGCCGAACGCGTGATGGCACTCCTCCCTCCGATGCTCGCCAAGGTGGCCGCACTCGACCCGGCCGCCGCCACCGACCCCGCCGGGGCCGCGTCGGTCCTCGCTGCGCTGCGAGAGGCATTCCCTGAGGATGGCGAGGCCGTTGCGGAGCTCGGAGCTGCACTGAACGCAGGTGTGCAGGACGGCACCATCTGCAACCGAGGCGACGAAAACGCTCGATTCTGCCGCTTGGCCAAGGCCACCGAGGCCACGCACGGCCTGTCGATCGACGTCGTGGCGTTGAAGGGCGCGGCCCTCGAGCACACCCACCCAAACGGCGAGGTCACGCTCGGTTTTGCCGCGACGGATCAAGACGGCGCCGCGCGCTTCGATGGTCATCCCCCCGGATGGGTGTTCATGCCTCCTGGGTCCAGGCACGTCCCCACGGTGGAAGGGGGCCGCATGTTCCTGATCTACTTCCTTCCGGACGGAGCGGTGACCTGGCACCCAGAATCGTCGCCCTCGGCGTGAAAACGGGCGCGCACGGGGCTCTTGGAGGCTTGCGCGCCGACGACGGGCGTGGGATAGCTTCGGCGAAATCATGCCCGTGATGCGCAACGGATCCTTCACCAGCATCGTCCTCTGCCTTGGCCTTCTCGCGCCCCTGAGCGGCTGCGACAAGAACAAGCCCGACGGGGCGGCTCAGCCTCCCGGAGGCGATGGTGCTGTCGCTGCCACCACCGACGGCGCGAGCGATGGCTCGGGCGACGACTCGGGCGGTGCCTCGGATGGCGGCGACGACGGCGGCGACACCGGTACCGCACCGGCTGCCAAAGCCTGCGACGCCAAAGTGGCCGACACCCCCACCGCTCTGTTCGGTGACAAGGTCCTCATCCGCCCGCCGATGAACGTCGAGCTGGTCGAAGAGAACCCCACGATGGCCCAAACCTACGCTTCAGGCGGGTTTGTGAGCGCTTGCGACGCCACCGTCGACAAGATGTATCTGTTGGTCTTCCCCAACGACAAGAAGAAAGACGCTGGGGTCTACATGACCGAGACCATCGACGGAGCGCTTGTCGCAGCGGGCTACGCCAACGGCACCCGCGGGAAGAACTTCGTCGAGACGGCCACCCAGGTCGACACCGCTGTCGAGTACCCCGCCGGCGAAGGTGCACCTCCGGCCAAGCTCTACGTGTCGGTCAAGAAGCTCTACGACAACACCCTCGTCACGGTGTTCGTCACCCGGCCAGCCGAGTTCGAAGCCCTGGCTCCGACGTTCCAGGAGTCCGCCGCGAGCCTGATCGTCCTGCCTCCCGACGCGTAGGCTCGACCCGCACTCGCACGACATCCGATCTCAGGGATCGTGTTGTGGGGTGCTCCATGGACGGGAGATCTCTGTTTCGACAGGATCTCCCGTTTCGCGTTGCTGCCTGCGAGCGAGCACCCTGGACCGCCTGGAGATCTTGCCCGGCCCGCCTCTTTCGGCTACACAGCACGTCCGCGAAACGCCCGTACGGGCTTCGCGCTCCCCCTGACCCCATCGTCTAGCGGCCAAGGACGCCGGCTTTCTTCAAGTCGGAAACAGAGGTTCGAGTCCTCTTGGGGTCGTCCAGCCCGGTTTTTCAACTTCGCCTCATTTTTCTTCTTGCATCCGGGGGGGCTGGCGCGTAAAAGCTCCCCCACTTCAACGGCTGCCCCTTCGGAGGCATCCTTTGGCCCCATCGTTCAGCGGTTAGGACGCGAGGTTTTCATCCTCGAAACCAGGGTTCGATTCCCTGTGGGGTCACCAAACTCGGGCTAGTAGCTCAGCTGGCAGAGCAGCTGACTTTTAATCAGCGGGTCGTAGGTTCGAACCCTACCTGGCTCACTCCAAGGGTCTCGGTGCGACTGCGCCGAGGCCCTTTTCATTTTCCGAAGGTCTCGCGACACTGTGGGTGTGGTGCCCACCGACGAAGCCGCCAGCCCGGTTGACGAGGCGTCGCAGGGTGTCGAAGCGAGCATCCGGCGCAGCTGGGACGCGGGCGACATGGAGGCCGCGGCGACGCTCGCGATTCGCAGCTACGGGCCGGAGCTGCTGGGGTATCTGCACGCCATGGTCCACACCGCGGACCCGGACGAGCTGTTCTCTCGGCTGTGCGAGCAGTTGTGGAAACACCTCCCCTCGTTTCGGTGGGAGAGCAGCGTGCGGACGTGGACCTACGTCGTCGCGCGGAACCTCGCGCGCGGCGAGGCTCGGGCGGCAGCGGGACCGCGTGGCAAGGTCGAGGGGCTGCGCGAGACCCACGCCTCGCGCATTGCGGCAGACGTCCGAAGCACGACCGCGATCCACCTGCGGACCGACTCCAAGGACGCATTGCAGCGGATCCGAGATGGACTCGATCCCGATGATCGAACGCTCCTGATCCTGCGGGTTGACCGCGCAATGGCATGGCGCGACATCGTCGCGGTGTTGGGCGACGACGGGCAGCCCACGGAAGACCCCGCCAAGGCCGCTGCCGCCCTCCGCAAGCGCTTCGAGCGACTCAAGGAGAGGCTGAGGCGCGAGATGGCGGCGCTTCGCTCATGAGCCGTGTGTCGCCTTGTAGCGCGCGGCGATAAGCCCGCTCCAACGGAAGCCTGCTTCGCGCGCCCAGCCCTCGGAGCGTGTCATGAAGCGCCAGCGCAGCATCGAGCTGGACCCGAGCGTCATCGACGGCCCCGGCGTGCAGGGACCACGCGGCGCGCTCGAACAGGAGGTCGATGGACAGGCCGTGGCCTTCCAGTCCGTGGAGCTCTTCCGCCGCACCGTCGAGCGCGGAGTTTGCCGATGCGCGATCTCCCCGGACTCGGGCCAGTGATGCACGCGCAAGCCGCAGCGACGCTCGCTCCGCCCCCGTCGTGCAGTGCACGTTCGCCCGGTCGAGCGCCATGGACGCGTCATCGAGGCGGCCGAGCTGCATCGCCAGGTGCGCCCGAGCCACGGAGAGCTCGAACTGCAACCGGGGTAACCGAGCCCGGGGAACTCCCATCACCGCGTTGAGCTGGCTCAGGGCCATCGCGCGGTCATCCCGTGCCGCCCAGACCGCCACCAAGAGACTCCGCAGGGCGACGCGCTCCAGGCTGGGAGAGACCAGACGCTCGGATGCTTGGGTGACCTCGTGCGGGCGCACCGGCGATGCCCGGGCGGCGTTCTCCACCGTCCACAGCAGTCGCTGTAGCCGTCGTCTTGCCGCATCCTGGACGTGGTCGGTCCAGCGACGGGCTCGAACCAGGTGGACCTGTGCCTCGAGCAGCGCCCCCCGCCCGAGAGCCTCCTCGGCCTGGACCAACGCCGCGGAGAACCGCACGCCAGGAGCCTTTGTCCGCGCGGCGGCCACGACCGCCTGCTGCACCGCGATGTCTCGTGCCGCTCCATCCTCGGCGAGCCGTACCCGTAGGAGCGCCGCCTGGGCCCGCACGCGCGGGTCCTCGCCACCACCGTGTTCGAACGCGTCGACCAAGGCCCAGGCATCGCGGTCGCCCGCGTCGACTCGACTCGCCGTTCGCGTCCAGGAGTCCCCGGTCGACCGCGCTTGATGCAGCCCCGCATCGTCGTAGGTTGCTGACGCGGGCGCGTAGAGGGCAGCGCCGACGAGCGAGGCAGCAGCGGCAGCACCGACCGCGGCCACG
>CAJXVA010000722.1 GCA_913061055.1 uncultured Pseudomonadota bacterium
GTAGAGAGGTCTCGTGGGCTCGGAGATGTGTATAAGAGACAGACCCCGCTGCTCGTTACGCCGCGACGATCGGGGACGCCCACACCAAGGGGTCTTCGGACGCTCTGGTGACCATCGTGATGTTCGAGGACTTTCAGTGCCCGTACTGTTCGCGCGCGGCGGCGACGATGAAGAAGATCGCCAAGGAGTACGGCCAGGATGTTCGTCTCGTCTTCAAGCACAACCCGCTCGCCTTTCACAAGGCAGCGATGCCCGCCGCGATGGCCAGCGAGGCTGCCGGTCGACAAGGCAAGTTCTGGAAGATGCACGACCTGCTTTTCGACAATCAGAAGGCGCTCGAAGAACAAGACCTGCTCGGATACGCTAAGAAGCTGCGACTCAACCGGAAACGCTTCAAGCGCGACCTTCGCGACCAAGCGCTGGAGCAGAAGATCAAGGCTCAGCAGGCGCAGTCGCAGAAGCTGGGCGCCCGCGGGACACCTGCGTTCTTCATCAACGGACGCTTCCTCTCCGGCGCCCAACCCTTCGACAGCTTTGCAAAGCTGATCGACGAAGAACTCGAGCACGCCCGCTCGGTGGTGGACGCGGGAACGCCTCGGTCTGAGGTCTACGAATTGTTGATGCGGACGGCTCTGCCAGGCGTCTGAGCAGCGGTCGGAGTCGATCCGGCTCCAACAAAAACGGGATCACAATCCATGCGGCTGAGACCTCTGGCATGAATGGTCGCAAGCCCCGCAGGATTTCCTCGTCTCGATGCGCCTACGGGCTCCGGGAAAACCGGAGTTTTCAGACGCAGAGTCGCAATCATTGGTGGTGGGCTCTCAGGGCTGACCGCCGCGTACGAGTTGTCCTCGACCCCGGCGCTGCGTGAAACCTACGAGGTCACCGTCTATCAGACGGGGTGGCGCCTGGGCGGCAAGCTCGCAAGCGGTCGGAATCCCAAGGCTGGGATGCGGAACGAAGAGCACGGACTCCACGTCTGGTTTGGGTTCTACGACAACGCGTTTCGCATGGCCCGGGAAGTCATCGACGCGTGGGAGCGCCCGCCGGATTGTCCCATCCACTCGCTCGAGGATGTCCTCGTTCCCCATGCGTACACGCCGGTCGGTCTACCCGTTCCTGCTGGCTACGACGTCTGGGACGTGCAGTTTCGGCCGAACGAAGCCGTGGCTGGCGACGACCCGCGAGTCGACCCGCCTGCGCTGCTGTTGTCGCGGCTCGGGGCCGTCCTGCGCTCCAACCTCAGCAACTTCGCGGGGCGATCTGGGCGCCGGCCGAAGCCCGGATTCGACCGGACTCGTCAGCGACCCGGAGGTGTGGTGGCCAGGGTGCTTGGCGGGCTCTCGGCGGCGGTCGTCGAAGGCCTCGCCGCGCGGGCTCGGGCCGTACGTGGTGACCCGGGGCATCCCGATATTGTCGTCGCCCGCCGTTGGGTCCGTCGGGTGCAACGGCTGTTGCCATGGTTGGACCGGGTCGTCATCCACCGCCCGGGGCTACTCAACGCCCGGAACGCGCTCGAGTTCTTCGCTGCCTTCTTCCTGGCGCTGACCGATTCTCGCTATCGCATTCTGTGTGACTTCGATCTGGATCGGGTCAATCACCTCGAGTTTCGCGAGTGGCTGCATCGACACGGCGCGTCGCGAGGGTTGCTCGAACAATGGCCGTTGGTGCGTGTGCCCTACGACGCCACGTTTCAATACCGCGGCGGTGACCTCGACAAGCCCGACTTCGAGGCTGGCACAGCCGCCCGATTCTTCCTGCGTGCGTACTTTGGATACCGCGGCGCCGCGGCATATCTGGTGGGCGCTGGGATGGGGGAGGCGTTGATCTCCCCGATGTATGAGGTCCTCAAATCGCGAGGGGTTGGATTCTCGTTCTTCCACCAGCTGGTGTCGGTCGACCTGGACCCGGCGAAACGTCGAGCGGCGCGGCTCGTGTTCCGGGAGCAGGCTCGGTCGATCGGCGAGTACCAGCCGCTTCAAACCTTCGCTGGGCTGCGTTGCTGGTCGACGGAGCCCGATTGGTCGCAACTCCACGGTGGCGAGGCGTTGCGAGCCTCGGGTGTCCGTTTTGAGACCGACGCGGCGCTCGGGGAACTCAGAGAACTCCTCGACGGCCAGGACTTCGACGAGGTGATTCTCGCCCTTCCCGCGGGCGCGCTGCGGGACGAAGGGGCGAGGCCCTCCTGTGTTGCGTCGATCCGGGAAGTCTCTCCACGCCTGGGGGCGTTCGCTCGGGGGGTCAACCTCGTGCCCTCGGTGGCGGCGCAGCTGTGGTGCTCGCCGTCGATGGAGGGGCTGGGTTGGACTCGACCCCGGGCGGCGATGGTCTCCTGGGCGCTCCCGTACTCGATCTGGGCGGACATGTCCGACGTGGTCGAACTCGAGGGCTGGGGCGCGGATGGTCCTCGGTCTTCCCACTACCTGTGTGGAAGCTATGGGTTCGACCCCCTGCCGCCTGTGGGAACACCGCAGCACGAGGTCGAGGCGAATGCGCAAGCGGTAGGAGCTCTGGAGGCCCAGTTGCGACAACATGCCGCCCGGCTTTGGCCCGCAGCGCGGAGGCGCGGAGGGGAGTTCGACTGGTCCGTGTTGCACGACCCTGAGGACCGAAGCGGCCCCCTGCGTCTGCAGGCTCAATACGTCCGGGCCAATGTGGCCCCGAGCGACCTGTGCGACGGCGCGGCGGTCGGGACCTCAGCACTTCGCCCCGAAGCGCATGAGACCGGCCTGGACAACGTGGTGTTTGCGGGCACGTGGACACGCACCAATGTGAACTCCACCTGCGTGGAAGCGGCGACCATTTCGGGGATCGCCGCGGCGCGTGTTCTGACCGGGCCGCGCCGAACGATCCTCTCCGAGGCCTTCATGCAGCGGCCACGGCCGGTGGTGTGTCGTCCTCCTGGTGAACAGGCCTCCGTGCCCGCGTGGAGGGTCGGATGACCCCGTCAGGCCGTAGCGTGAATGCCGCCGTGTGCGACACGTCGTTGCCCTGGCGCGCACTGGACCCCGGCGAGGTCCTCCTTCCGGCCCCGAACACACTCGTGCTTCTCGAAGACGGGGAGCTTGAGGTGCATGGACAGGCCGGACTGCTCGAGTTTCGCGAGGGTCCGGCATGCCTCGTCCGGGGCGGCCGCCTCCGCGCGCGTACAAGTTGCCGTGTTGCGGAGATCCTGCCGGCCCGCCTCGCGGGCAGCTTTGGGCACGAGCAGACGCTGCAGCTGGTCTGCGAGGAGGCGCGTCGACTCGAACGCTGGAGGGACGGCCAGCTGCGCCGCGACGATGACTTCTTCGCGAACGACCGAGGGGGACTCGTACCCGGCCCGTATCGCTTCGGACCCTACAGTGCGCTCTCGGTGTTGGTTCGTGGCCCGACGGCCCACACGCTGCCACGCGGGCTGCGACCGATTCCGGGGCTCGAGAATCTGTCGTTGGCCGTGCTTTCGAACGTCGAGGGGTGCCGGGCTCTGCACACTCTGGGAGATCATCGCGACTATGGCTACCGGGAGGTCGCGGGGTTCGTGCCGTGTTGGGGGCCTCGGGGACCGGGGTTCTATCTACCGGAGGTGTACCCCGACGCGTACTTGCCGATTCTCTTCGGTCGCGAGGTGTACGGCTTTGCCAAACGGATGGGGCGTGTCCTCGAGCACGACGACGGCTTTTACCTCATCGCATCAGGCACGCATCGCATGCGGGTTCGAGTTGGGGAGCGGACGGTCGCCTCACACCGCCTCTGCCGAGCGATGCGGATCATGCGTTGGGCCCTTCGTGTTTCCCGCCCGCGATTGTACTTGCGCAAACAGGTTCTCGACGTCGGGTCCGGGCCCCGCGCGCGCCACCGAATCGATGAGCTGGTTGTGCTGCCGTTCTCCGTCTTCCATCTGGAGGCGTCGGCCACGATGCGCCGCGCGACGATCGAGTATCCGGACGGGCTGTGGACACTCCCCGGGGAGCCTCTGGGGGCGATGTCATTGAGGCTCGGGTTCACGTTTGGCGACGGCAAGGTGGTGCGTCGCGCTTGGTGGAGGAGGCGACTATGACCCGGCCTCGGAAGATCCTGGTTCTCGGTGGAGGGTGTGCAGGGACGGCTGCAGCGCTCGCCTTGACGGCAACCCCGGCGCTCCGTGAGCGACACAGCGTGACGGTTGTCGAGAGGTCGTGGCGGTTGGGAGGGAAAGGCGCGACGGGACGAGACCCATCGCGAGGTTGGCGGATCGAGGAGCACGGCCTCCACGTATGGATGGGTTTCTATGAGCGGACCTTCGGTGCCGTGCGGCGGGTGCTCGACGAACTCGGCCCCGATGCTTCGCCGCGCTGCCGGACATTCGACGATGCGTTCTCGC
>CAJXVA010000723.1 GCA_913061055.1 uncultured Pseudomonadota bacterium
GTACAGCCGCGACATCAACATCGCTCGGCTGCCGACGATCGACATGGACAACTTCCGCTTCGACATCCGGCCGGACCGGATCGGCCAGATCATGGGGCGGCGGCACAACATCGTGTTGGCGCTTCGCGATGTGTTCGCGGGGCGGGCTGGGGACGACGACCTCAACCGACTGGTCGTGGTCAGCGACCTGGGCGCGCGCGACGTGGAAATCCTCCGCGCCTTCGTGGCCTACCTGCACCAGCTGCAGGTTCCGTTTGGTCCGGACGTGATTCGGCAGGTGCTCGTCGACCACCCCTCGGTGGCGCAGTCGCTCGTCGGCTGGCTCGCCGCACGCTTCGATCCCCGGGCGCAGTCGACCGACACGCGGGACGCTTCCGAGGCCGCGCTGTCCGCAGAGCTTCGCCAGGTCGCCGACTACACCGCCGACCGCGTGCTGGCGTCCGTCGCGGAGGTGGTTCGTGCCGTTCGCCGGACCAACGCCTGGGTCGCGGAGCAGGGAAAGGCGCTCGCGTTCAAGATCGCAGCGGAGACCCTCACGTTTGGGCGCGACCCCAAGCCGTTCCGCGAGATCTGGGTCTATCACCCCGACTTCGAGGGCGTGCACCTTCGCGGTGGCCGGGTGGCTCGCGGCGGCCTGCGGTTCAGCGACCGCCCCGAGGACTTCCGCACCGAGATCCACGGTCTGATGGCCACGCAGATGGTCAAGAACGTGCTCATCGTGCCCATGGGGGCCAAGGGCGGGTTCGTCTTGCGTAACCCGCCGGCCGGACGAGATGCACTTCGTGCCGCCGGCGATGCCTTCTATAAACGCTTCATTGGCGCGTTGCTGTCGGTGACCGACAACGTCGTGGACGGCGTCACGAAACATCCCAAGGGCATCATTCCGTTCCTCGAAGGCGAGGACCCGTACCTCGTCGTTGCGGCGGACAAAGGCACCGCTCACCTCTCCGACACCGCCAACGCAATCAGTGCCGAGCAGGGATTCTGGCTCGATGACGCGTTCGCTTCGGGGGGCTCCAACGGGTACGACCACAAGAAGACCGGCATCACCGCCCGCGGCGCGTGGGAGGTCTCGAAGCGGAGCTTCCGCGAGCTCGGGATCGATCCTGAGGCGGACGTCATCACCGCGGTGGGCGTGGGCGACATGTCTGGCGACGTGTTCGGAAACGGCCTGCTGCGAAGCAAGACGATCAAGCTCGTCGGCGCCTTCAACCACATGCACGTCTTCATCGATCCGGATCCCGATCCGGCCAAGAGCTACGACGAGCGCCTTCGTCTGTTCGAGATGGGGCGGTCGAGCTGGGAGGACTACAGCAAGGAATTGCTGTCCAAGGGGGGCGGGGTGTTCTTGCGAAAGGCCAAGGAACTCGACTTGAGCCCCGAGGCCCGCGAGCTGCTCGGATTTGGCCCGGACGAGGTCGTCAACGGAGACAAGGCGATCAGCGCCATCCTCAAGCTCGAGGTCGACTTGCTGTGGATGGGCGGCATCGGGACCTACGCCAAGGCCAAGGACGAGAGCCAGGTCGAGGCGGGCGACAAGGCCAACGACTCCGTCCGCGTCAACGCCAACGAGCTGCAGTGCCGTGTCCTGGGTGAGGGCGCCAACTTGGCGATCACCGACCGCGGCCGGGTCGAGTTCGCCAAGCGCGGCGGGCAGAACTACAACGCCTTCCTCGACAACTCCGGCGGCGTCGACACCTCGGACCACGAGGTGAACATCAAGATTCTGTTCGCGCCGCTGCTCAAGTCCGGCGCCGTCTCCCGAGATGCTCGGAACAGCTTGCTGGAGGACTGCGAGGACGAGGTCGTCGAGATGGTGCTCGAGAACAACCGTTCGCAGAGCCGAATGGTGTCGTTCGATGTCGAGCGCAGTCGCAAAGATGTGTTCCGCTACTCGCGGGCGCTGCGGTTTCTCGCCGACGCCGTGCCGTTCAACCCGGACATGTTTGCAATGCCCGGCGACGAGGAACTCCAGAGTCGCTCTCGTCGAGGCCACGGCCTCATCAAGCACGAGGCCGCCGTGCTGTGTGCGCACGCCAAGATGCTGGCCTACCGAGAGCTGCTCGAGGACGAGCCGCTACCGGATGGGCTGGTGCGCCGGATGGTGCGGGACTACTTCCCCCAGCGGGTCCTCGAACTCGCCGGATCCGACGCGGTGGAGAACCACCTCCTGCGCCGCGAGATCGGCACCACGATGCTGGTCAACAACATCGTCGACAACGCCGGTGGCAGCATGCTCGGCGAGGTTGCGCTTGCGACCGGAAGCTCGACCCGCGACATCGCGCTGTCATACATGCACGCCGCCGCGGCTTGCGAGTGGGACGGACTCTGCACCGAGCTGTACGCCACCGAGACGTCCAAGACGCAGACGGCGGTGTATCGCTGCATGAAGCTCGCCCAGACGTGGCTCGAAGATGCGACGTACTACCTGCTCGATCAGATGCCGCTGCCGGCCATGAACGACGATGCGGCGAAGAAGACGTTTGCGCTGCTGTCCCACGTCGACGATGTTCTGCCCTCGGGCTCCAAGCGCCGCACCAAGGGCCGAACGGCTCGGCTCGTCGAAGTGGGCGTCCCCCAGTCTCTCGCGCACCGTCTGGTCCGGCTTCGCTACCTGACACCCGTGCTCGATGCCGTGCGGCTCGCAATGCTGCTTGGGCGGACGCCAGAGGAGTGGCTCGCGCTGCGCTTGAAGGTCACCGACGTGATGGGCTTCCTGTATCTCAACCAGGCCATCGACCACATGGAGATCGCGACACCGTGGGATGGACCCGCGGTCAACGCCCTGCGTCGGCAGCTCAACTTCCACCTGCACAAGCTCGTGCGCCTGGTCGAGGGCGACGACGTCGCGGGCATGGTCGAGAAGTATGGACTCGGCGATTTCGACCAGCGGGTGCGCGAAGAAGTGGATACCGGCGTCACCATCTCCGGCCTGGTGATGCTCGACGATTGGCTCCGCCGGGTGCTTCCGCCGCTGACCACCATCGACGACGCTTAGACGTCGATCTCCGATCGCGCGGCGTGTGGTCGCCGCGACGGTCGTGGGCGCCGCTACGGGGTGACGAACACGTCGGCGAGCACGCGCCAGTACAGGTCGTGTTCGGCGGCAAGAACCCGCGCCGCGAGTGTTTCGGGCGTGTCCCCGGCCTGGACCGGCACGGGGCGAAACCCCAGCGTCGCCCCCTCGTCGTAGTCGGCCGTGACGCGGTGGACGGTAGGTCCTGTCTCTGCCAGTCCGGCGGCGAGTACCGCCGAGTGCACGTGAAGGCCAAACATGCCGCGGCCGCCAAACTCGGGGAGGGGACCGGGGTGGATGTTGACGGCCCGACCTCGGTAGGCGTCGACCACCCGTGGATCGAGCTTCTTCATGTACCCGGCGAGGACGAGGACGTCGGTCCGCGCATCGGAGAGTGCGTCCAGCAACGCAGCGCCCTCGTCAGCGTGGGTCTTGCCGCTGATGTGTGCCGTCGCGATGCCGCGTGCGGCGCCGAACTCCAGCACCTTGGCGCCGGAGTTGTTCGACACCACCAACGCGAGCTCCGCGTTCAGGTCGCCGCGGGTGATCGCTGCGTGCAGGGCTGCGACGTTGGATCCTCGTCCGGAAGCGAAGGCGCTGAGGCGAAGCACAGCCGAAGAGTCGGCGGCACGACCGATACGGTCAAGCGGATCGGCACAGCGCGATGCTGATGTGCGGCAGGCTCTTGCTCAACGGATTGCCTCAGCTTCCAGCGCGGCTTCCATCGCTTCGAGCGCTCGGATGTGTTTGCGGATCTGCTGAGCCTTCTCGGGCGAGACCCGATCCAACGCCCGGTCTACCTGGCTCGGGGCGTGTACGCTGAGCAATCGACGCGCTGTCGCGAAGACCATGCTCGGCTCTCCTGCCACCACGATCGAGCCCCCTTCGTCGACGAGGACGGCCGCCGGCATTTGCGTCGCGAGCCCGAGCTTTGGCCACAGGGCGATGCGCTGGTCCGCGTCGATGGCAGCGTGCTGCCACGGCATCGGCCACCGCCGATTGCGAAACTCCGCGACGTCACCGGGCTCGTTGTCGACCGCGACACTGACGACCCGGAGGCCGCTTGGGGAGAGGCGCTCGTGTAGGCGATGGAGCGCCGGCATCTCCTGTACGCAGGGTTCGCACCAGGTGGCCCAGAAACTGATGAGGTGCATCGTCCCGCGGAGGTCCGTGGAGAGCAGCGGACGGCCCTGAGGACCGAGCCGGGGGAGCTCGAACTCGGGGAGAGGCTGCGGGCCGCGGGCCTGTGCGTCGCGCTGGGCCAAACGCAGCTGCCCCCAGGTGTCGGCAAACCGAGGGGTACCGAGGGC